>JAGPFR010000022.1 GCA_018056425.1 Lachnospiraceae bacterium
GACGAGGGCTGATACCGGAAGCAGTCAGGGAATTGATGCGCTACGGTTTTGAAAACCTGAAACTTAATAAAATATGGTGTGGTTACTTTGATGGGAATGAAAAGTCAAAGCGTGTTCAGGAGAAGTGCGGTTTTCATTATCATCATACGGCCTATAATGTGCCCTGTGCCATAGAGGGCGTTCTCCGAACGGAACACATAACATGCCTTTCCAAAGAGGAATGGCAGTCTGTCAGATAACTTCAAGTTTGTACATATAGAAACACTTTTGTAAAAAGGGAGAAATAAAAAAGAGAGGCGGAGGAGACATGGAGAATGTTTTTGGTGAAAACACGAAGAAACTTGGTTTCGGAATGATGAGACTTCCTGAACTTGCTACATCCGGAAAGTTTGGAAACATCGATATTGAGCTTACCAAGAAGATGGTGGATTACTTTATATCCGAAGGCTTTACTTACTTTGATACTGCTTGGATGTATTGTGGGTTCAAGAGTGAGGATGCTGCCGGTGAAGCACTGGTAAGCAGACATAACAGAAACGAATTTACACTGGCCACCAAGCTTCACTCAGGATTCTTTAACAGTGAGGAAGAAAGAGAGAAAGTATTTAATACCCAGCTTGAGAAAACAAGGGTGGATTATTTTGACTACTACCTTCTTCATGACCTCGGAGAGGACCATTATAAGAAGTATCAGAAATTTGGATGCTTTGAATGGCTGGCTGACAAGAAGAAAGCGGGATATGTCAGACATATGGGCTTTTCATATCATGACAGGGCAGACCTTTTGGACAGGATACTTACAGATCATCCTGAAGTGGAATTTGTTCAGCTCCAGATCAATTACCTTGACTGGGAGAGTGAGGTAATACAGTCAAGAAAATGTTATGAAGTGTGTGAAAAACACGGTAAGCCGGTGATCGTTATGGAGCCTGTCAAAGGCGGAACACTGTCTAACGTAGTGCCGGAGGTTGAAAAGCTGTTTAAGGATCATGCGCCTGATATGTCGATCGCATCCTGGGCAATCAGATTTGCAGCAAGTCAGCCAAATGTAAAGATGGTTCTTTCCGGTATGGGAAATATGGACATGCTGACAGATAATACAGGGTATATGAAGGATTTTATTCCATTGAACGCTGAAGAGATGGACATCATAAAGAAAGTAACGGATTTGATAAATTCAAGCATAGCTATACCTTGTACAGGGTGTGCATACTGCGTGGACGGATGCCCTAAAAATATACCGATACCAAAGTATTTTTCTGTTTATAATGCTGAGATGCAGGAATATAAAGGTAAACCATTTACTCCTCAGGGCGAATACTATGACAGGCTTACTCAGGTATATGGCAAACCGGGTGACTGCATAGGATGTGGAAAGTGCGAGAGAATCTGTCCTCAGCATCTGCCGATAAGAAACAATCTTAAACTGGTAGCTTCGCAATTTGAGTGATATTGACAAGAGCAGACGATGATGATAGCGAAGGATATATAATCCACGCATTAATATACCGTGTATATAGAAGAACAGAGCAAATGGATAAGGCTTGATGACCGTGGAAACAAGACAAATGTACATGCGGAGTTTAGTATTGAGGAAGAACAGCTTGCTTTCCCTGTCAGAAGTCAGTATGGAGTAGTTGATTGTCGGGATAATAACCCGGATTTAGACGAAAGACTTGTAAGTATATTAAACAATAGTGAAAATATATTAGAGATTACAACAGATTTCACAATGGATTGATAACTCACAATATTATTGACTAAGACAAATTCCAGTTTTTCTCAATAAGGAGGTAATGAATGATTCTGTTGGTAGTTGATACCCAAAAGGGCTGTTTTGACGAGAGGTTATATGCATTTGAAACCGTGAGAAATAATATCAAACAACTGATTACTATCGCACGGGAAAACAATGTTGAGGTTGTTTATGTTCAACATGATGACGGCCCGGGAACTGATCTTGATAAGGCTACGGACAACTATGAGATATATGAGGAATTTGCTCCGCGAGAAGACGAAAGGCGCTTCGAAAAGAATGTAAACAGCGCATTCCACCCTATGACCGGATTAACGGAATACCTACAGTCTAATGGTGAAAAGGATATTATAACGATAGGTGTATCAACGGATTATTGTATGGATGCAACAATCAAAAGCGGATTTGAGAAGGGATTCAATATGCTTGTTCCGTCCTACACAAACTCAACATATGACAATCCATACTTTGATAAGGAAACCGCTTATAAGTATTATAATGAATTTATGTGGGGAAGGCGCTATGCAAAGATTATAACCGTTGAACAGGCAATTCAACTTTTGCAAGGTGACGTGGACGTTAAAATCGGAATTTGAAGGAGTATCACTATGTGGTTTTTATTAGCGCTTGGTTCGGCAATCTTTGCCGCACTGACATCAATATTGGCAAAGATAGGAATTGAAGGTGTCGGATCGAATCTGGCTACTGCGATCCGTACGATGGTTGTTGTTATCATGGCATGGGGAATGGTATTTATTACTCATCAGCAAGCCGGAATAAAAGACATTAGCCCAAAATGCTGGATTTTCCTGATTCTGTCCGGCCTTGCTACTGGTGCCTCATGGCTTTGCTATTACAAGGCCTTGCAGATGGGAGACGCTTCAAAAGTCGTCCCGATTGATAAGTTGTCCGTTGTCATTACGCTGATACTGGCGTTTGTTTTTCTGCATGAAGAATTTACTTTTAAGTCAGTGATAGGGTGTATCCTGATTGGAGCCGGAACATTGCTGATGGTTCTGTGATACAAATTCCAATTTGTTGGGATCGTGGAACATAAAATCGGAAAATATATTCCAGTTAAATGCAAGATGGGGATTTAAAGAGAATCGGTAGTTTGTAAAATAATTGATAGATATATCAGGAGTCGGAGGATATTATGTTAAGACTCAGACAGTATAAGGAAGCTGATGCCGAGATAATCGAACAGTGGGTACAGGACAAGGATACCTTTATGAAATGGGGCGGGGAACTCTTCGGTGAGTTTCCAATTAATGGAGATATCATAGACGATGTATATATGAATAAGAACGGCCTTTGCAAGGAAAAGGACAATTTCTATCCATGGGTCGCCTTTGATGAAAGCGGTATCGTCGGGCACTTTATCATGAGATATCTTAACGGTGACAATAAGATATTGAGGTTTGGCTGGGTCATCGTTGACGGGAATATCCGTGGAAAAGGCTATGGCACAGAGATGCTCCGTCTTGGGATGAAATATGCCTTTGAGATCCTTGGAGTAGAAAAGATCACGATCGGGGTTTTTGAGAATAATAGTCGTGCACATGCATGTTATAAGAAAGTAGGATTTCATAACACGGAGATTGTTAAGAAAGACCCATGGAATGTAGTGGAGATGGAGATACTGAGGAAAGAATGGGAAACAATTGTATTTCATCATAACTGACTACTGACCGAACGGGATACTACAAATGGAGATAAAAACAAAACGATTGACACTAAGACCTATCCACATAGGCGATGAAAATGAAATACATGAGTATGCCGGTGATAGAGAAATAACAATGAGGTTTTAAGTAATGAATAATGGTGAGATAAAGGAGATCGCATTGAAGCAGTCTGCAGAGGATATAGGCTGCCAGGCGCATGATTTCCTTTCAGATAAGAATGTTATTGTGCCATTTTGTTTAGGCAAGAATGCGCGAAAGTATTATAAGGAACCAATCATATGTAATTTTGTTTCCTATGGAAGTAATATCGTTGTGGCTACAACAAAAGATGTATCGGATCTGGTAACGGAGTATATAGGCAAGTTTGAGTTTTATCATTGCTTTGAAACGCCAAATGTGCACTGGCTCAATGATAGACTGTTAGAGCGGGGGCATAAGGTATGTTTCATGGCTGAATATTATCTTCCTGATGTAAACAAAATTCCTGATGCGGAGTGCTTATATGAAACGCACATACTGGTTCAGGAGGATTTCAAGAATTTGTATCTGCCTGAATGGAGTAATGCACTATGTAAGGATCGCAGCCATCTGGATATGCTGGGTATTGGAGCATTCGATAATGGCAGATTGATTGGGTTTGCGGCATGTTCAGCAGATTGCGATGAAATGTGGCAGATAGGCATAGACGTTCTGCCGGAATACAGGCAAAAAGGGATTGCATCAGCACTGACTAGCAAACTGGCAAAAGAGATTCTAAATCGGGGAAAGGTTCCGTTTTATTGCTCTGCATGGTCAAACATCAGATCCGCCAGAAATGCGGCAAAAAGCGGTTTTATTCCGGCATGGGTAGAAATGACTGTAAAGCCGGCGGACGTTGTTGATGAGATGAATTCATAACTTCCAGGATAACTTGCTATGAATATCACAGCAAGTACACTTTGAAAGTAGACTTTAAGTAGACTTTGAGTGGACCATAAGATTTTGAAATACCTGAGTATCAAGGACAGGGAATAGGAAGGAAGATTGTTAATTATTTGGTTGAATATGTAATCTTGCATTCTTCCACCGGAAAGTTCACCACTATTGGTGGAGTATCAGCTAAGGGTAAAGAAGGTTTCTATCAAAAACTGGGATTTGAGATCATACCCAATGGTATAAAAATGATGGTAGAGATTTAAAGGAAGAACTATGTTAGCCGAACTTAAGGAATTAGAGAAGAAAATAGCATACGAAGAAGGTCAAGTCTCTTTTCTCTTTTCTTGTGATCATGTGCCCATGTCTTTGTCTGATTTGGGCGCGTTAAAAGAAATACTGGTAAAAAATAAAGTTATTGCAAAGGATGATAATGTATCGTTAAAGATGATTGATGATCCGTTAACGGATATGGAAGGAATATGCAGGGAATGGCATATTGATGATGAGATATCAGCCGGTCTCTTGCGCATAGTGCAAAACTCTGATTGTTATTATCTTGTGTGGGCAGACGGTACTTATTCTGCATATGGGTATTTATGGTCTGAGTGTCGCATCATATATAAAGATAAAGAATTTATTCTTCTTGATTTTTACATATGTGACTAATATTTCTTGTAGCGTCCGGAACCGGTATAAAAATGGAGGATGATAACGATGGAATTTAAGACAGATATCTTAAGCGTATTCGATAAGAAGTGGGCGTTGATCACCGCACGATATGTATATCGGAGAAATCGTGGAGATCATCAGGCAGGATTGAGATATAGAAACGAGCCGAGAGGCGTGTTATCCGTCCCGGGAGATAACGGATATCCCTATGGCGTCACTATGGATGTGTAATATTTATGGACAGTATAATTAAAAATTCAAAGAAAAAGTTAGCGATTGATTGCATATGCTGCGCCTTGATCGGAGCAATAAGCTGTATTGCAGAAGCGGACGCAGAAGCAAGGAAGCTTCTTCTAAGCTTGCGGCACTCGGCTATACTAACATTTACGAGTTTGGCGGTATTTTGGACTGGGATGGCGAGATAGAAAAGTGACAGCCGGGCGAATTAGCATAAGCGGAGAGGCTGCCCTTGTAGCTGTCTCAGACGTCGTTGTTGAATGAATAGAACATCACATTGACTAAAAAGGATAGGCAGATGCCTATCCTTTTTCCATGTTTTATATCTTTTCCTTCACAGGTACGAGCTCGATATAACCTCTTTCACCTCTGGGCTCCAACTGGATCCTGGGATTTTCATCATCCCACTCATATCCGATGAATGCCGGATCATATTTCTTTTCGGCATCCCATATTTCTCCGATTGCCTGAGCATAATCTTCTTCTGCAAAGGGCTCGCCTCGGAACAGAAGATATTTTGCGGCCGGAAGTTCTATGATCTCGAACCCTTCCGGCAGCTTTCCGCTGTAATCATTCTCCACTTCCACGCCCTGTACATACTCGTTTGTCACAGGCTTTCTCAGTTTTTCGGGAAGCCACATACACACCGGCTCTCCGCTGATGGATTTGATGCTGGTAAGCAGTCCCCACACATCACAGCCTACTTCTTCACAATAGCTGAAGTACTCGTTTGCTTTGATGCCACGCTTGATTATCACTTTTCTTGCGGGCTTTTCGATTACCTGGATAAAGATATTCCGTATGTCTTTGTTTTCACTCATTTCACTTGTTTTCCCTTCTTTGGATGATCTGTTTTCAATTAAGTAAGGGGTAAACAGCCAGACAGGGACGAGACTTGAGGAATACTCTTTCGGGTTACATCCGAATTCTCTTCGAAATGCCCTCTGGTATCCGTCAACACTTCCAAATCCCAGATCCAGGGCGACGTCCAGAACGGTCACATGTTCATCTCTCAGTTTCAATGCGGATTTTGACAGTTTCAGGCGCCTGATGTAAACTGCCGGCGTCATATTCAGATATTTCAGGAACAATCGTCTTGCATACCACGGTGAGAAAGCCGATGCGTCGGCAAGATCGCCTATTGTGATATCATCCTGAATATGCTCCCGGATATACTCCTGCATTTTCCTGACCGCTTCTCTTTGTTCGTCCATCTGCTTAACTCCTTGTGAGCCTATATTACTTTATCGCAGGATTTTTACTCTCGACTATTTTTGCTCTCTTACGTATTTTTATATATTTTAACATACGCACTGATCGTTAAATGCCTGTTTTATTGATATGGAACCGATTCGTGGCAGGATATGGTATTATTTATTTTGTAACCGGTTAGTACAGATACATTTTGAGATTGATATTATCTATGAAAAAAATTTTTTGTACCGTATTTACTGCAGGAGTCATTTGTTTTTTATTGTCTTCCTGTAACAATGCAAATAATAATGATATAAGCAGCGAAGAAGCAGATACTTATTCAAGCGGCTATTCCCCATATGAATGGGAGGATGATCCGACGGTAGGTAAAGTTCCGGCCGGATGCTACCGGCGGGTCGGGATTTCGAAAAGCGATGCGACATACGAAGAAACTCTTGAACTGCTCGAAACGGGACAGCAAGGCTGTCTTACCGTCCGCGAAGACGGAACGGCAACTTTTGAACTTGACGGAGTAAAGACAGAGTATACTTACGATCAGTTTAATTTCTATTATGCCGAAGATACTGAAAGAGTAAATGGGATCACTTATGTATTTATAGGCGGAAGACTGATCGTTGATGATGGGACGACGGTTACACAATATTCCAGAATCTCTGATGAAGAAGAATAACGTATAGCGATTTGGGTATGACAAAACAATGCGAGGTGAATGATATGAAAGAATATATAAAAGGTGCTAATCCCTATATGCCGCTCTGGGAGCATGTTCCGGATGGAGAACCCCGTGTTTTTGAATATAACGGTGAAAAACGCGTTTTTGTTTATGGTTCTCATGATATTGAAAAAGACAAGTATTGCGGAAGAAACTATGTTTCATGGTCTGCACCGGTGAGCGACCTTACAGACTGGACATATCACGGTGTTTGCTATGAAACCCATTATGATTCAATACTGTATGCTCCGGATGTGGTTAAAAAGGGCGATAAGTATTACATGTATGCTGCGGAAAAATGTGGCAGCCTTGTAGTGGTGGCTTCCTCAAAATGCCCGTTCGGTCCGTTTGAAAATCCCGTGGAAACCAGGCTCGGCTTTGATCCCGGCGTACTGGTTGATGATGACGGTAAAGTATATGCATATTGGGGCGGATGTGCTGCACCCTGTTATATTGCCGAACTGGAAAGTGATATGGCTACCATAAAAGAAGGTACACTTGTCTCTAATCCTCTGGGACATTCCACCTGTCCCTGGGATCCGGTCGATGATGGTCATATTTCTCTGATCGATGCCTTCTTCGAAGCTTCCAGCCCGAGAAAAGTTCTTGGCAAATATGTCTATTTATATTCCAAACGATATGAAAAACCTGTTCCGGAACTGGGAGTGTTTGAACCCTGTAACGGATTTTTGTCATACAGAATAAGTGATACTCCTTTCGGACCTTTCCATGACGGCGGGGATATAAGCTTCAATGGCGGAGAAATCCTGCATGACGCTGAAGGCCTCGGATGTATGACGTATCAATGGGGAAACAATCATGGTTCCATTATGGAAGTAAACGGCAAGTGGTACATCTTTTATCACAGGCAGACCGGAACGAACGAATATTCCAGGCAGGCAATGCTGGAGCCTGTTGATGTTGCACTCGGATCGGATGGAAAACTGTATATCGGGGATATAAAGTATCTGAACGGCGAACCCGTCTCTTCAAAACCGGTTGAGATGACATCCCAGGGACCGCACATAAACGGATTGGATGCCAGAAAATGGATTTCCGCAGGATACGCATGCCATATTTACGGAAGTAAAAAGAAAGCGTATGTCCGCCCCGGATACGAGCAGAGAGACGATATTTCAACTCCTGTAGTAAACATTACTGCAGGAACTACGGTTGGATTCAGATATCTTCAGTTTGGAAATAATTCTCCCAAAAGCGTGACCGTCGTTATGGAAGAAGCGAAGAAAGTAACCGTAACTGTTCGAATAGATTCATACAAAGGCCGCATTATAGCCGCAGTTGATTTAGATGAGTCCGGGAATGAAGGAACAGCAATGCTTAATACCGGTGTAGTGGGAAAGCATGCGGTTTATTTTGAATTTGTATCAGATCGGACTGAAGAAGCATATTCTTTTGATAAGTTTTCCTTTGATTAAGTGTATGATTTCTGCACAGTTTGAAAGGCCCGGAGGGATGAGTTCCTTCCGGGTCTTTTTTGGAAATTCCGATATCATCACTTGACAGAATTTACCTGTTGCCATAATATAAACATGTTTATATAAACACATTTACATAAAACGTTTGTGTTAGGAACGAAAGGGGAATCTGACAGATATGATACTGATCATAAATACCACTACCGATACCTCTGTAACCGATGAACTTAAGAAAAATCTGCCCGGCAATGCGAAAGGTATCGAGATCATAGAGGCCGGCAGCATGAATATCAGCCACTGCATAGGATGCAATTATTGCTGGCTGAAAACTCCGGGAGAATGCGCTGTCAAGGATGATTATGAGATCATTCTTAAAAAGATCATACATGCGGACCAGATGTGGGTCATCTCTGATACCGCACTCGGATTTATCGACCATAAAGGAAAGAACATCTATGACAGGATTCTTCCGATAGCAACGATGTATCTTCAGTTCGTCGGCAATCAGATGAGACATGTGCCCAGATATGATAAACTTCCGGATCTGGGGCTTATCTATTTCGGAGATGGTGAAAAAGAGTACCTTAAGCGTTGGCTTGAAAGAGCTGCCCTTAATTTTGAGAAAAAGTCACTCGGAGTGTTTGAAAGAGATAACATAAAGGAGGCGGTATCATGCATGTGCTGATCATTAACGGAAGCCCCAGAATAAAACAATACAGTAACACGGATAAAATACTTGAGAAATTCACGGAAGGAATGTGCGAAAACGGAACTACCTTCGAACAATATGAAGTATCCGACAAAGGATCCTGGGATAAGATCCGTCAGGCCTATAACGAGAACACCAATATACTGATCGCATTACCGCTTTATGTAGAATGCATTCCCGGGCTCCTTATGGAATTTTTGGAAACCCTTACTCCGAAATCCGACGGCTCAAAGATGGCTTTCATTCTGCAGAGCGGATTTGCGGAAGGCGTGCAGCTGCGCTGCGGTGAAGCATACCTTGAGATGCTTGCGGGTAAACTCGGATGTGAGTACATGGGAACACTGGTAAAAGGCGATAATTTCAGCATCCGTTTCTTTGATGAAGAACGCAGGGATAAAGTTACATGCCCCTATAAGGATATGGGACGTGAATTTGCGGCAAACGGAGATTTCAGATCCGAGGCTTGTAAAAAGTTCACCGGGCCCGAAATCTTTCCTGCCCATGTTCGTTTTATAGTCGGTTTTGTTTTTAAGACTCTGGCTAAAAAGGGATTTACTCAGATGGCAGCGGGGCTCGGATGCAATAAGCCGCTTGATTATAAACCTTATTCATAAGACAGGAGCGTAATATGGGAAGAAAAACTCAGATCACAAAAGAGATGATCCTGCAGGCAGCATATGAAATTCTTGAGGAATCCGGCATCGGTGCAGTCGGGATCAAGGCAATTGCTGCAAGGCTCGGATGCTCAACTCAGCCTGTATCCTGGCATTTTGGGAGTATGACGGATCTTAAAAAGGAGCTGTTTCAATACGCCGGCGCAAAACTTTTTGAAGCACTTCCTGCGCAAATGGAAGGAAAAAACGCAGTCGATGCATTCTTTGCATCAGGTGTATATTACATTTCCGCAGCCTGTGACCACCCGAATGTATTTCGTTTCACCAGTGTTGATGATCCGATGGATACAATAGGTGAACAGCTGACAGACACGGGAAGTATCTTTTCTCTGCAATTCGATCCCGGAGCGGTAAAAATGCTTTCCGCCGAATATAACATCAAGCCTAAAGTCATCGCAGATACCGTCAAGGATATTGTGATCTACACGCACGGACTTGCTGTCTTGATGATGTTTGACAGTTACAGACTGCCTAAAGAAGAAGCCTGTAAAATGGTCTACAATATGGGCGTTAAATTGCTTAATACAATCGGAATAAAACAATGAAATGATTTTATAACGGAAAATATAATAAATATGGTATGATAATAGAAACACGCCAAATGATCTGTCAGAAAGTAAATCTTTGCAAAGTAACTGCAAAATGTAAGAGATTTTGCAGGCATGATCCGGGAGGTAAATAGAGCATGAAAAAAATGATCAGTTTCATTTTAGTCATAAGCTTTGTTGTATCACTGACAGCTTGCAACGGCAAAACAACGGTTGAAACCCCGGAAGGGTTCGTTCCGGCTCTCGACACAAACACTTCCTGCAGCATTACCGTTGCAGGAAGTTATGATAATTTTGAAGCTCTGGAAGCTGAATTTGACAGATTCAACGAGTTTTATCCGAATGTTCAGCTCAGCTATGTAAAACTTGATGATTATAACAATGTTTTGGGAAAAGTGCTGGAAGGCAATGACAAACCCAACATATTCTTTTCATATACCTGGATGATCGGAAGTGAGAAATATGACCAGGTATATTCTTATATGGAAGATCTTTCCGATGCAGCTTTGGGAATTAACCTCAGCTGTATCCGTCCCGGACTTATAAATCATGATGATGAGGGCAGGGTAATGATGGTTCCCGTGTTCTCCAGAAGCTACGGTATGCTTGTGAATAATGACCTTTTTGAAAAAGAAGGCCTCAGTGTTCCCACAACCTTATCCGAACTTGTTACGGTATGCGACGAGTTCCGCCAAAAAGGGTACAACAGCCCTATGATGGGATACAGTCTGAGTTCATCCAGCTGTTTCATGTACACGGTAGCATATCCCTTGTTTGTGGCAACTCTTTCCCAAAATCCCGAAGCTCTGGCACTTGCCAATGATCTGGATCCCGCAGCAGGCGAATACCTGCGTCCTGCACTGGAAGCTGTAGAAAATCTCATTCAAAGCGGATGCATCGATCTTAGTGAGTGTGATAAGATCGAGGACAATTATGCTCAGGTAATCCTTCGATTCTTTGAAGGGGATGTACCGATGATGATATGCAGCGGTGATACTGTTTCGGGTACCAGGAAACGAGAGAGTCAGTCGGAAGCATTCACAAATTCTCCTTTTGATTACACATTTGTGCCGATTCCGCTTACTGATGACGGCGGATACTTTCTTGACAGTCCTTCGGTCGAGTTCTCCGTCAATAAGGACTGTGATGATCTGGACATGACTAATGAGTTTATGCGTTTCCTTATTTCCGACGATGAGCTGAAAGAGATGGCTTCCGTTAAGCGGCTTGTGACGCCCACCTCGAATCTGTCCTTTGATCCTGTTTATGCTTCATTGGGACAGGTGCCTTCGGAACGCACGATATCGCCTGAGGTTCTCGGAATTTCCGATCCTCTGACCGTACAGACAAGAATTGCAGCATACAAAGTCGGAACCGGTGAGATCACCGTAGATGAAGCGGTAGGAATGTACGGCTCTTTTGAGTAAGAAACGGAGGGGCTGCGTGAAAAAAGCTCTGGTCATCATTCCCAATCTTCTTATCATTGGATTCATATTGATCTTTATCATTCTGTACTCGAATTTCAAGGTAGAAGAAAGTAAACAAAATGCCATAGCAGAATATGAGAAGATGACTGCTACCGTTAATCAGATCATCACCAACTATCTTGAGGATGAGCAGCATCTGTGTGACATATGGTCGAACTATGTAAACGGATCTGCGATGGCGGGCAATCCCATGACTGCAGAGGAGATCATCTCCTATATCAGAAAGGCTAAGATATCTCCGGAAATATCCGGTCATCTGATCTTCATGGATGATCCTGCACTATCAGGAATTTCAACCACGGAAAATTCGGTTAAACCGGGAGACTATTACGTTTCATACAAAAATATATCCATCTTTGACAATCTCAACAGTGTGAGTAATGATGTCGGAGTGGTCAATCTTACAAGGGCATATACGAATCCCATGAACGGAATCCAGTCGATCGCCTTCATGAATTACGTACAGGTTCTTGATCCGGAATCGGGTGAACTGAAGACGGGGCTTTTGATGAGAGTGGTTCCTTTGAGCCATCTCGAGCAAAAACTTGTATTTTTAAAGGGAGAATATGAGAGTGTTGAGATAAGCATTATTGATAAGGACGGCAACTATATCATCCATGGCAAATCCCTGAAAAACAATAATTTCTTTGAATATTACAAGTCCTACAATTACGTTTCTTCCGAAGAATTTGAGCGCGTAAAGAGCGAGATAATCGGCGGTGTCGGTTCAACAGTCATCAAAAACTCAAAAGGCGAGGACTGCATGATAGCATATAATCCGCTCGAGTCTTTAAAAGTATGGTATCTGCTTTCATACATTCCGAAGAATGACCTTGTACAAAACAGTGTGGTTGACTGGCTTTTGCTCGGAACTGTTTCGGTCGGACTGATCGTTTTGCTCGTCTTCAATTTCGTTATTTTAATGATCTATAACCGTAAACTGTCTGAAGCGGCATCACAGGCAAACCAGGCCAATGATGCCAAGTCCTACTTTCTTTCTACAATGTCGCATGATATACGAACTCCCATGAATGCTATTTTGGGTCTTAACGAGATGGTACTCAGAGACAGCCGTGACGATAACATCATCGGTTATTCCGAGAGTATCAGAACGGCCGGAAATACTCTTCTGGGGCTCATAAACGACATCCTCGACTTTTCCAAGATCGAAGCGGGAAGAATGGACATTATCAATGTGGATTACAGTTTTGTGTCCCTGCTTAACGACCTTGTCAATATGGTACAAAAGAAAGCGGAGGTCAAAGGTCTTGCTTTCAATATGGATATCGACGGCAGGATTCCTTCTGTCCTGCACGGCGATGAGATAAGGATTAAACAGATCATCACCAATATTCTTTCAAACGCGGTAAAATATACCAAAGAAGGTTCTGTAACATTTTCTGCTAAATGTGAAAAGATACCGGATAAAACAGATTCGATAATTTTGCATATCAGTGTTGCTGATACCGGAATCGGGATCAAGCCGGAAGATATGGACAAGCTTTTCAGGGCTTTTGAGCGTATCGAAGAAAAAAGAAACCGTAACATCGAAGGTACCGGCCTTGGCATGACCATAGCTCAGAGTTTCCTCGATATGATGGGTAGTAAGCTTCAGGTAGAGAGCAAATACGGGGAAGGCTCGGTGTTTTCTTTTGACCTGGAACAGAAAGTTATCAACTGGGATGAAGTCGGAGATTATGAGGATGCGTTCAGGCACTCGCTGAAAGAAAGACAGGGTTACAGGGAGAAATTCACGGCACCACACGCAAAACTTCTGGTTGTTGATGACACTCCGGTAAACCTCACGGTATTTATAAGTCTGCTAAGCCGTACGCTGATTCAGATCGATACCGCAGAGAGCGGAGATGAAGCAATCCCGATGTATAAGAATACGCATTACGATGTGATATTCCTGGATCATATGATGCCTGATAAGGATGGCGTCGAGACGCTTTCGGAAATGAGAGATCTTAAAGGAACGCCGAATGATACGACTCCCATCATCTGTCTTACCGCAAATGCGATATCGGGTATGCGTGAGAAATATATCAATTCGGGCTTTGATGATTATATTACCAAGCCGATCGATCCGGACAGACTTGAAGTTATGCTTCTGCATTATCTGCCCAAAGGCAAGATAGCGCCCGCATCGGGTGATGATGAAAAGCTTGATTATCCTTTGCCTGATTTCATTTTCCATCTGAATGAGATTGATGTTAATTCCGGACTTGCCCATTGCGGAAGCGGCGAGTCATATATGGCAACACTTAAAATGTATCTGGATACCGCTGCTAAAAATGCGGATGATATCGAACAGTTCTGGGCAGCGAGGGATATCAGAAACACCACTATAAAAGTTCATGCTCTTAAGAGTACGTCGCGAGTCATAGGAGCACTTGAACTTGGTGAGTTTGCTGCAAGGCTGGAGAAAGCCGGTGATCGCGGTGACGCAGAAATGCTTGACAGGGATCTGGGCAAACTGATCTCTCAATACAGAAAACTGGCCCGGGATCTTGAACCTTTGAATGAACAGGATGCATCGGAAGCAGACGATGAAAGACCGGTCATTACTGTTGAGGAATTAAGCGAAGCCTACAAGACGCTTTCGGAATTCTGCGCGAACTATGATTTCGACAGTGTCGTTCATGTTGCTGAATCTCTGCAACGCTACAGGATTCCGGATGATGAGGCAACACGTGTTGACGCTGTTATAAAAGCTGTGGATAATTTTGATTATGAGTTGATACCGGGGATAATCTCCGGAGAAAT
Organism: Lachnospiraceae bacterium; assembly: GCA_018056425.1. Classification (GTDB taxonomy): domain Bacteria; phylum Bacillota; class Clostridia; order Lachnospirales; family Lachnospiraceae; genus AC2028. The sequence goes on from JAGPFR010000022.1 coordinate 14,816, forward strand.
TGGATGATTATGGACGCTGCAAAAATACTTGTTATAAGCCATGGTTCCGGTTTTATGGCCGATGCACTCGACAATAATCTTAAGGAAATGGGATTTACGACGGAGTTTGCCGAACCTGTTGTAAAGAAAATCGAAGCCGGAAGAACTGACTGTGACATTGTCCTGTTACTGGCGGGTGATTATCTGTATGATTCTGCGGATGCTCTTGTTTACATCAAGGATATCACTGCGGACGATGACATTCCTCTGTGTGTTATCGGTTATAATCAGGAACTCGCAGAGATAGGAAAGCTTATTCCCGAAGAGTACATCAGCAGGACATTTAAACGTCCTTTTGATGCCAAATATGTTGCTGAGGAATTAAAAGCTGTAGCGGAAGTCGTATCGGAGAACAGACTCGGAAAGCGAATACTTCTGGTTGACGATGATCCGACATTCCTGAAAATGCTTCAGGGCTGGCTTTCTGACAAATACCGTATCACCGCTGTCAAATCCGGAATGCAGGCGATCACCTATATCGCTAATCACACACCGGATCTTATACTGCTTGACTACGATATGCCGATAACTCCCGGACCGCAGGTGATGGAGATGATCAGAAGCGAGATAAGTGCTTCCGAGATTCCCATCATATTCCTTACAGGTAAATCGGACCGCGAAAGCATTATGAATGTTATGAGGCTTAAACCTCAGGGATATCTGTTAAAAACAATGAGCAAAGGCGACATCGTTTCTGCCATTGATAATTTCTTTATTGGACATAAGTGGGATTATCTTAACTGATAACAATTTAGGAAGCGGGACAATAAATATGGATGAGAGAGTCGTTGTTGTTGATGATGATGCGATCATACTGAAACAGGCCAACCTGATACTCACTGAAGCCGGATTTAAAGTCACATGCTTGAAAAGCGGAAGGCTGTTATTGGATTATATCTCTAAGAATCCGATAGATCTTCTTTTGCTGGATATAAGAATGCCCGAGATGGACGGATTCGAGACAATCCGTGCATTAAGAAAGTGGGAGTGTGAAAATTCACGTGAGACGGTTCCTGTTATATTCCTCACGGCCAATGAAGATTCCGATTCCGAGGCCAGGGGTCTTTCGCTCGGTGCAATGGATTTTATCAGAAAGCCTTTTTCTTCGGAAGCTTTGAAAATAAGGATAAGAAATCTTATCGATCTTATAAAGCTTCAAAGAGATCTTCACCGTGAAGTAAGGAATAAGACCGCGCAGCTCGAAAGCCTTTCACTGCATGTAGTACATACTCTCGCCAAAACGATAGATGCCAAGGATGCATATACCAACGGCCATTCCGAGAGGGTGGCGACTTATTCTAGAGAAATAGCAAGAAGATACGGTTATGATGAAGATGCTCAGGAAGAAATATACATGATGGGGCTTTTGCATGATGTCGGAAAGATAGGCGTACCGGATACGGTTATAAATAAGCCCGGTAAACTGACCGATGAAGAATATGCGAAGATTAAGACTCATCCCGTTATCGGAGCGGAAATACTTGCAACCGTAAGCGAAATGCCCAAACTCGTAACAGGTGCCAGGTGGCACCATGAAAGGTACGACGGAATGGGATATCCTGATGGCTTAAAGGGAGAAGACATTCCCGAAGAGGCGAGGATCATTGCGGTTGCGGATGCGTATGATGCAATGACCAGTCACAGAAGTTATCGTGACATAATCCCTCAGGATCATGTAAAGAGCGAAATAGAAAAGGGAATGGGCTCTCAGTTTGATGAGAAGTTTGCCTGTATTATGCTGGAGATGATCGAAGAGGATAAAGAGTACAGCATGCATGAATAACTGAAAGATAATCAAAAACCGGTTGACAAAATATAGGTAACATATTACATTTATAAATGTGCAATATGTTACCTATTTATTTGCAGATAATGAGGATGAAAATGAACTATGATGAAGTGATGAACATGAGCAAGGTCCATTTTGGACAGATGCCTCCACAGGCATTTTTGCTTGGACTGTTAAGTGCATTCGATAACAGATATCAGGCGGCGGCAGACAGGTTTTTCAAAGAAATCACCTGGAAACAGTTCTTTGCAATCATCTGTATCAATCTGTGTAAGGAACCTCCTACATTGAATGATCTGTCGGAAGTGATGGGCAGTTCACATCAGAATGTGAAACAAATTTTGCTTAAACTTGAGAGCAAAGGATTTGTCACCATGATGGCTGATGAGAAGGACAGGAGAAAGCAAAGATATTTTGTCACCGACAAATGCAGAAAGTTTCTGAAAGCCAACGATAATCAAAGCAAGACAAGTTCACAGATCATCGATCAGATTTTTGAAGGCGTAAAAGAAAAAGATCTTGCGGTAACGATTGATACGATTATGAAAATGGAAAGGAATTTGGAAAAGATATGAAAGCTTTAGTAGTCTACACTTCACAGACAGGATTTACCAAAAAATATGCCGAATGGATAGCGGATGAAATTGGAGCGGACATCTATGATCTTAATGATGTGAAGAAGAAAGACGATGATTTTTTTGCCGCTTATGATGCAATAGTATACGCAGGGTGGTGTATGGCAGAGCGCATTGTTAAGATCAAGTGGTTCCTTGACAAGGCAGTTAACTGGAAGAATAAGCGGCTTGCCGTGGTTGCAGTCGGCGGTAGCCCCAATGATAATCCGCAAGTTGAGAAATTTGTACAAACTGTCCTGAGTGATGAACAGAGCCGGTATATTAAAGCATTCTATTGCCAGGGTGGATTTAACTATGAAAAAATGAATGCACCTTCCAAAATGGCTATGAAAATGTTTGTCGGTGCATTGAAGAAAAAGCCCGATGAAGAGACTCGCCAAATGGCAGAGATGATTTCCAAGTCATACGATATATCGGATAAAAAGTTTATTGAGCCGATAGTTGCATATCTTACTGAAAATATAGATAGTTAATATAACTTTCCGTCATAGTATCTGAGCATCAGAAGTACTACGCCGTCGTAATTATATTCCTGAAGGATTTCTGCCTGAGTGCTCCAGCCCATATCGGAAATCTCTTTGGCTTCATCGGCATAATCTTCAAGAATATGTTCATCCTGAAGGTAGAGCTCATCGGCTTCCATCTGAGCATTAAGTACATCCAGATACACACGGTCTGCTAATTTATGTTCATCGGCATCGCTCTTATACATGTCGATATTGCCCGTGGCAACACATGACTCATAATATGCTTCGTTTATAAAGCGGAATACATAGTAATAACCGGAGTAGCGAAGCACCGGGTCATCACTGTTGACAAGGGACAGGTAACTCAGGAAATTGGCTTCATGCTCCTTGTAATATCCCATGTGATGGGAGCTTTCATGTGAATAAAGAGACGGAAAATAAAACCGGTTGATGTATTTGTTATATGTTGTTTCAAGTGTATACGGATAGGTGTAACCACCGATCCACATCCAGTCCAGTACGTCTGAGCACATGGCAGGCTTTATGGAAGGATAATACCCGCTTAATCTGGTAAACTCATCAGAAATCCCGTTCATGGCGACAGAGACTTTCTGCTCTGTCGCTGTTTTTGTGTCATAGATCACATTTCCTTCTTCATCTCTGGGAACGTTCATGCATTCTTCATTGATGTGATCGGCAACATAAATATAGAGAGTCCGCATTTCCTCCACGGTAAATTCACGGCCGGATGTGGTAGCATTATTAAGCACGGAACTTCGGTAGGGTGTGAGCCACTGATATGTATAAATCAGGAGTACGGACAGGATGATGATCGTAAGGCATTTGAAATATCCCGAAACGAAAGCCTTATAAGCGTTCTTTTTTCTCAGGAAGATGAGGAGTATCAGGATTGGGATTGTAAGGAGAATCAGTATCGCACCGAGATACATAATAACCTCTCCGAGAGGAAAGGGGATGCTTTCGGTAATATGAGTGATGGGATCGCGAAGGAAGGTGTAGATGTGGTCGGTATAAAAGTCCGCCCATACTCCGATCATGGACAGTAAGATACCGCAGACGATCAAAGAGGTCATGACAATAACCGCAGTGATAAACTTCCTGTTACGCTTAAACGACTGTTTTGTTTTCTCCCCGATTTTCATACCTGTATTATACTATGGAATTTCTCCGGGTACCTCATTTTTAGATGCTCTTATGATAAAATAAAAAATGCATTTGGGAGGTACATATATGCATAAATTGATCATGCTTCGCGGAAACTCAGGGAGCGGTAAAACAACTGTTGCGAAGGCACTTCAGGAGCTTTTCGGGCGTAATACCATGGTGCTTTCACAGGATATGATCAGAAGGGATGTTCTGAAAGCAAGAGACGGGATAGATCCGCCGGCGCTGCCGCTGATAAAGCAAATGCTTGAGTACGGAAGTAAGAACTGCGAAGTGGTAATTATGGAGGGGATATTTGTCGCTGAGTGGTACCGTGAACTGTTTGAAACGGCACTTGAGCTGTACGGCTCCGACATACTTGCGTACTATTTTGACATTCCGTTTGAAGAAACCGTGAGGCGCCATCAGACCAGGGATAAAGCTGCCGAGTTCGGGGCTGATGAGATGCGAAAGTGGTGGGTGGAAAAGGATTATCTGGATCTGATACAAGAAACCATGATCACGGAAGATATGAGTAAGGAAAAAATCGTAAGCGAGATCTGTTCGAGAGTGAGAAATTGAGTTATGGCAAGTATTTATGACAGTGCGGATATTTATGACATTATTGAGGATGATACCCGCTATGAGATGTATGTAAAGCATTGGGAGAAGGTTCTCGGTGGCAAAGATATAAAGTCGATATTGGATGTGAGCATCGGTACGGGAAGTGTTACACTTCCCGTTATGGACAGGGAGATTTCACTTTCGGGCTCGGACCTTAGTGAGTCCATGCTCGCAAATTGCAGGAAGAAGATTGAGGCGAAGGGATTCAACCCGGATCTTAAATGCTCCGATTTCAGGGATCTGTCCTGCTGGGGTGACCGAACTTTTGACATGGTTGCAAGCACGGGGAATTCTCTTGCCTATGTTTCAAATGATGATGCGGCCAAAGCCCTTCGTGAGATGGATAAGCATGTTAATGAGGGCGGATACATATACATAGACATTCGCAACTGGGACAAGATAGTATCGGAGAAAACCAGGTTCTATGTCTACGATCCTTTCTTTGTGGGTGATACCAGACTCAATCTTATTCAGGTATGGGATCATAATGCTGACGGAACCGTTACATTCAATCTTCTGTATACCTTTGAAAAAGAAAACAGGATCTATCGCAAAGAGAAGTTTGAAGAGCACTATATTCCTCTTTCAAAGAACATTATTTTGAAAACTCTTGAAGAGATGGGATTTCACGATGTGAGCGTTATGGGATTCCCCTCGCAGCGCACCTATGACGATATTGATAAAGTCGACTGGTTTACAATCGTAGCACAGAAGTAAGTGAGGTAATAATGGATACAGTTAAATGGCTGTTTTTTGATATCGGTTCCACACTTGTTGACGAAAGCCATGTGTATGAGTACATATTCGGAACGCTTGCCGAAAAGTCAGGTAAAAGCATCGAATACATATATGATAAGGCGATGGAATTCTATAGGCAGAATAAGAAGGGCGATAAGGAAGTTGCATCGCTCCTTGGATTGAAACCGCCTGCGTGGGATACCAAGCGTGAAAGGCTTTATCCGGATACGGAAGAAGTCCTGATAAATCTGCATGAGAAATACAAGATTGGTATCATCGCAAATCAGATGTATGGAACCGAGGACAGACTTGAAGAATATGGGATCCGCCGCTTTATCGATGTTGTTGTGGCATCAGCGGAAGAGGGTGTGGAAAAGCCTGACAAAAGGATCTTTGAGATCGCATTTGAAAGAGCGGGATGCACACCTGATGAAGCAGTTATGATCGGTGACCGTATCGATAACGACATTGTCCCGGCCAAAAAGCTTGGTATGAAAACCATTTGGATGAAACAGGGATTCGGCAGATTTTGGATAATAGGCGGTGATGAAGAAAAGCCCGATTACGAAGCAACATGTCTTACCGATTTATTAGATCTTTTATAACACTTAGGAGGGTGATATGGGATTATTTGATTTATTTAAAAAGAAAACAGAACCTGAAACATCATCTGAAATTAATGAGGTAAACACTCAGGGTTTTTGAAAATGCATATTTCGTAATAGGAACTGCATATGCGGGGAAGTCCACGACGGTTAAAGAACTTGCAGCAAAGTCCTTCGGACTTGCATAAGTTGCAACAAGTGCTTACGCTTATGGAATGCGTAGATTAATTCCTCTATGATCGAGATGTGAAGATCATGGAGGAATTTTTATGTGGAGAAAAATGTGCCTCAAAGGCTTCGGGAACTCGTGGGTGACCGAAGCCCTTTTTTTTCATAATATATGGTAAAATATAAAGGTATTTTCGAAAGGAAGAAGCGATGGTTATCCTGATCACGGGAGCATCTCATACGGGCAAGACCTTTCTGTCCCAGAAGATGCTGGAAAAATATAAATATCCGTACCTTTCCATTGACCACTTGAAGATGGGGCTCATCCGAAGCGGGAACACATCCCTTACTCCAATGGATGACGATAAGCTTACCGGGTATCTTTGGCCCATAGTCCGGGAGATGGTAAAGACCGCGATAGAAAATAAGCAGAATCTTATCGTTGAAGGCTGTTATATTCCTTTTGACTGGCGTAAGGATTTTGATGCGAAGTATCTTGCGGATATCAGGTTCATTTGTCTTGCGATGACAGATGAGTATATCGATAAACATTTTGACGACATTGTCCGCTGCGAGTCCGAGATTGAGAAGAGGATTATGGATCCGGATTACACGGTGGAAAGCGTTAAACGCGATAACAGGGAGTTTATCAAAGGCTTTTCCGAAAGCGGAGAGAGCATCACGCTGATAAATACCGATTACATTAAGACTATAGGATCAATACTTTAAGGCATTATGAAGAGAAAATCAGTAGCACCTAATTTTTCGATGTGCGTTCAGCCGTCTTTTATCATCGGAACTTACAATGAAGACGGATCATATAATTTTGCACCCATCACATGGGTAAGTGCGACATGTGAAGGCGGAGATAACTACATGCTTGTAATCAGCATGTACGGATCCAAGAGGACAAAACAGAACGTTATCAGAAACGGGAAGTTCAGCGCAAATCTTGTTAACAAGTCAATGCTTCCTCTTATGGATTATCTTGGAACCAAGCATTCATGTGACGCCAATACCGCTGAGGCTCATTACGGTGTGGGTAGCGGAGAAGTTATGGACGTACCCACTTTGGATGACAGTCCCTGGGTTTATGAATGTGAAGTTGCAAAGTCTGTGGAGACAGGTGAGTCCACTACATTCTTCTGTCCCATCCGTAATGTTCAGATGGATGAGAATGTTTTCTGCGAAAATACTTTTGATGTGGATCTTACTAAATTTGATCCCGTCATATATTCCGGAAGATATCACAGCCTCGGTAAATTCCTCGGCAGGATCGGTGATTTCAGAAATACCGGAAAATAAGGAGCGGTCATGGCAGGTTCAATAGCTGATTACAGAAAAATGGTGGAGCAGCCCTGGGGCAAGATGTTTTACGAGCAGATCTTTGCACAGCTGCCTCTGCCTGAAGATAATAGATTAAAGATTCTTGATTTCGGAGCGGGCTTTTGCATTACCTCGGAGCACTATGCAAAGTTCCATGATGTAATAGCAGTTGAACCTAACGAAGAAATGTACAGTGTAAGATTTGAAGGTGACTATACTCTTATCACTAAGGGAATAGAGTTCCTTTCAGAGATTGCTGATAACACTTATGACGTCGTCATCTGCCACAACGTTTTGGAATATGTTGATGACAAGGACGTGATTCTTAAAGAGCTTGGAAGAGTGCTAAAGTCCGGCGGAAAGTTATCCGTTATCAAGCACAACATTTATGGAAGAGCACTGGCAAGTGCGGTTTTCGGTGATGATCCCAAAGTGTCTCTCGATCTTTTAAACGGAGAATCTGAGGACAGCATGTTCGGAAACAGGGATGTTTATCCTAACGAGTATCTGACCGGTTTCTTTTCCGGAGAGATGGAACTTGAGAATGTTTATGGAATTAGAGCATTCTTCGGACTTTCCAAAAACAACGAGATCAAGTACACAGAAGACTGGTATACCGCCATGCTTGAACTTGAAAACAAGGCAAGCTCCATGGATGAGTACAAGAGGATCGCATTCTTTAATCACCTGATACTTACCAAAAACTGATATCCCCTAAATATATGGAATACAGAAAGATAGAAAAATCGGACGATCCTTCACTTGCAATTATCATTAGGAAGAATCTGAAGGCGCATAAACTGGATATTCCCGGTACCGCATACTTCGATGATAATCTTGATCACTTAAGCGATTATTATCTGGCGGATGCTGACAAAAGGTTTTACCTTGTTGCCACAGAAGACGACTCAGTTGTAGGCGGAATCGGAGTGGATAAGCTGGACCTTTTTGAAAACTGTGCGGAGCTTCAAAAGCTTTACTTGGACGATCCTGTTAAAGGCCACGGCTACGGATATGAAATGATCCGCATGATCGAGGATAAAGCAAGGGGACTTGGATACAGTAAGATATATCTGGAGACTCACACAAATCTCCCCACTGCGATTCATATGTATGAAAAGAGCGGTTACAGGGAGATAGATAAGCCGGAAGGAGTTATTCATTCGACTATGAATAAATTCTTCATCAAAGATCTGTAGAGGATTTGATCAGTGAACATTTACGTGGATTTTGATGACTGCCTTTGTGAGACCGCAAGACATTTCTCAGGCCTTGCGAAGGATATGTTTGGGACAAATGTTCCCTACGAGAATATAAATTTCTTCAATCTTCAAAAGTCATTTTCCCTTTCCGACAAGCAGTACGAGGATATGATGGCCGAAGCTCACAAGCCGGAAATACTCCTGTCATATGCGGAGACTCCGGGAGCTGCTGATACGCTTAACAGCTGGGTGGATGAGGGACATGACGTTTCCGTTATCACCGGCAGACCATTCAATTCCTTTGAACCTTCGAGGGAATGGCTTGATCGTCACCGCCTCGGCAGGATCAAACTCTATTGTCTTAATAAGTACGGCAGGGATTCTTTTTATCAAAATACCGAATACAGCCTTGAACTGGAAGATTATTACAAGATGCATTTTGACATTGCGGTTGAAGATTCGCCTCATGCATTTAAATTCTTCGATCATCTCCCGGATCTTAAGATACTGGTTTATGACCGGCCGTGGAATCATAATGTAGAACTCCCCGGAGATAATTACATAAGGTGCTTTGATTGGAATGAAATAGAAAGGAATGCAAAATGATTAAAGCGGTGATCTTTGATATGTTCGAAACTCTTGTGTCCTTGTTTGAAGGACGAACATATTTCGGCGAGCACATAGCTGCGGACGTGGGGATAGATCCTGCTGCTTTCAGAAAAGAATGGCATTCAATTGAAAAAGACAGAAGCATCGGAATATACAGTATCGAAGAGGGACTTGAAGTTGTCCTGAAAAGACTCGGCATATACTCGGCAGAAAAAGTAGAACTTGCGGCATCAAAGAGGCGTGACAGCCTGACGGATACTTTTAACGGTATCCCCGATGCAACCTTTGATATGCTCGATGAATTGAAAAAGAGAAATATCAGGATCGGACTTATTACAAATACATTCTCGGATGAGCGTGATTTTATAAGAGCGAGCAGGCTGTTCCCGTATTTTGACGTGGCACTTATCTCTTATGAACAGGGAGTCTGTAAACCTGATCCCGAGATATACAGGCGCATGCTGGTTGAGCTCGGACTTAAACCTGAAGAGTGCCTCTATGTGGGTGACGGAGGTTCGAATGAACTGTATGCTGCAAGAGACGCGGGGATGCACCCTGTTCAGTGCACATGGTTCCATGATATGGCCTACGAGCCACATATCCCGTGTCCGATACTTGATGAGTTTGACCGTGCGGACAAAACGCTTGATATCCTTAAATATCTCTGATCCAGGCCACTAAAACGTTTACTTCACAAATAATTAACGCTGTTTATAAAAAAATAAGGATAGGGTTATACCTGTCCTTATTTTTTTGTGTAATGATATGCGATATAATAGCTTTTAGGAAAATGTTTTCTGACAATGGCAAAAGGTTTAGTCTATACAAATGAAAAATGCGTAGGCTGTAACAAATGTGTTGCGGTATGCAGTGCAATGGGAGCATGTATCTCCACCGTAGCCGATGCGAAAGGTAATTCCAGAATAAACGTCGATCCGTCCAGATGCGTCGGGTGCGGCGCTTGTTTTGATGTCTGCGAGCACGGAGCAAGGGAATTTTGTGACGATACGGATACATTCCTTGCAGATCTTGAGGCGGGCAAGGAAATCTCTGTTCTTGTAGCACCTTCATTTCGTGCCAATTATCCCGATGAATACGAAAAAGTGCTCGGCGGTCTCAAAGCCCTGGGCGTCAAACATATCATAAATGCAGCTTTCGGTGCGGACATCACTACCTGGGGCTATATCAAATACATGCAGGAAAACGGCTTTAGAGGCGGCATTTCACAGCCCTGTCCCGCCGTTGTTACATATATCGAAAAATATCTTCCGGAACTTCTGCCCAAACTTTTCCCCGTGCAGAGTCCTCTTATGTGTACCGCCATCTATGCGAAAAAAGAACTGGGTATAACCGATAAGCTTGCGTTTATCAGCCCCTGTATAGCCAAGAAGCTTGAGATCGACGATCCCGAGAATTCGGGCCTTGTCGATTACAACGTTACATTCAGACATTTGATGAAGATGGTTCGCGAGAAAGGCATTTACGGCGAGCCTGTTACGGATGAGATCGAATACGGTCTGGGTTCAATCTACCCCATGCCCGGCGGGCTTAAAGATCATGTTAAGTGGTTCCTCGGAGACGGTGCATTTATTCGTCAGATTGAAGGCGAAAAGCAGATGTACGATTATCTCAGAAAGCAGTCCTCACAGCTTGCCGGCAAGGATAATCCTTTCCTGTTTATAGACGCACTCAATTGTAAGGACGGGTGTTTGTGCGGAACCGGAACGGAGCCCGAACTTGCTTTTACCGACAAGGCACTCTTTAATCTCCTGAAGATCCGTGAGGATCTGAAAAAAGAAAATAAAGACCCTGCTTTATCGCGTGAGCTCACTCCGGAGCAGCGGCTTGAAGCTCTCAATAAACAGTTCGGGAATCTGAATCTTTCGGATTATCTGCGCCATTATACGGATCTTTCTTCGAGGTGTGCGATCAGGACGCCGAGCGAAGAAGAACTTGATAACATCTTCCTTACGATGCAAAAGGATACTCCCGAATCCCGCGTGATCAACTGCGGTTCCTGCGGATACAATACCTGTAAGGAAATGGCGACAGCCATCTATAACGGATTCAACCACCGCGACAACTGCGTTCACTATTTGAAGAATGCGATCGAAGCGGAGCACAAGAGTCTTATCTATAATGCCCAGCATGATGAACTTCTCGGAATCTACAACCGAAGTTATGCAATGGATCTTCTTATAATTAACGGGGATTATTGGAAGAACGCTTCCTTTGTAATGGCTGATATTGATGGCTTTAAGGGTATCAATACGACATACGGACATGAACTTGCCGATCAGATCCTTATGAATGCAGCGGTAGGATTGCTTAAACTGGCCAAGGATAAAGGCTGGCTTTTATCCAGATACGGCGGAGACGAATATCTGATCTGTCTGCCCGAACCCATGACTGAAGATCATCCATTCATGGAGCTTATCCGTGGAGTATTCGAGCAGCCTTTCAGACTCGGGAGTATCGAGCTTCAGCTGTCTGCATGTATGGGCGTATCCAATACCGACGGACACCTCAGCGTTGAAGAAAATATAAACAATGCTGAAGAAGCTATGCATGAAGCTAAGAAGCTCGGTCATAACCGTACTGTTTTCTACAGTGAGATTCTTCAGGAGAAAGCAAGAGAAGAAAAGATCATTCGCGAGAAGATCGTGGATGCTTTTGAAAATGACGGGTTTTATATAGTTTACCAGCCGAAGGTTGATGCGCAGTCAGTCACGCTCTGCGGATACGAGGCACTGATAAGAATGAAGGAGCCGGGATTCGGACCGGGTCAGTTTATTCCCATTGCGGAAAAGCATGGATGGATCTGGAGAATCGGACGTATGACGACGGAGCTTGTTGTCAGGCAGCTGTCCGATTGGAGAAAAGCGGGTTATGAGCTTCATCCTGTCTCCGTAAACTTCTCCAGCAATCAGCTTAGTGATACGGGTTATGTTGATTTCCTTGCAGATCTTTTGAAGCAGTACGACATTCCTTCGAAGTATGTTGAGATAGAGATCACGGAAGGTATTTTCCTGGATCGTTCGTCACAGGTTGAGGAGCTGTTCAGGAAATTTAAGGAGCTCGGCATAAGGCTTCTTATGGATGATTTCGGAACGGGATATTCTTCACTCGGATATCTGACATACATACCCGTTGATACTATCAAACTGGATAAATCACTTGTCGACAATTATCTGATCGATGGCAAGGATGCATTTATTAATGACGTTATCAGACTGGTTCACCATCTTGATAAGGAGATGACCATTGAAGGTGTTGAAGAAGAATGGCAATACAGCCGTTTGAGAGAATTCGGTGCGGACACGATACAGGGATTCTACTTCAGTAAGCCTCTTCCTGCGGATGAAGCGATAAACTTTATTCCGGGCGTCAATCGGGATGAACAAAGATAAAGGGGGACATATGAACGAAAATATAACAAAAAGAAACACTCTTCTCGCACAGAAGGTTATCAAGGGTCTGGAATCCCGTAATATGAATGGATATTATGCAGAAAATAAGGAAGATGCTTTGAAGCTTGCCCTTGAGCTGATACCCGAAAACTCTTCCGTAACCATGGGCGGTGCCATGAGCGCTCATGAGATCGGCCTTGTAGAGGCACTTAAAGCCGGAAAGTATAACTTCATCGACAGGGATAAGGCAGAGGATAAGAGGGCTGCGATGCTTGCGGCATATGATGCCGACTTTTTCCTGACCAGTGCGAATGCAATGACTGAAGACGGCGTTATGGTCAATATCGACGGCAACTCCAACAGGGTTTCGGCGATTGCACAGGGTCCCAGGCATGTGCTGGTAATAGTGGGGATGAACAAGATCTGTCCCGATGTTGATGCTGCCATGAAGAGAGCGAGAAATGTAGCGGCTCCCATCAATGCACAGCGCTTCGGCCTTAATACTCCCTGTGCAAAGACCGGATCCTGCATGAACTGCAAATCCCCCGATACCATCTGCTGTCAGTTCCTTATCACCAGATTTTCAAGACACGAGGGCAGGATTCATGTCATCCTTGTAAATGATTCGCTCGGATTCTAAAGGAGTTTAGGTAATGGAACCTGTCAGGGATTATGTACATACCGTTCAGTATTACGAAACGGACAAGATGGGAATAACCCATCACTCGAACTATATCAGATGGATGGAAGAGGCAAGGGTTGATTTCCTGGATCAGATCGGCTGGAACTACGCAAAGCTCGAAGAGAGCGGGATCATTTCCCCCGTCATCAACGTTACATGTGATTTCAAGCGCACGACAACATTTTCGGATGTTATCACGATAAGCGCGTCCGTCAGGGAATTTAACGGAGTTAAGCTTAAGTTTGCATATGAGATGAAGAATGCGGAAGGGACCGTGGTCTTTACCGCAACTTCCATGCATGCCTTTTTGAATCATGAAGGCAGACCTGTCAGGATGAAGCAGGATTATCCCGAGTTATACGAGACAATAATGAGCCTGGTCCGGTAATGTGACAAGGAGTCCGACCCTCTGCCACGGTTTACATAATGCGTGCAATTTTGCACTCTTTTAGGGCGTGGAAACGCCCTTTTTTATTGACTTAGAACCCCCGACAAATTATTATTGATGTATGCGAGACTTTTCGTAAACCCTATATATTTTTAAGGAGGTTTTTCGTTATGGCATTGGTAACAACGAAAGAGATGTTCAAGAAAGCTTATGACGGCGGATATGCTGTCGGTGCTTTCAACGTCAACAACATGGAGATCGTACAGGGCATCACCGAAGCTGCAGGAGAGCTCGAGAGCCCCGTTATCCTTCAGGTTTCCAAGGGTGCGCGTGCATACGCAAACCACACCTATCTTGTAAAGATGGTTGAGGCTGCTGTTCAGGAGAATCCTCAGATCCCCATCGCTCTTCACCTTGATCACGGTGATACCTTTGAGCTCTGCAAGTCCTGTATCGACGGCGGATTCACTTCCGTTATGATCGATGCATCAAGCAAGTCTTTCGAAGACAACATCGCACTTACCAAGCAGGTAGTTGAGTACGCTCATGATCACGGCGTAGTAGTAGAGGCTGAGCTCGGAACTCTTGCAGGTATCGAGGATGAAGTTCAGGTTGAGGCAGGAAAAGAAGCTTACACCAGACCTGAAGAAGTTGAAGAGTTCGTAGACAGAACCGGATGTGACTCCCTTGCAATCGCAATCGGAACCAGCCATGGCGCTTATAAATTCACCGCTGCTCAGTGCACCAGAAATGCTGACGGCATCCTTGTTCCCCCTCCGCTTCGTTTCGACGTTCTCGAGGAGTGCATCAAGAGACTTCCCGGATTCCCCATCGTTCTTCACGGATCATCTTCAGTTCCTCAGGAATTCGTTAAGATGGTTAATGAGTACGGCGGAAACATGCCTGATGCGATCGGTATCCCTGAAGATCAGCTTCGTGAGGCTGCTAAGCTTGCTGTATGTAAGATCAATATCGACTCCGATATCCGTCTTGCGATGACTGCAACCATCCGTAAGTACTTCGTAGAGCATCCCGATCACTTCGATCCTCGTCAGTATCTCAAGCCCGCTCGTCAGGCTGTTAAGGATATGGTTGCTCACAAGATCGTTAACGTTCTCGGATCCGATCACAAGATCTGATGATCTGAAGGTAATTCAGAAACCAGGGGCCCCGATTCGCTCGGGGCCTTTTTTTGACCACCGGAACCGGAGGTAATATATGGCAAAACAAAACATATATGACAACGAGGTCTTCTTTGAAGGCTATAAGAACCTGCGAGGGAAAGAGTCCAATGCAAATGTGCTCTTTGAGATCCCTGCTTTATTTTCACTGCTTCCCGAACTGAACGGGCTGTCCGTTCTTGATCTGGGCTGCGGTTTCGGAGAGCACTGCAAGGGCTTTATAGAGCGCGGTGCAGCGAAGGTGGTCGGAATCGATATTTCTGAGAAAATGCTGGAGGTTGCCAAGGCGGAAAACGCTGATCCGAAGATCACATATCTGAACATGCCCATGGAAGATCTTGATAAGATCGATGGCAAGTTTGATCTTATTGTCAGCTCCCTTGCGATCCATTATGTCGAGGACTTTGGCGGCCTTGTAAAAAACATTTATGATCTCCTTAATCCCGGCGGACTCTTTGTTTATTCCCAGGAAAATCCCATCAACACCTGCCATTCGACGGGAGAGAGATGGACAAGGGATGAAAACGGCAAAAAGCTCTACGTCAATCTCAGAAACTATGGGGTCGAAGGAGAACACGAATCCGTATGGTTTGTAGATAATGTCAAGAAATATCACAGAATGTTTTCAACCATCGTAAACACACTTGCATCCAGCGGTTTTGTGATAGAGAAGATGATCGAGCCCCTTCCCGATGATGAGATACTTGCCAAATATCCGGATCAGGAAGACTTGTTCCACAAACCTGATTTCCTGCTCGTACGGGCTGCAAAAAGGAACTGATTGGAGAAAAATATGAACTCTATTTTGATCAAAGACACAACACGTGAAGAAAGAGAACAGATAGTTGCGGAGTCCATAGGTAACATAAACGGAAGCTGTGACGGATGCATGGCGGGACTGGCCGAGATGTATCAGGATTATATCGACGGTAAAAAAGAAATCCGTGACATCAACATGGAGTTCAGGGCACGTTATGAGTCGGGCATAGAAGCTCCCGAAAGAAGTAACTGCGGGTATTATTAATGAAAATCTGTTACCACCTTCCCGGATTATTTGAATTCTGTGAACTCTACAAAGTATTCCTTCCTCTGTACAGTGAGCACAGGGAATACTTCTACGAGTGGTGCGAAATAGGTTCGATCTATGGGGCACCAATGGACTGCATCTGGGGCGGCGGACGTGTCGGATTCGGTGATGCGGACCCTCTTGAAGTTGCAGAACTTATGAGTAAGTACGATATCTCATCGCGTCTTACGTTCAGCAACTCGCTCATAACCGAAGAACACTTAAGCGATAAGAAATGTAACAGGCTCTGTTCGCTCTTTGAGAAAAACGGTAATGTGCAAAACGGTGTGATCATTTATTCGGATCTGCTTCTTGAACACATTCATAAGAAGTTTCCTGACTTTTACTTCGTCTCCACAACGACCAAAGTAATAACAAACTTCGACAGATTCGAAGATGAACTTGATAGAAAAGAGTACAGATACGTAGTTCCCGATTTCAGACTGAACAAACAGTTCGACAGATTAAATGCACTGACGGATGTACAGAAAGCAAAGGTTGAGTTTTTATGCAACGAATGCTGCAGCTTTACATGCAGGGACAGAAAAGCATGCTACGAGAACGTAAGCCGTAAGAGCCTCGGAGAAGACTGCGCAGATCATATTTGTACATCTCCCAAGGCGCTACGCGGATACCGTTTCTCAGCTGCTATGGAAAATCCTGCGTTTATCGGAACAGACGAGATCCGAAGAGTTTATGCTCCAAACGGATTCAGACATTTTAAGATCGAAGGCAGGAGCCTGGGAAGTGCGGTTGTTTTGGAAATGCTTCTGTACTACATGGTAAAGCCTGAGTGCAGACTTAAAGTAAGAGAAGAAGTATATCTGGACAGTAACTTAGATCTGTTTTAAAAAATTTATAATTTATCAAAAACCGGCGGGTATTCTGCCGGTTATTTTTTTGTGTCACGGTGTCACGGGGCCTGCCCCCTCTGACACAATTTTTTTGCAATAGTTTCAGCCTATAACAGACTATAAGATACCTGTATTAGCCAAATTACCGCTGCAATAATAGAATGCATGAATGACGGAGAGCCCGTTCAGAACATGCCCCGTTCGATCAAGGATGAAGGACACCGGATTCTTAAACTCGATGATAACGGTGACGGAACCTATACCCTCTATGTCAAGAAGGTCGGCGACTGATCCACACAAATACAGATTTAGGAGAATGAGGAAATGATCATTACAGTAGCAGGTGAAAAGAAAGAATACAAAGACGGACTTACTCTTCCCGAGCTTCTTACAGCAGAGAATGTTGAGATGCCCGAGTATGTAACCGTATCCATCAACGAGGAGTTCGTTGAATCCGATAAGAAGGAATCCACCGTTCTTAAGGACGGAGACAATGTTGAATTCCTTTACTTCATGGGAGGTGGATGCTGATGGCTCTTACAGATGAACAGCTTGAGAGATATTCCAGACATATTATTCTCAAGGAAGTAGGCGCTAAGGGACAGAAGAAACTCCTTAACGCGAAGGTACTTATAATAGGTGCCGGCGGACTCGGAGCTCCCGCAGCAATGTATCTTGCGGCAGCAGGCGTAGGCCACATCGGAATCGTTGATGCCGATGTAGTCGATCTTTCAAACCTTCAGAGACAGATCATTCACCAGACCGCAGATGTTGGCAAAGCAAAGGTTCAGTCTGCCAAGGAAACCATGAATGCGATGAACCCCGATGTCGAGGTTACCACTTACAGGGAGTTCGTATATTCGGACAACATTCAGCAGCTTATCCGCGATTATGATTTCATCATCGACGGAACCGACAACTTTCCTGCAAAGTTCCTTATCAATGATGCATGCGTCCTTGAAAAGAAACCATTCTCACACGCAGGTATCATCAGATTCAAAGGCCAGCTCATGACATATGTTCCCGGACAGGGCCCCTGCTACAGATGTGTGTTCAAGAATCCCCCGCCAAAGGATGCTGTTCCTACCTGCAAGCAGGCAGGGGTTATCGGAGCAATGGGCGGCGTGATCGGAAGCCTTCAGGCAATGGAAGCTATCAAGTACATCATAGGAGTAGGTGATCTTCTCACCGGATATCTCCTTACATATGATGCACTTACCATGGAGTTCCACAAGATCAAACTGCCTAAGGATACTCATAATTGTGCTGTATGCGGAGATCATCCCACCATACTCAAACCCATTGATTATGAACAGCCCGCTTGTGAACTCAAGTCACATGCGTAACAGATTTAGGAGATAAAATGGCAGTCGTAAGGATAGATTTTCATTTATATGATGATATTGTAAAATACGCCAAAGAACATTTGCCCGAGGAAGCATGCGGACTTATCGCAGGCGAAGAGACGGCGGAAGGAAAGCTTGTTAAGAAAGTATATTTCCTTACAAATGTAGACCATGCAGAGGACCATTTCACGTTGGATCCCAAGGAACAGCTTGATGCGATCAAGGATATGAGAGCAAACTCACTTAAGCCCCTCGGCAATTGGCACTCACATCCGGAATCACCTTCAAGGCCTTCCGAAGAAGATATCAGACTTTCTTACGATAAGAATGCCAGCTATTTTATCCTGTCACTTATGGCGGAAAATCCCGTACTGAATTCTTTTCACGTAGAGAACGGTATAGTGACGAAGGAAGATCTCAGGATCATATCCGAGAAATATTATTATTGAAAGTGAAGTTTTAGATTTGATATGAAAAGACATATTTTAATAAAGACCGTATCAGTTCTCACATCTCTTTTTCTGCTTGCAGGATGCGGCAGTGGAAATGTACAGACTGAGGTAAATGTTGAAACCGAAATTGAAACCTCTGAAGTAGAGATAAATTCAGCTGCAGAACCTTCTCAGGATGCTGCTGAGGTCCAAGCACCCGAAGAGTATGTTTTCACTGATGCCCTTGGAAGAGAGGTTACCGTAAGCACCGCGGATAATGTTGCCGTCCTTCTCGGAAGCTTTGCCGATGTATGGATGCTTGCAGGCGGTGAAGTAAATGCGGTTGTAAGCGATGCGTTCGGAAATTACGATCTTGCGAAAGGAACCATCGATCTCGGTAGAATGCTTGAGCCCAATGTCGAAGCGCTTATCGCATCCGAACCTGATTTTGTAATAGCAAGTGCGGGAACAGATGCTCAGGTAGAACTCCTTGATACCTTTGAATCCGCAGGACTTAACGTAGCGTATTTCGAAGTATCCGATTTTGATGATTATCTGAACATGCTGGATACTCTTACCGATATTACCGGCAGGAAGGAACTTTTTGAACAGTATGGAACCCGACTTGCTCAGGAGATAGATGCCATCAAAGAATCGATTCCCGATACCCATCCTACTGTTTTATTTATCAGAGCCGCGGCAAGTTCCGTTAAAGCAAGGGGCAGTGAAGGAACAGTCGGAGGAGAGATACTTGCAGATCTCGGATGCATCAACATTGCAGATTCCGACAGTGCGATACTTGACGATCTGAGCCTTGAAGCGATCGTTGCAGCAGATCCGGATTTCATCTTTGTAACAACTCAGGGAGATGATAAGGAAGCAGCGCTTGCAAATGTCCAGGATCTTCTCATTAATAATCCCGCCTGGTCACAGCTTTCTGCTGTTCAGAACGGACATTATTATGAGATCGAAAAAGAACTTTATAATTCCAAACCCAATGCAAGATGGGCGGAAGCATATGAAAAACTCGTAGATATTTTATACGGAGAGTGATATGGCATATTTCCCGTTTTTCCATGAACTGGATGGCAAGAATATTACGATCATAGGCGGAGGAAACATCGCTCTTGAGAAGGTTGAAAGACTCATCGGACTGGGAGCAAAGATCACGGTCATAGCCCCCGAGATAGGGGATGAGATTTCAAATATCTCCGAAATCACCTGTATAACCAAAAGATATGCGCCGGAAGATTTATCCGGCGCTGATTTTGTAATATCGGCAACCGGTGATAAGCAGGTCGATAACGAAGTCTTTGAGCGGTGCAGAGCAGATAAGATTCCCGTCAATGTGGTCGATGTTAAGGACAAATGCGATTTTATTTTTCCTTCCGTTATCCGCAGAAAGAATCTTGTTATCGGAGTTTCAAGTTCCGGTGCAAGTCCTCAGATTGCGATAAAGCTCAGGAAGGAAATTGAGAATCTGATCCCTGAGAATATCGAAGATATCCTGGATTATCTCGAAGAGATCAGACGCTTGTTAAAAGCCGCATCAGTGATCCCAAGGTAAGACACAGAATTTTGAAACATGCTGCGGATATCTGTCTTGGTGAAAGCAGAACACTATCCGCAGAAGAGTTGGAAGAGTTACTTGTTAATGAAAGATAAGAACAAAGCAGATAAGAAAATAATATATATCACTGCGCTTTTGGTCTTACTTGTGTTTTCTTTTATTGTCAGTTTATCGTTCGGAAGCGTTAAGGTCCCGGTGAAGGATGTGATCGGAGCTTTTGTATCCCCCTCATCATCGCGTGTTACAACGACGATCATAAGGGATGTGCGTTTTCCCAGAGTGCTTGCGGGACTTTTGGCAGGTGCGGGTCTTGCCGTAGCGGGAGTCATACTTCAGGGCGTAATGAACAATGCACTCGCAAGTCCCAATACCATCGGCGTTGGTTCCGGTGCTGGATTTTTCGTAATGTTATCCCTTGCTCTTTTTCCGGGTAAGGTATGGCTTCAGCCTGTCTTTGCTTTCGCGGGAGCACTCTTTGCGACGATTTCGATCTTTGCACTGGCATATTTTGCCGATACTTCGCGTATTACGATCATACTTGCTGGAATTACCGTTTCGAGTTTTCTTTCCGCAGGAATAAATCTGATCAAGACTCTTGATACGGATATCGCTCTTAATATCAATTCGTTTCTGATAGGATCACTGTCCGGAGTTTCGATCAGGGATATAACCGTTCCCGGAATACTGATAGGTGCCGGGGCTTTGATATCGATCTTTCTTGCGGGTGCGCTGGGCATCCTCGGACTCGGTGATGACGTTGCGGCATCACTTGGTATAAGAGTACCTGCAGTAAGATTTATCCTGATGATAGTTTCGAGCATTCTTGCGGGAAGCGTTGTAAGCTATGCCGGAGTACTTGGCTTTGTGGGACTTATTGTTCCTCATATATGCAGAAGGCTTTTCGGAAATGATGCGAAGATCCTGATCCCCTGCAGCATTCTTCTCGGAGGAAGCTTTGTGATGATATGCGATCTTCTCTCGAGAGTTTTATTTTCACCTTATGAACTTCCTACGGGAATCATCATGTCGTTTATCGGCGGACCCTTCTTCATGTACCTTCTTATAATTAAGAAAGGAGGCCGCAGGTTAAATGCTTGAGTTTAAAAATGTTAGCGTGGTCAAAAACGGAACCACGTTGCTTAAAGACATCAATCTGAATATTGAAACGGGTAAGCTCACTGTTTTTATCGGCCCCAATGCCTGCGGTAAGACTTCGCTTCTTCAGACATTAAACGGAAGCAGCAAAGTATCAAAGGGCTCCATTATCCTGGACGGCGAAGATTATCTGTCGCTTGCGCCCAAAGAAAGAGCAAAGAAGTTATCGTTCCTTCCCCAGGTTCATTCGGTGATCCCGTCAATTTCTGTAAGGACGCTGGTTTCGCACGGACGTTTTCCGTACCTTGGCTTTTCCATAAGATCCGGTGATGAGGATAAACGGATCGTCAGTGAAGCGATGGAAAAGACAGGTGTTTCGGAGTTTTCCGGCGCAGGCGTTGATACCTTATCGGGG
>JAGPFR010000023.1:0-18846 GCA_018056425.1 Lachnospiraceae bacterium
GCATCGACAGACCGCTTACTATTCGGTTTCTGGGCGGAAAATACCTTGATGTTGCGGGAGTTCCGGTAGGATATGTGGACAGGATCCCTCCGTTTTCTTTTAACATTTCATACAGATCCGAATTGGAATCCGGATAACATATATCTGCACCGCACCCGAGTACTGCGTATGAGTATCCTCCGGCTTCTATGGCGGCTTTCTGGCTTATGCCGTCGATTCCGAATGCCATTCCGCTGATCACATTTATGTCGTTCTTACCGAGTTCTTCGCCCAGCTCCCTTGCTGTTTTTACGCCATAGGGGGAGCACTGCCTTGCACCTATGATCGCCACTGAGAGCTTGTTGTTTTCGGGCAGTTTACCGTAGTAAAAAAGAGCAAGCGGAGGATCGGGTATGTTTTTTAATCTTTCGGGATAGTCTTCATCCCATATGAAACTCAGCTTCATGTCGCCTGACATGAATTCATCGTATTTTCTTAATATATTGTTTTCTTTTCTGTATCTGATTAATTCGGAGACTTGTTTCGAGCCTGTTTTTCGTATCAATTCTTCATCGGAAGCAAGAAAAGCTTCCCTGGGGGAATCGAAAGCATTCAGGATTTTGGGAACCGGTCCCTGACCGATCCACGGCACGGAAACAAGCCAGAATGCATAAGGTCTGTCGTTAGTATCCAAACCTGTCCTTTCTGCCGTCTGTACATGGGAAAAACGGGCGAATGCCCAAGATAATGCGTGAGATGATTTTATGTTACATACCTTTCTTATGTCAAGAGTAAAACAGTGGTATAATACCCTTACATGAACGGAGGCGTTATGTCATACAGAGATAATACTAAAGAGATTAATATCGGCGGAGTGAAAATAGGTCACGGTAATCCCATCGCGATCCAGTCGATGACAAATACCAAGACCGCTGATGTTGCGAAAACCGTCGCACAGATACATGCACTTGAAAAGGCGGGATGTGAGATCATCAGATGCACCGTGCCCGATGAAGCATCCGCCAAAGCCATCGCGGAGATCAAAAAACAGATTTCCATACCTCTTGTTGCGGACATTCATTTTGATTACAAAATGGCTATCATGGCCATTGAAAACGGAGCGGATAAGATCCGTATCAATCCCGGAAACATCGGAACGAGCGACAAGGTTAAAGCGGTCGTTGATTGTGCAAAGGAGCGTAATATCCCCATAAGAGTCGGTGTGAATTCCGGTTCTCTTGAGAAGAATCTCGTGGAAAAATACGGCGGAGTTACCGCTGAGGGAATCTGCGAAAGTGCTCTCGATAAAGTAAAACTGATTGAGGATATGGGTTATGACAATCTTGTTATCAGCATCAAATCCTCTGATGTTATGATGTGCGTACATGCTCATGAAGTTCTGGCAGGAAAGACTCCTTATCCTCTTCATGTGGGAATAACGGAATCCGGAACCGTAAGAAGCGGAAGCATTAAATCATCCGTCGGTCTCGGTCTTATACTCGGTCAGGGAATAGGTGATACGATCAGGGTTTCTCTTACCGGAGATCCTTGCGAGGAAATTACCGCAGCAAGGCTTATTCTTAAGACCCTCGGACTCAGGAAAGGCGGAATAGATGTTGTATCCTGTCCGACCTGCGGACGTACCAATATCGATCTGATCGGACTTGCTTCACAGGTTGAGAAGATTGCCGAAAACTATCCTTATGACATTAAACTCGCCGTTATGGGTTGTGCAGTAAACGGACCGGGAGAAGCAAGGGAAGCGGACCTCGGAATAGCCGGCGGTATCGGTGAAGGCCTCCTTATGAAGCACGGCGAGATCATCAGAAAAGTTCCTGAAGATCAGCTTCTGAATGCACTCAAAGATGAACTTGATAACTGGGGTAAGTAAATATCGGTTTTACCGGCGATAACATTTATGTGTACCTGTTCGGGAAGGCGAGAGCGCCACGGCAGGACCTCTTTGAAAGGAATTGAATATGAGCTTTATATTTAAGGATGCTTTTCCTCAGCTGAAGCTTAAGAACAAGGCTTCGCTTTTATTGGAAGATACCATCGTAACCAAGGTTACGGTGCCTAAAAATCATGAATTCTTTAATGTCTATATCGAAAGTGATCATATAATCACCAAAGATATCATTCGCGAACTGGAACGCGAGATCACCAATCAGGTGATCAATAATCCCAGGACCAAGGTTAAGGTTTTCGAAACTTTCAAGCTTCCGTCCGCCCCCACACTTCAGAAAGTATATGAAGAATATGAGGATTCTGCTCTTGTCGAAATAGAGGCAAACAGTATTCTTTTCTTCAATATGATAAGGACCGCCAAGGTCTCTTTCGAGACTCCGGATAAGATGGTTATCTCCCTCGGGGATATCCCTGTTTATCATGCCAAGGAGCAGGAATTTTCGGAACTTTTAAACGATATTTATATCAAAAGATTCGGAACAAACGGAACTATCGAATTTGCTTATCATGAAGTTAAGATTGAGCAAAAAGACGATGACGCGTTCCGTCAGATGATCCGCAAGGCAACCGAAAATGCATACAGAACCGAGGAGAAATTCCTTGGTGCGACAGGCTCCGGTGACAAAGGTTCTGATGAAAAGAAAACAGCGGATACTGCAGCAAAAGCTTCATCCGATGCGCCTTCCGCAGGACTCGATACTACCAAACAGGCAGCTTCGGAAGCGCCCAAATCCCAGGGCGGTCCGGGAGGATTCAAGGGCGGATATTCGGGTCAGGATGGCGGTTACAAACGTAATTTCAGAAGAGAATCACCCAAGATGAACGATCCGAATGCCATCTACGGTTCTGTTTTTCCGGATGAGAAAACTGTTCCTCTTAACGAGCTGAACGAGGGAATGGGAAATGTTTCCGTAAAGGGCATGGTCTTTTCCATCAAGGCAATCGATATCAAAGAGGGCCGTTCGATCATATCGTTCAACATCGCGGATTTTTCGGATGCGATCAGCTGCAGGATCTATGTTGATACCGCAGAATCCGCAACATATCAGGAAAAACTCGAACCCGGAACCTTCATCAGACTTACCGGTTTCATATCCGTAAGTAACGGTAAATTTGACCGCGGAGATCTTACGATCGGTAATGTAAAAGGAATCGTCAAGATCGATGATTTCCGTGCTCCACGTAAGGATACTTCATCCAAAAAGAGGGTGGAGCTTCATTGTCATACCAAGATGAGTGACATGGACGGTGTATCCGAGTGTAAGGATATCGTTAAACGTGCCTTTAAGTGGGGGCACAGAGCAGTCGGACTTACCGATAACGGAGTTGTCCAGGGCTTTACCGATGCGGGACATGTCTGGGATGACATGTGGGGTGGCAAAAAAGGAGAGAAGGCAAAGCGTATCGCAGAGGGTGACCCCAATCCGGACAGACAGGACTTTTTCAAGATCCTGTACGGTGTTGATGCATACCTTGTAGATGATCTTCATCAGATAGTAACCGGTAATGCCGATCTGCCTCTTATGAACAACGATTATGTTGTTTACGATATAGAGACCACCGGCCTTTCACCCGTTAAGAATAAGATCATTGAGTTCGGTGCTGTAAAGGTTTCAAACGGTAAGATAGTGGACCGTTTGTCCACCTTTGTTAATCCCGAAGAGCCCATTCCTTACGAGATCACCAAGCTTACATCTATAACAGATGACGATGTTAAAGATGCAGATCCCATATCCGTTGTAATGCCCAGATTTATAGAATTTTGTGAGGGATGTGTTTGGGTTGCCCACAATGCGGAATTCGACGTCAACTTCGTAAAACAAAAATGCAGGGAACTCGGAACGCCCCAGGATCCCGTATATATCGACACACTGCCCCTTTCAAGAGTTCAGCTCCCCGGTCATTCCAAGTTCACACTGGATGCGGTAGCGAAGGCTTTGGGAGTTGATCTCGGTCATCATCACAGGGCGGTAGATGACGCCGAGTGTACTGCGGGCATTTTCATCAAGATGCTTGAGCAGCTTGAAGCTGAAGGCATGCAGACACTTGCGGATATTAATAGGAAGGGATCCACCAGCACATCCGCAATATCCAAGTTAAGACCCAGCCGCTGCACTATTTTTGCGAAGAATGAGCTGGGAAGGATTCACCTGTATCATCTGATCTCCGAATCACATATTACGTATTTCAACAGATTCCCCAAGATTCCAAAATCCCTTGTTGAGAAATACAGGGAAGGTCTTATCGTGGGAAGCGGTAATTACAGGGGAGAACTCATGGATGCTCTTATTGAAGGGCATACGGATGAACAGATCTCTTCCATAGTAAATTTCTATGATTTTCTGGAAGTACAGCCTCCCGCAGTCATGGAATTCATGGTGGAGGATAACCATTTCGAGACCGTCAATTCCACGGATGACATTCTTGATGTTATTAGAAATGTCATCAATCTGGGTAAGGAATTCAATAAGCCCGTTGTTGCGACCGGAGATGTATATTTCCTGGATCCGGACGACGGACTCTACAGGGATGTCATATATGATTCAAAGAGCGAGAACAGGGACAGGATCCTGCCTCCGACGCCGCCTTTGTATTTCAGGACAACCGAAGAGATGCTTGAAGATTTTTCGTTCCTCGGAAGTCAGAAAGCGGAAGAGATAGTTATCACCAATACCAATATGATCGCGGATATGTGCGAGACGATTTCTCCCGTAAGACCCGACAAGTGTCCTCCCGTAATTCCCGATTCAGATAAGCTTCTTACGGATATCTGTTACAACAGAGCGCACGAGATATACGGTCCCGAGCTTCCTCCGATCGTTACCGAGAGACTGGAAAGAGAGCTTAAATCCATTATCACCAACGGATTTGCGGTTATGTACATCATAGCTCAGAAGCTCGTTTGGAAATCAGTGGAGGACGGATATCTGGTAGGTTCCAGAGGATCCGTAGGAAGTTCGTTTGTTGCGACGATGGCGGGAATAACAGAGGTTAATCCTCTTGTCCCTCATTACTATTGCGCTAAGTGCCACTTCTATGATTTTGACTCGGAAGAGGTTAAGAAATTCCGCGGAAAAGCAGGAGTAGACATGCCCGACAGGGTATGTCCCGTTTGCGGTGAAAATCTATGTAAAGAAGGATTTGATATCCCCTTCGAAACATTCCTCGGATTCAAAGGAAACAAGGAGCCAGATATCGACCTTAACTTCTCCGGTGAGTATCAGTCCAAGGCTCATAAATATACGGAAGTAATTTTCGGAACCGGTCAGACTTTCAGAGCGGGAACCGTAGGTACCGTCGCGGAAAAAACAGCGTTCGGTTTTATCAAGAAATTCTATGAAAAGCGCGGAATAAGAAGGAGAAATGCCGAAGTGGAATTCCTTCAGAAAGGCTGTGAGGGAGTAAAGCGTTCAACCGGTCAGCATCCCGGCGGAATCGTCGTGCTTCCGAACGGTGAAGATATCAATACCTTCACCCCTGTCCAGCATCCCGCAAACGATATGACGACCGATACGATAACGACGCATTTCGATTATCACTCGATCGACCATAACCTGCTCAAACTCGATATTCTCGGACACGATGATCCCACCATGATCAGAATGCTTCAGGATCTCATAGGATTCGATCCCATCAAGGATATCCCCCTGGACGGACAGGATGTAATGAGTCTTTTCTGGGGAACGGAAGCGCTCGGGATCACACCCGATGATATCGGCGGATGTAAACTCGGATGCCTCGGAATCCCCGAGTTTGGTACCGACTTTGCCATAAACCTCGTTCTTCAGGCAAAGCCCAAGATGTTCTCCGATCTTGTAAGAATATCCGGTCTTTCCCATGGAACCAACGTCTGGCAAAACAATGCGGAAGTTCTGATATCCAACGGAACCGCGGACATTTCGACCGCCATTTGTACCAGAGACGACATCATGACCTATCTGATAGGCAAGGGTGTTGAATCCGAAGAGTCATTTAATATTATGGAAGCAGTCCGTAAAGGAAAGGTTGCCGGAAGCCGTAATGCACAGGGCGAGATAACGTTCAAGGACTGGCCCGAGTGGAAAGCGGACATGGTTAAATGCGGAGTTCCCGACTGGTATATCTGGTCTGCCGAGCGAATCGAGTATATGTTCCCGAGAGCGCACGCCGCAGCTTACGTTATGATGGCATGGCGAATCGCATATTGTAAAGTTCATTATCCTCTTCAGTATTACGCAGCTTACTATTCGATCAGGGCCAAGGCATTCAACTATGAACTTATGTGCAGGGGCAAGGCTGCTCTTGAAGACGAGCTTACCAAGCTGAAGAAGAAAAAAGAACTTTCGGAAAAAGATAAGAATGCGGAGAAGCTTTCCAATACCGAAGTCGATCAGATGTCGGATATGAGAATAGTTCAGGAGATGCATGCAAGAGGCTTCGAATTTATGCCCATCGATCTGTCTCTTGTTAAGGCAAACCAGTTCCAGGTAATTGACGGAAAGATCATGCCCGCACTTACAAGTATCGTGGGACTCGGTGCATCCGTTGCCGAGGCGATCGCATTCGAGGGAAAGAGAGGACCGTTTATCAGCTGTCAGGATTTCAGAGACAGAACAAGAGCTTCAGGAACCGTTACCGATAAGCTCAAGGAACTCGGTATTCTCGGCGATATTCCCGAATCAAATCAGATGAGTATTTTCGATATGTTCGGCGCGTAAAAATTGTTTTGAAAAATAAAAAAATATTTTCTTGCATTTTATTTATTTGTATTGTAATATAAGCAAGTCGCACGAAAGAAGCGACTTGCAAATGGCTGGTTGGTCAAGCGGTTAAGACGCCGCCCTCTCACGGCGGAAACAGGGGTTCGATTCCCCTACCAGCTGCTCAAAGATCGAGGTTAAACACCTCGGTCTTTTTTGTTGTCTTATAACGCAATATTTGCTTTTTTATTTTTTTTGTTGTATATATCTTAACGTTTGGTTTTAGTAGAAAAAGTCCGAAGGAGACATTCATGGCAAAAAATCTCGTAATAGTGGAGTCACCCGCGAAGGTCAAGACCATAAAGAAGTTTCTCGGTTCAGGATATGAAGTAACCGCATCACAGGGACATGTAAGGGACCTTCCCAAGAGTTCCATGGGTGTGGATATCGATAATGATTTCGAGCCTAAGTATATTACTATAAGAGGAAAGGGCGAGATCCTGGCTTCTCTCAGAAAAGAAGTCAAGAAGGCGGATAACATTTATCTCGCAACGGACCCTGACCGTGAAGGAGAGGCGATCAGCTGGCATCTTCAGGCAGCTCTTGCGCTCGCAGGTAAGAAATGTTACAGGATCACATTTAACGAGATCACCAAGAACGCAGTTAAAGAATCTCTCAAGCATCCCAGGGAAATCGACATGAATCTTGTTGATGCCCAGCAGGCAAGACGCGTGATCGACCGTATCGTAGGTTACAGCATCTCACCCGTTATGTGGGCAAAGGTTAAGCGCGGTCTTTCTGCAGGACGAGTTCAGTCCGCAGCTCTTCACATGGTCTGTGACCGTGAGGCGGAGATCGATGCATTCATCCCCGAAGAGTACTGGACCCTTGATGCAGTTCTTAACGTAAAGGGTGAGAAGAAACCTCTTACGGCAAAATATTACGGAACCGGTTCCGACAAAGCAAAACTTTCGTCTAAGGCTGAAGTTGATAAGATCATTAAGGCCGTGGAGAAAGAGAAGTTTGTCGTAAACGATGTCACCAGGGGAACCAGACAGAAGAAAGCTCCCCTTCCCTTTACCACTTCAACACTTCAGCAGGAAGCAGGCAAGAGCCTTAACTTCTCGACTTCCAAGACCATGAGTGTTGCTCAGCAGCTCTACGAAGGAATCGAGATCAAGGGAGAAGGTACCGTAGGTATCATCACTTACCTCAGAACCGATTCGACCAGAGTGTCAGACGAAGCTATGACTCAGGCCGAGAATTATCTCAAAGATAATTTTTCCGCAGAGTATGTGGCAGGAAAGAATGCATCCGAAGGAACCGGAAAGCGTATCCAGGATGCGCACGAAGCAATCAGACCGACTCTTCTTGCAAGAGATCCCGAGTCCATCAAGAGTCAGCTTTCAAGAGACCAGTACAGACTCTACAAGCTTATCTGGCAGAGATTCCTTGCAAGCTGCATGACTCCTGCGGTTTATGAGACCCTTTCAATTAAGATCGGTGCGGGAGAGCATATCTTTACCGTTTCTTCCAGCCGTCTTACTTTTGACGGATACAGAAAAGTATATGTTCAGTCGGATGATGCGGAGGATGAAAAGAGCCTTGATCAGGCAATCACCGAAAAGTCCGAGCTGAAGCTTAACGATCTTGATCCCAAGCAGCTCTTCACCCAGCCTCCCGCGCATTACACCGAGAGCTCACTGGTAAGAGCACTTGAAGAGCAGGGAATAGGACGTCCCAGTACCTATGCTCCCACGATCACGACTCTGATCAAGAGAAGATACATAACCAAGGAACAGAAGAACCTTTACGTCACCGATATCGGACATGCCGTAGACGATCTTATGGGTCAGGCTTTCCCTCAGATCGTTGATGCCAAGTTCACCGCCAATATCGAGAGCCTTCTCGACGGCGTTGAAGAGGGTGAGGTAAAGTGGAAGACCATCATCAGGAATTTCTATCCCGACCTTAAGGAATCCGTTGACGTAGCAAATGCTGAGCTTGAGAAAGTCGAGATCAGGGACGAAGAATCCGACGAAGTATGTGAGAAGTGCGGACGCAGGATGGTCATCAAGTACGGTCCCAGCGGTAAGTTCCTTGCCTGCCCCGGATATCCCGAATGTAAGAACACCAAGCCTTACTATGAGAAGACCGGAATTGCATGTCCCACATGCGGAAGCGAGATTGTGGTCAAGATCACCCGTAAGGGCAGAAAATATTATGGATGTCTCGGATATCCCGACTGCGAATTCATGAGCTGGGATAAGCCCGCCGGAAAGATGTGTCCCAAGTGCGGAAAATACATGGTTACCAAGGGTAAGAAGAATGTATGCTCCGACAAGGAATGCGGCTATTCCGAAAACATAGTACAGACCGAAGAATAAATTCAGTCAAAAATTTAACGAATTTTTTTAAAGATTAAGATATTTTTGTAAAATATCTGAAAATTTAAATTGAAATACCTGATTTTATCTGATATCATTTTTCCGTAGGTGTAATTGTTTATTCTTCGGAGGCCGATATGAGTAGTGTACAGCTTCTTGATAAAACCAGGAAAATAGGAAGACTGCTTCACAACAACAATTCGAGCAAGGTGGTCTTCAATGATATCTGTCAGGTAATGAGAGATATCCTGTCTTCGAGTGTCATTGTCATCAGCCGCAAGGGTAAACTTCTCGGCCGCGGAATTCTTCCCGACGAAGATCCCATCACCGAGCTGATAGGCGGAGAAGTCGGAGAGTTCATCGATAAGATGCTCAACGAAAGACTTCTTTCAGTTCTTTCGACCAAGGAGAATGTAAATCTCGATACCCTCGGTTTTGAGAAGACGGACACCAAAGTCTATAAGGCCATAGTTACTCCGATAGAGATCGCCGGAGAACGCCTCGGTACTCTTTTTGTATACCGTATGGATAAAGAGTATGACATAGACAATATCATTCTTCTGGAGTATGGCACCACAGTCGTAGGTCTTGAGATGCTCAGATCAGTCAGTGAGGAAAGTGCTGAGGAGAGCAGAAAGATCGCGGTAGTTAAATCGGCTATCAGTACGCTTTCTTTTTCCGAGATGGAAGCTATCGTTCATATATTCGACGAGCTTGAAGGCGATGAGGGAATACTTGTCACAAGTAAGATTGCAGACAGGGTAGGAATTACCAGAAGCGTTATCGTAAATGCTCTCAGGAAATTTGAAAGTGCCGGGATCATCGAGTCGAGATCTTCGGGAATGAAGGGCACTTACGTCAAGATCCTTAACGAGTATGTATTCGATGAGATCGAGTCCATGAGGATTTCGCAGGGAATCAGATAAAGGTTGAAATACATTCCCTGAACGTGATATAATACATTCAAGGAAAAGATTATAGGAGTGATTTATAAAAGGATTTGCTTTCGGGCAGGTCCTTTTTGTTTTACACTTATGTGATTATAACGCGTGTTACATATCTACACCATATTTAGTGGGTGGCTCGTCTTTTGCTAAAAACATATTGTGTTTTTGGCTGATTTAAGTATAATTAATATTTGGTGAGGTATCATAAAAAAGGAACATTTATGGTTAATACAAATGCATTCGATTATATTAATGTTCTCGATAAGGCGGCCGATGCTGCCTGGCTTCGTGACCAGTGCATTGCCAATAATATTGCCAATGTTGATACTCCCGGTTATAAGAGGCAGGATGTTGATTTTGAATCCGTACTCGAAAAAGAACTCGGGTATCGAAGAACCGAATCGATGGATGAGAAGGTATCCAATCTTAAGCTCAGGAGACTGAATGTCGGAGCTTATACTGATGCGGCTTCTTTTTCGTACAGAACCGACAAGAATAATGTTGATATCGAGAACGAGAATGTACTTCTCGCTCAGAACCAGCTTAAATATCAGGGTCTGATGAAGGCTCTTACCGCAGAATTCACTAACTTGAAAAAAGTTATGAAGTGATGAAAGGAGTATGCCATGGGAATGTTTACGGCTTTTGATATAAGTGCATCGGGACTTACCGCGCAGCGTTACAGAATGGATATCATTTCCCAGAATGTAGCGAATGCGAATACAACGCGTACTCAGAACGGTGATCCCTATGTCAGAAAAGTAGTTTACTTTGAAGAGAAGGGTGTCCGCGGTAGCGATACTTTTTCGCATGTATTAAACAGTGTCAGCAAGAATTATGCAGGAAAGGGTGTAAAGGTTGCCAGAGTTCTCGAGGATAAAGCAACTCCCCAGAATATGGTTTACGATCCTTCGCATCCCGATGCCGATGAAAACGGATATGTAATGTATCCTAATGTAAATATCATTACCGAGATGACCAATCTCATAGATGCGAGCCGTTCTTATGAAGCTAACGCGACCGCATTTGATGCGGCTAAGGCAATGGCTCAGCAGGGACTGCAGATAGGTTCGGGTAGCTGATCGTAGTATGAGGTGAACAGATGAATGCATCATTAGTACATGAACTGACGGGAGCCGGTGATTACCGTAAGGTCGGCGGTACCGGTGTCAGATCGATAGAAGGTGAATCTCCGGACGGTACTCTTTTTTCGTCCGTATTTAACAGCGCTGTTGAAGGCATCAAGACTACAAATGCTTATCTTTCCGATGCCGAGAATCAGGAAATACTTTTTGCACTCGGTCAGTCCGATTCGACTCACGATCTTACTGTCGCTCTTCAGAAAGCCGAGACCGCATTACAGTATACGGTTGCGATAAGGGATAAGCTCCTTGAGGCTTATAAGGAACTTATGCAGATGCAGATCTGATCTGCTTTGTTTTTGAATATGATCCTGCTTGCAGGGATTAGCGACGAAATTTTTTTCGGAGGCGGGAATAAATGCCTGAGAGAATAAAGGAATTATTGAACAGGATTAAAGAGTGGTGGAATAAATTCACCTCGAGACAGAAAGGTATCATCATAGGCCTTGCTGTCTTTTCTGTTGCTGTATTTGCTCTTATCGTCTTCTTTGTATCAAGACCCAAGTACAAAGTACTCATCACGGCCGCTTCCACCAAGGAAGCTTCGGAGATAATCGCAGTTCTTGACGATAAGGCCATTCCCCATATCGAATCTCAGGATGCGCTTACGATAAGCGTTGAGACCAATCAGTACACCGCTGCTGAACTTGCTCTCGGATCTTCCGGTTTCGTTCCCGATGATTACAGTCTTGAAGAGGCTCTTACCAGCTCACTTTCAACCACAACCGGCGATACAGCCAAGAGATATCAGCTCTATCTTGAAACCAAACTGAAAGCCGATATTTTGTCCATAGAAGGTGTAGAGGATTGTAAAGTAAATCTCAATATACCCGAAGATACCGGCACTCTTATATCCAATGAGGAAGAAGCATCCGCATATATCCAGATCGAGCATGACGGAAGCTTTACCGCAGCAAAGGCTGCAAATCTTGCCAAGTGTGTTCAGACATTCCTCAGAAACAGCAATACCGCAAACATTACGATTCTTGATTCCGACGGAAACCTTCTTTTTGCCGGAGGAGATGATTTCTCATCATCGGGAATCGCAAATTCCATGCAGGAACTCAGAAACCAGGCCGAAGCGATGATCGCCAACCAGGTTAAGAAGGTTCTTCTCGGAACTCCCAATTACAACAATGTAGAAGTTACCAGCCATCTCGATATGGATTATTCCAATTACGAGAAGACTGTTAAAGAGTATTATGCAAATTCGGATAGAACCGAAGGTATGCTTTCCCACGAAGAGACCTATGAATCATCTTCCGAAAACGGAGTCGGCGGAGTTCCCGGAACCGATTCGAACGGAGAAAATACCACATATGTGACCAGCGACTATGGTAACAGTTCATCATCATCGACTGAGACCGAGAGAGATTATCTCCCCAACGAATCTTCGGAGTACAAGATCACTCCCGCCGGTGCGATCAATTACAACAATTCCTCAATGTCCATAGCAGCGATCACATATAAAGAGATCCATGAAGAGGATATAGAAGCTCAGGGACTTCTTGACGGAACCACCTGGGAAGAATATAAACTTGCGAATTCCGCGGATCGTAAACTCGAGGTTGATGAGGATCTTTATTCCGTAGCAGCCAATGCAACCGGTATTCCTGTTTCCAACATTACCATCGTTGCTTACGAATCCCCTATTTTCTATGACAAAGAAAGTCTTCAGATCAGCTGGACAACCGTTCTTTCGGCATTCCTGTTCATCCTGATCCTCGGACTTTTGGCATTTGTAATTCTCAGGAGCATGAGCTCCAGAAAGACCGAGGAGGA
This sequence comes from Lachnospiraceae bacterium, assembly GCA_018056425.1. Lineage (GTDB taxonomy): Bacteria > Bacillota > Clostridia > Lachnospirales > Lachnospiraceae > AC2028. Next base: position 12,885 of record JAGPFR010000023.1, read on the forward strand.
AACTGCTCCCGAGCTTTCAGTCGAGGATCTTCTCCAGTCCAATCCCGAGCCTCAGCTTGAGGATATTGATGTCGAGAATAAATCCGAGACCAGAAGGATGATAGAAAAGTTTGTTGATGAAAATCCCGAGGCTGCGGCAGCCCTGCTTCGTAACTGGCTGACCGACGACTGGGGTTGATCATAGGAGTATTAGCAAATGGTCATGAGCTCATCATCTGAAATAAGCGGACTTCAGAAGGCCGCAATATTGCTTATCACATTGGGACCCGAGAGAAGTGCGGGTATCTTTAAGCATCTCAAGGAAGAGGAGATCGAAGAGCTTACTCTTGAGATAGCCAATACCAGAACCGTAGGCCCCGATGTCAAAGAAGAAGTCCTTGAAGAATTCTACGGAGTATGTCTTGCACAGCAGTATATCGCAGAAGGCGGTATCGGATATGCAAGAGAACTCCTCGAGAAATCTCTCGGCAGCGAGAAGGCGATGGATGTCATCGGCAGACTTACCGCATCACTTCAGGTTAAGCCCTTCGAGTTTGTTCGTAAGACTGATGCGTCCCAGCTCATCAACTTCATTCAGGATGAGCATCCTCAGACTATCGCACTCATTCTGTCCTACCTTGCACCTCAGCAGGCAGCACGGATCATATCCGGTCTTGCTCCCGACAGACAGGCAGATGTAGCCAGAAGAATCGCAGTCATGGACAGAACCAGTCCCGACGTCATCAAGGAAGTCGAGGCTATACTTGAGCAGAAACTTGCTTCGCTGGTCAATCAGGATTACACCATTATCGGCGGTGTCGATTCTGTTGTTGAGATCCTCAACTCCGTCGACCGTGGAACTGAGAAGCACATCATGGAATCCCTCGAGATCGAAGAGCCCGAACTTGCGGACGAGATCAGAAAGAAGATGTTCGTATTCGAAGATATTCTGCTGCTTGACGACAGATCCATCCAGAGAATTCTTCGTGATGTTGATAATAATGATCTCGGTATTGCTCTCAAAGCTGCCAATGAACAGGTTCAGAATGCGGTATTCAATAACCTGTCCAAGCGTCTTGCTACTATGATCAAGGAAGACATGGAATTCATGGGTCCTGTCCGTATGAAAGATGTTGAAGAAGCACAGCAGAAGATTGTTAACATTATCCGTAAACTGGAGGATTCCGGCGAAATCGTAATCTCCAGAGGCGGAGGAGATGAGATAGTTGTCTAATTTATATAAAACATCTTATATGAATATGGGTAATGACAAGCGCGTTATCGACATGAATGAGCTTGTCAAAAAAAGGATCGATGCTCTCGGTTATAAAATGCAAAGGCCCGAGAACTCCGGTTTTGTTGAGGGAATCAATGCCGACAGTGTAGGTGTTGAGGAACTTGTTGAAGGAGTTACTTTCGACAGTGATCTTCTTCCTGAGGGTGAAGCCGGCGCAGAGTTTACCGAAGGTCTTTCGGGAAATGTCATTAAAGGCGAGCCCCATATTGATACCCAGGCTCTTATGGATGCCGCTCATGCGGAAGCGGAGAAGATAATCGATACTGCCAAGGCATCCGCAGCTCAGATCGAGAATGAAGCCAAAATAAATGCGGATTCGATCCTTGAGGAATCCAGAAATAAAGGATATGAAGCCGGATATTCCGAAGGCATGAATAAGGCCGCTCAGGAAATGCAGGATATGAGAGAAGCTCTCGATAAAGAGAGAGAAGAGCTCGAGGAGCTTTATCAGAAAAGGCTCAACGATATGGAGCCTGAGCTTGTTGAGACCATCACGGATGTGTATGAGCATATCCTGAAAACGGATCTTAAGATACATAAGACCATTGCAGGTCATCTGGTTGCAAATGCACTCAGAAACATTGAGGGCGCAAGAAGCTTTTTTATACATATCAGCAAGGATAATTTTGATTACGTCAATTCCAGAAAGGGAGTTCTCGAAGAAGCTGTTAAAGTTCCCGGTAGTGTCATCGAGATAATGGAAGATATTTCTCTTCCTCCCGATTCATGTATGATCGAGACGGATGGTGGAATATTTGACTGCAGTCTCGGTACGGAATTGTCCGAACTTTCAACCAAGCTCAGAATGCTGTCATACAGCAGGGATGATTCGGATAAATAAAAGGCCGGGACCTCCGGCCTTTGTTCATATGGCAAGTGTATGGTAACCGTTAAGGATGTTGACTATTCAAAATATAATAAGGCCGTACAGTTTACCTTTTTCAAGAAGATGGGAAAGGTTATTAATGTTGTAGGCCTCACCATTGAATCTGCGGGCCCCGATGCAAAACTCGGAGACCTTTGCAGGATAATCCCCAAGAATGAAGATACGGGTGAAAACGCTTCTGCGGAAATACTTGCCGAAGTCGTAGGATTCAAAGATAAAAGAACTCTTCTGATGCCGTACGGAGTTACCGACGGAATCGGTCTCGGAAGTGTGGTTATAAATACGGGTTACCCTCTGATGGTTACCGCAAGCAGACAGCTTCTCGGTAAGACGCTGAACGCACTCGGTGAACCTGCCGACGGAACAGAGATTACGGGAGAGAGATATTCAGTCGAAAATGCACCGCCCGATCCCATGCACAGAGCGATAATCGATTCGGTTCTTCCGCTTGGCGTAAAAGCCGTTGACGGAATGATCACTCTCGGCAAGGGACAGAGAATCGGAATCTTTGCGGGATCCGGTGTCGGAAAATCCACCCTTATGGGTATGTTCGCACGTAATACGAAAGCTGATATCAACGTCATAGCTCTTATCGGAGAGCGAGGCAGAGAGGTCAGGGAATTCATAGAAAGAGACCTCGGAGAAGAGGGTATGAGGAGGAGCGTTGTCGTAGTCGCAACCTCAGACAGACCTGCTCTCGAGAGAAAAAAGGCGGCTCTTACCGCCACCGCGATCGCTGAATATTTCAGGGATCAGGGTGAGGATGTTCTTCTTATGATGGACTCGCTCACGCGTTTTTCGATGGCCCAGCGTGAGATAGGACTTGCGAGCGGAGAGCCTCCCGTTACAAGAGGATATCCCCCTTCTGTTTATTCCGAGATGCCCAAGCTCCTCGAAAGAGCAGGTAATTCGGACAAAGGATCCATTACAGGGCTTTACACCGTCCTTGTAGACGGAGACGATTTTAACGAGCCCATTACCGATACCGCCAGAAGTATTCTCGACGGGCATATCATCCTTGACAGAAAGCTCGGACACAAGAATCATTATCCCGCGATCGATGTTCTCATGAGCATTTCCAGATGTATGAGTTCGATCTGCGACAAAAAGCACAAACAGGCAGCCAGCAGGCTTAAGACGGTTCTTGCAACTTATAACGAAGCCGAGGATCTTATCAACATCGGCGCGTATAAGAGCGGTTCCAATCCGAACATTGATTATGCCATAAGCAAGATTGATGCCGTTAACGATTTCCTTTGTCAGGAAACTGATGCCAAATACACTTTCGAGGAGAGCGTTAATCTCCTGGAGGAACTCTTTGCCGGCGATGCACCCAAATAATCCTGATTTCGTTTTTTGCCCGGAGGATTAAATGGCAAGATTCCGATACAAAATGCAAAATATCCTCAGCATCAAGGAGAAAATGGAGACTCAGGCAAAGCAGTCTTTTGCCGATGCAAAGAGACGGCTTGATGCTGAACTTGAAACCCTCGAGGAACTCCTTATCAGGAAGCGCGAGATTGAAAAGCATGCGGTAGAGGTGCTTCATGGTGATCTTGATATGCATGAGATCGAAGATTCCCAGATGGCCAGGATCATAATAGACCAGAAGATCGCCGAGCAGAGAATGAACATAAGCAAGGCGGAAACCGCACTTGAAAATGCCAGATCGCAGCTTGAGGAAGCTGTTAAAGAAAGAAAGACTCACGAGAAGCTCAAAGAGAAACAGTTTGACGAATTTGTTCGCGAAGAAAACAGAGCCGAGAGTAAGACGATAGACGAACTGACCACATACACTTACGGACAGAAGGTGACTGAAAATGGCTAAGGAACTTACACCTGAAGAAAAAGCAGCGCAGGAAGAAAAAAAGCGGCTTCAGGAAGAAAAGAAAAAATTAAAAAGAGAACAGGCAGCTCAGAAAAAAGAAGCCAAAAAGCGTGCCAAGGAAATCGCCAAGCAGGAAGAGGAACTTGAAGCGGATGAAGAGGGAGGCGGATTTGTTACATTTATCGCTACCCTGTTCATTGTGCTTCTGTGGCTTGTTGTTGCCATCGTTATGATCAAGATCGATGTCGGCGGTTTCGGCAGCTCGGTTCTTGCGCCGATCCTTAAGGATGTTCCGGTTCTTAATAAGATCCTTCCGACCAGCTCCGTATCGGAAACTCTCGATCCCGATATGTACGGCGGATATACCAATCTCCAGGATGCCGTTAACAGGATCTATGCGCTGGAAACGGAACTTGATTCGATCAAAAACGCATCCGTAAACAAGGATGAGAGGATCGCCGCACTTGAAGCGGAAGTTACCAGATTATCCGAGTTTGAGACCATGCAGGTCGACTTCCAGCGTATCAGAAATGAGTTTTACGAAGAGGTCATCTATGCCGAGAACGGTCCGGGACCCGAGGAGTATGTCAAATACTATGAAACCATGGATCCGACCACTGCAGAATTCCTTTACAAGCAGGTTATCCAGGAACTTCAGGTATCTCAGGAAATTCAGAATTATGTAAGCGCATATTCAAGCATGAAGCCCAAGGAAGCCGCTGCCCTTTTCGAGCAGATGACGGATACCGAAGGCATCCAGCTTGCGGCAAGAATACTCGGTGCCATGAACCCTGAAGACAGAGCGGCGATATTTAACGAAATGGATAAAGAGGTAGCTGCCAGGATCACCAAAATACTTGATCCCGAAAGCTGATATTTTACTCAAAACAGACTTAAGAATTAAGACGGGCCTGCCGATATATATCCCAGCAGGGTATACTCTGCGATAACCCCTATGGGAGAAAGGAAGGAACAGTTAATGGGCATCACACCTATCACCGATGCCTCGGGTCTTATGGATCAGCTGACCATGCCGGGCGTTAATCCCGTGCAGAGTACCGGATCCGGAAGTGATTTCAAGACCATCTGGAGTGACCAGGCAGCAAATTCTGCAACTCAGACAGACAAGCTCACAAATTATGTGGCAAAAGATAATGCCGGCTCCGATGTACGTAAAGATGCTGCCAAAGATGATAACGGCATCAGAAATGCTTCCGAAAGCAATAACGATCAGGTCGACAGATCCGCTAAAGACAACGAAGTGTCAAAGACAGATGTGAAGGGCACGGACAGCCCTGACGAAACCGCTAAGGCCGTTAATGACGACAAAAGCGGCGGAGTGCTCAAGGATGAGGATATTGAAAGTGCACAGGAAGTTCTGGCGGCCACCATCGCAGATCTTGTGCAGAAGATCACCGAGATACTCGGTACCACACCTGAGGAATTCGAAAATCTCCTTCAGGCAGAAGGCATCGATAAAATGCAGCTTCTGGATGGAGAGGTACTTTCTTCGGTTCTGGTCAAAGCACTCGGTGCGGAATCAAGATTATCACTTCTTACCGATGAAACAAATTACGATCTTTTCAACCGCTCCATAGAAGTTCTTAATGATCTTCTTGGCAAAGAAAGCGGAATTGAAAATCTCTCCATCGGTGAGCTGAAGGAGCTTGTTTCCGAAACGGTTTCCGTAAATGACGGCGTCTCTGCAGAAGATACCGTTATATCCGGAGAAGAATCACTTAATACCTCTTCAGGTGAGGCGACAAAACCTGAGACGGTCAGATACGAGAGAGACTCTGACGGTAACTTTATCCGTACCAATGTGGACGGAGCGGGCAAAGAAACCGGAGAAGCTTCGATCGTTACCGAAGCCGCCAAGCCCGAGAAGCAGACCAGGGATTCCGGAGACAAGAAAAGCGGTGAACATGAAAATCCTTTGATGCAGGGTTCTTCTCAGGCTCCTGAGATCAAA
>JAGPFR010000023.1:18946-36251 GCA_018056425.1 Lachnospiraceae bacterium
CGGAGAAGCTTCGATCGTTACCGAAGCCGCCAAGCCCGAGAAGCAGACCAGGGATTCCGGAGACAAGAAAAGCGGTGAACATGAAAATCCTTTGATGCAGGGTTCTTCTCAGGCTCCTGAGATCAAACCTGAAGGAACGGATCAGGTTCAGAATACTGCATTTTCGTACAACACGAGTGTCAATGAGATTGCCGAACAGATCCTGGAACGAATGAAGACTGTAACAGACGGAGATTACTCCGACGTTGAGATGCAGCTTCATCCCGCATCACTCGGAACTCTTCATATTCATGTTACCAATAATGCAGGTGTTCTTACCGCAAGTTTTGTTACAGAGAACGAAGCAGTCAGATCTGCGGTTGAAAGCCAGATGGTAAGACTGATCGAACAGTTTGAAAGCCAGGGCATTAAGATCGAAGCTGTTGAAGTTACGGTTGCATCACATGCATTCGAGCAGGGTAACGATGCCGGAAGATCAAATGAATCAAACGAAGGTAATCCCAGACGTTCGAGAAGGATCAACCTCGGAGATTATGCGGATGAAGAAGGCATTGAAGGATTGAACGAAGAAGAGAAGATAGCGGCCGAGATGATGGCGGCTAACGGAAATACCGTTGATTTCATGGCTTAATATGGAGGACAGCTTATGTCATCAGTATCAGCAACAGTTAAAAACGGTGAGATAGTAACTTCGGCATCTCAGGATTCTCTTTCTACCAAGACCAATGAAAGCAATTCAGGCATGGATAAGGACGCGTTCCTCCAGCTGCTTGTAGCTCAGATGAAATACCAGGATCCTTTGGAGCCTACATCAAACACCGAATATATTTCACAGTACGCACAGTTCTCACAGGTTGAAGCTCTTAATAACATGTCCACGACCATGGAGCTTTCAAGATACAGTTCCTATGTCGGCAAGGAAGTTGTCATCGAGAGCACCGATTCAAGCGGAAAATCAACCCAGACCAGAGGCTTTGTCGATTATGTTACTTTCGAAGAAGGAAAGGCATATTTCTCGATCGAAGGCAATCTTTACAAAGCTGAAGATATGGTAACCGTAATCAGCAACGAATACAGTAATGCTGAGGACATCGCCAAGAAATTTGCAGAGACTATAAAGGATCTGCCCGGCGTGGATTCCATCAATGTAAACGATCACGGAAATACCATTAATAACCTTTATAATCTCTATAATTCCATCGGTGATTACGAAAAGGGATTCCTTGATGAGGATGACGTTAAGGCGATGGAGAAGTACGTTGCAAAGCTTAATGAACTCCTTGTTCAGCTTGCCAACGAAGCAGCTTTGGAGCAGCAGAGGAAGGAATCCGAAGCAGCCGCAGCAGCTCAGGCACAGACTCAGCAGACTGCCGAAGAAACCACTCCCGTAAGCGGAGATTCTTCTGAAGGCGATGCTGCCGATACTCAGCCGGATGATACCGCGATTGCCGAAAATGCAGCTTCTCAGGGAGCGGTAACACCTGAGGAAGATTAATATTGCCTGAGCCTTAAGAAAAGTGAGGTAAGTGCCGATATAAGTAATTGAAGGAGGAAAGTCATATGGAAATGAACGTGCAGACTTTATATGCAGCCGGATTATCCAAGAACCTGACTTCCAGACCTATCGCAGCCTCATCTGAAACAAAGTCCGAGAAAGCCTTCGGGAATATCCTCACGGAAAAAGAAAAAGAGGCAAGGCAGGTAAAGTTCTCAAAACACGCTTCGCTCAGAATGAGTGACAGAGGACTTGAAATGTCGGACGAACAGCTCGGAAGACTTTCCGACGGAACGGATATGGCAGCGAACAAGGGCATAAACGATTCACTGGTAATGATCGATGATCTTGCGTTTATCGTAAATGTACCTTCGCGCACAGTGATCACGGCATTGGAAGCCGGAAACGATACCAACGTATTTACAAACATAAACGGAGCGGTTATAGCTTAAGGCCGGACCTGGATGGAGGCCGGGGTACCCGAATGACAGAAGGACCCCTCTTAATAACCGGAAGCGCTCGCTTCATGCGAAAACATCTTTCGCAACTCTCCAATTTTTAATTTAAAAATGGAGGAAACTGTCTTATGATGAGATCTCTCTACTCTGGTGTTGCAGGTCTTAAGACTCACCAGACCAAAATGGACGTTATCGGTAACAATATCGCTAACGTTAACACTACTGCGTTCAAATCCAGTTCTGTTACATTTGCAGATCTTATGTCTCAGACCACACAGTCAGCATCAGGTGCCAATGCAACTACCGGTGTCGGCGGTGTAAACGCCCGTCAGATCGGTCTCGGTGTTAAATCCGGAGCCATCAACGTAAACATCACTTCTCAGGGTTCCGCTCAGTCAACCGGTAACCCTTTCGATATCATGATCACCGGAGATAACTTCTTCGTAGTATCCGATGGTCTTGCCAATTATTTCACCCGTGACGGTTCGTTCTATGTAGACGGTGTAGGAAACCTCTGCATGACTTCAACCGGTTACAATGTAATGGGCTGGGGTGTTGATCCCGAGACCATGGAGATCAAGCAGGATACCGTACAGGCTCTCCGCATCATGAGCTCCGATAATCTCACTTATCCCCCTGAAGCTACTTACAGAGGAACCGTTTCCGGTATTCTTGATAAGAATGATACCGACGTCAACTCCGAAGCGGGAAAGACCGTTAATCTCAATCTCTACGATGCACTCGGATATGAGTACACCGCAAGATTCATCATCAAGTCAACCGATAATACCGGTGAATATTCCGTAGAGCTTACCAAGCTTCTCGACGCAAAGGGAAATGAAGTTGCTATCCCCGACGGAACCGAGCTTTTCGGTAGTGCAACGGATGTAGATGATAAGACTCCGGTTACCTTCAATACCAATTCTTTTTCATGGGATGAGGGTGCTAAGAAACTCATGGACAAGAGCGGTACAACCGAGATTGCAAATCTCGGACTCCTTTCCACCGGTACCGATGCCGAAAAGCAGGCAGTATACGATTCCGTTGCCAAGGCTTACGGTTATGAAGGATCTACAGATGCGTTCCTTAATCTCCTGATTGGAACCAACACCGTAAAGACTTTACTTGATAATGCGGCAACCGGAGGAACTCCCAATCTTTTCGATCCCGACGGTGATCCTGCTACCACAACTTACGATTTTGAGGCAAGCGGAAGACATATCACCGGTATGATCATGAAGTTTGATAACGACACCGGTATGTTCGACAGTATTGACGGAAATATCAACGGAGCTTCCAAGATCTATCTTTCCAAGCTCATTGCAAACCCTGCCGATAATACTTCCAACTATTCCGATATCGATCTTAACTGGTCCGGCATCTCAATGTTCAACAATAACGGTACTTCAACCGTTACCGCTACTTACGGCGATAAGGACGGAATCGGAACCGGACGTAAATTAGGCGATATGATCGGCGTTTCCATCCAGAGAGACGGAATGATCTACGCAAGCTATGACAACGGTATGACCAAGCTCCTCGGTCAGATCGCTACCGCAAACTTCCCCAATGCTTCCGGTCTTGAGAAGCACGGAGATAACCTCTATTCATCAACCATGAACTCCGGAACATTCGATGGAATCGGCGTTGATGTAACCGCATCGGGCGGATACATGTCCACCGGCGTTTTGGAAATGAGTAACGTAGACCTGTCAAGAGAATTCACCGAAATGATCACCACTCAGAGAGGATTCCAGGCTAACTCACGTATCATTACCGTATCTGACACACTTCTTGAAGAGCTTACAAATCTCAAGAGATAATCGCGTGAATTAAATCTATAACGGGCAGGGTTTTTGAACTCTGCCCGTTTTTTTACCGTTTTTGTCATTGGGTTAACATAACGCAAAAATTCACAATATTGTGCCAATTGTTTGAAAATATTTAACCACAATATATTGTGTTTATGATATAATTTGTTTGTCCGTTCCCGGACACTTTGCGGGGGGATTTTTCTATGATCGAAGTTACCAGACTAAATGGAACAAAACTACTCATAAATCCACATCTGCTCGAGATTGTGGAGGAGACTCCCGACACCGTTTTAACCCTTACTACAGGGCACAAGATAATAGTAAAAGAAAGTAGACAAGAAATTAAAAATCTTGTAAAATCGTATAGAAAAGGTATCATGGCTGACGATTGACGTTAGCCCGATTTTTGTTGAGGTAAACTTTTAGTGGATATAGCGTCACTGATAGGATTCATAATGTGTCTGGGCATGCTCGTATTCGGTATTATCTCCGCTGCGGGCATTGGTGGTTTCCCCAGTTATATTGACGTCCCTTCCGCAATCATCACGTTCGGTGGTGCACTTGCCGCAGTTATGACCTCATACAGTATGAGCGATTATATCTCGGGTCTTAAGAGTATCGGTCTGATATTCAAAGCACCCGCCGTTAATACTTCGGATCTTATCCGTAAGATCATCGATCTTTCCAACGTTGCACGTAAAGAAGGGCTTTTGTCCCTCGAGGAATCTGCAGCGGATATGGATGACCCCTTTTTGAAGAAGGGTATTCTTCTGGTTGTCGACGGTACCGACCCCGACCTTGTAAGAGGCATTCTTGAGACCGAAATGGAATGCATCGATTCCAGACATAAAGGCACTGCCGGATTCTGGGAGACACTCGGATCCATGGGACCTGCATGGGGAATGATCGGTACGCTGGTTGGTCTTGTTAACATGCTTAATAACATGTCCGACGCTTCATCCATCGGACCTTCCATGGCGGTTGCTCTCATCACCACACTGTACGGATCACTGCTTGCAAACTGGATCTGCGCACCTACTGCCGCCAAGCTCAAGGCGGATAATGCGATTGAGATGATGCAGAAGCAGGTTATGATAGAGGGACTTTTGTCAATACAGGCAGGAGAAAACCCCCGTGTAATCGAAGAAAAACTTAAATCGTTCCTTTCTCCCAAAGACAGAGATGCTGCCGGAAACGGAGACGAGGGAGAAGGCGAGTAATCTGCAATTTATATATTGATCAATATAGGTTTATAAAATGGGCAAGAAGAAAGAAGAAGCCCCTCCACCGGGGTCCCCGGCTTGGATGGCGACTTTCTCCGATCTGATGAACCTGCTGCTTTGCTTTTTCGTTCTTTTGTTCTCGATGTCGACGATCGACGAGGCAAAACTCAATGAGATCATCGCTTCGATGAGCAGTTCGTTCAGTGTATTCAGCAGTGGCGCCACATCCATCGGTGAAGGTATCCTCATAAGCAATGGGGTCAGCCAGCTCAACGAATTGGCTGAATATATAAACAGCACAGGTGTAACAGCAGAATCTGAATCGGATACCGATGAAATTCAGGTTTACGATACCCAGTCGGGCGGCAAGGAAGATACGACCGCCACTGAAGATGTTTCTCAGATGTCGCTTGCGGAAGCGGCGGAACAGCTCGAAGCCGCAAACTTAAGGTCTAATGAGGAGCTTGCCGAAGTTATCGGAGAAGCGGTATCAGAAAGCCAGCTTTCGGATCAGATTGATGTATCTTTTACTTCGCAGTATGTAATGCTGACCATGAAAGGCTCCATACTTTTCAGTCCGGGTTCGGCAACACTTAATGAAGACTGCAAACCCGTTCTCGATAAAGTCGCTACCATCCTTGAGAGATATGCAAGGGGTGAGATCGAGATCAACGGACACACGGATAATGTTCCGATGAACAGCGTACAGTTCCCTTCAAACGAGGAGCTTTCGGACGCCAGAGCACTTTCAGTTTTCTACTATCTTGTGGAAACTTCAAGCCTTGACCCTTCTCTCATCAAGCATTCAGGCTACGGAGAGAGGATGCCCATAGCGGATAACTCAACCGAAGCGGGCAGAGCACGAAATAGAAGAGTTGAGATCAGGATTTACAATAACAACTAAAGGATGAGAATGATCCGATGAAAAAAAATCTACTTTCAGTTCTTATACTTGCTCTGATGATCGTAAATGTCGCCATCTCGGTGATCACCATGATCAGCATCACCGGAACCAACAAGAAAACCGCAGCTCTTGTAGATACAATTGCCACGGTTCTTAATCTTGAACTGGTATCCGATGACGAGGATGAGGCAAATGCTATTTCTCTCGCCGATACAGAGATCTATACCATAGCCAATGACATGACCATCCCCCTTAATACCAACGGTGACAGCAAACAGGTCTATATGGTCTGCAAGATTTCACTGTCGATCAATATGAAGGATGAGGATTATAAGACATATAACTCCACCACCATCGGAACTTATGAGCCTTATATTAAGCAGGCCGTTGAAGGAGTTATCTCTTCATACGATATGGAATACCTCAGCAATTCCGCAAACCGTGAAGAGGTTAAGAAGGAAGTTCTTGAAGCCATTCAGAAGTGGCTTGATTCAAAGGTTGTTTATGACATATCCATTAGTGATGTGAAGTTCGGATAATATTAGCCGGAGGTTAGCTTCGTGGGTGAAGTCCTTTCCCAAAACGAAATAGATGCCCTCTTAAACCAACTTTCATCCGGTGAATTGGATGTGGAATCGATATCCAACGCTGAGGAAAAGCCGGTTAAGGATTACGACTTCAGCAGACCTACCAAGTTTTCGAAAGAGCATCTCCGCACGCTTGAGATCATCTTCGAGCATTACAGCAGACTTGTATCTACGAACCTGCCTGTAATACTGAGAAAGAATGCGCAGGTTACGGTTGCAAGTTCCGAGACTGTTACATTCAGTGAGTTTACAAATGCTCTTTCCAATCCCAGCGTTCTCGGTATTGTTTCTTTTGAACCGCTGGGCGGAAATATTATCATAGATCTTGCTACCAATATCGCATTCGCAATGATAGACAGAATGCTCGGTGGCGAGGGCGAACCGCTCGATAAGACCAGGGAGTTTTCAGATATAGAGCTTTCCATCATGCAGAAGATCATGGTCATGCTCACTCAGCTCCTCAGAGATCCCTGGAAGAATGTTCTTGAGATTTCACCTGTCCTGACCAGACTGGAGACGAATCCTTCATTCGCACAGATCATAGCTCCAGGAGAAATGATCGCGGTCATAACACTGAACATCAAGATCGGTGATGTGGAAGGGTTTATGAATATGTGTCTTCCTTTCATTACTCTGGAAGACGTTATGGACAGACTTAATACGAAGTACTGGTTCTCTACCATGCAGGAGAACAAAGACGAGGATGCACAGGAGAATATCGAGGCAATGCTCCGAAGGGTCGACATTCCCGTTAAAGCTGTTCTCGGTACCAGTAAGATCACGGTTAATGACTTCATGAATCTTCAGGTCGGAGATTGCATCAGACTTGATGCCAAAGTTGATTCCGATATGAATATCTATGTGGGTAATATCAAAAAATTCACCGCACTTCCCGGTGCAAGCGATGATTCGTATGCAGTCAGGGTAACTTCGGTGATTAGAGAGGAGGAGTAACAGATGGATGGAATGCTGTCGCAGGACGAGATAAACGCTCTCCTTAGCGGTATGGATCTGTCTGGGGATGAAGCTCCGGATATGTCCGGCATTGAATTGCCGGCTGCAGAGGAAAAACCGCCTACGGATCCTTATCTCATCAATACACAGCCTGTGACAGGCGGTGACGAACTTCTTTCCGAGGTTGAGAGGGATGCTATCGGAGAGGTTGCCAACATCAGTATGGGCTCTTCGGCAACCACGCTTTATTCTCTCGTGAACAGGAAAGTTAACATCACCACACCTGTTGTAACGCTTTGTACATGGCAGACTCTTCTCGAGGAATTTGAAAGACCCTGTGTATTCATCAGGATTAAATACACCAAGGGACTTGATGGAACAGATATACTTGTTCTTAAAGAAAACGATGTTAAAGTCATTACCGACCTCATGATGGGAGGAGACGGTACAAATACCGAAGGAGAACTCGGAGAGCTTCATTTGTCGGCAATATCCGAGGCGATGAACCAGATGATGGGTTCGTCCGCAACTTCACTTTCCACCATGCTCGGTACCATGATAGATATTTCGCCGCCGGAGAGTTCACTCCTCAATCTTCAGAATTTTGAAGACGGTTCTGAGATATCACCCTTCCTTGGAGGAACCTTCTGCAGGATTCAGTTCAGAATGCAGATCGGAGAGGATCTTGTAGACTCTACGATCATGCAGCTCTATCCTATAGAATTTGCCAAGAAGATCGTAGAGACATTTATGGGATCACAGATGGGAGGCGGCGGTGAATCCGCAGCCGAACCCGAACCCGCTCCTGCACCGGCACCTGCTCCCGCACCTGCCCCCGCTCCGGGGCCTGCACCCGGACCTATGCCCGGCATGGGACAGCCTGCGCCCGATATGTCTCAGATGGGATACGGACAGCCGATGCCCGGAATGCCTCAGATGGGATACGGACAGCCGATGCCCGGAATGCCTCAGATGGGATACGGACAACCGATGCCCGGAATGCCACAGATGGGTTACGCACCCGTGCAGCCCATGAACATTCAGCCCGCTTCCTTCCAGAGCTTCAGCGGAGATCTTTCCGGAGTTCAGGGCGGAGAGAACATCGGACTCATCATGGATGTTCCCCTTGAGGTTACGGTTGAACTTGGCCGCACTACCAAATCAATTTCTGATATACTTAACTTCGCACCCGGCACGATCATTGAACTTGACAGAATCGCCGGTGAACCTATAGATGTTCTTGTAAACGGCAAATTTGTTGCTAAGGGCGAAGTAGTAGTAATTGAAGAGAATTTTGGTATCAGAGTTACAGAAATTATTAAACAGTAATTTGGCCCACACATTATCAAATTTCGGAGGTTTAAAAAATGGCAAAGAATATCCTGATATGTGATGACGCTGCATTCATGAGGATGATGATCAAGGATATCCTCAGCAAGAACGGTTACAATGTAGCCGGTGAAGCAGAAAATGGTGCTAAAGCCGTTGAGAAGTACAAGGAAGTTAACCCTGACCTTGTTCTCATGGATATCACCATGCCTGAGATGGATGGAATCCAGGCTCTTAAGGCTATCAAAGCTGCAGATTCCGGTGCTAAGGTCATCATGTGTTCCGCTATGGGACAGCAGGCAATGGTTATTGAATCAATTCAGGCCGGAGCCAAGGATTTCATAGTTAAGCCTTTCCAGGCAGACAGAGTATTGGAAGCTGTCAAGAAGGTTATAGGCTGATGATATGATCCTTTTATCATCTTCCCGGGGATCCGATATTGCGCAGCTCCTGACAATGCTGATTATTTTCATTGTTGTTCTCACAGCCAGTATGTGGGTTACGAAATGGATTGGAAATTATCAGAAGAATCAGTTTGCCTCAGGCAATATCGAGGTTATTGAAAGTGCCAGGATTGCGCCCAATAAATGGGTGGAGATCGTGCGCATAGGAGATAAGTACAAGATTCTGACCGTATGCAAAGATACGGTTACTTACCTCGGGGATATTGATGAAAGTGAGCTTAAGAGAGAGAAGCCTTCGGAAAAGAAGTCCTTTTCCGATGTACTCTCAAAAGCTTTTTCCGATAAAGAAGAATGATTCCGGGGGTAGGCAAGTTTATGTTGAATAAGGCTTTAACTGCCGGAAAAAATCTCATAAGAATCATATTATTTGCATTCACCGTGCTTTTTATGATCTTTATGATACACGATACCGTTCTCGCCCAGAATCTTGATGAACAGACGGGCGAGACCGATATTTCCACGACCATAGATCCCGCAGGTACATTCCATGAACCTGAGGATCTGGATACTCTGAATACTTTAAACAGACTTACCATTACCTATAA
This sequence comes from Lachnospiraceae bacterium, assembly GCA_018056425.1. Classification (GTDB taxonomy): domain Bacteria; phylum Bacillota; class Clostridia; order Lachnospirales; family Lachnospiraceae; genus AC2028. The sequence goes on from JAGPFR010000023.1 coordinate 28,720, forward strand.
CGACGATAGCGGTTCTCTTAATTCCTCTCTGAGGATTTTGATAACCCTTACTCTTATCGCCATTGCACCGCTTTTGTTGATGGTGATGACTTCCTTTACCAGGATACTCATCGTCCTTCATTTCACCAGAGCGGCGCTCAATACTCAGAACGCACCGCCTAATCAGGTTCTTATTGCGCTGTCGCTCATTCTGACCTTTTTTGTCATGCAGCCGACCATAGAGGAGATTAATGTTAATGCCGTCGTTCCTTTTGAAGCGGGAACGATAGATCAGGACGAGTTCCTGGAAAAAGCAATGTCTCCTCTCAGGGATTTTATGATGCCGCAGACTCAGGTTAAGGATGTGCGGCTTTTTTATGATATATCCGGTCTTGAATGGGACGGAACGCTTGAGTCTATTCCGAATTCGATACTTATTCCTGCGTTTGTTATATCCGAACTGAGAATATCTTTCTGGATCGGATTTATGATATACATACCGTTCATTGTTATAGACATGGTTGTTGCTTCGACACTGATGAGTATGGGTATGATGATGCTCCCGCCGACAACGATCTCGATGCCGTTTAAGATTTTGCTGTTTGTACTTGCCGACGGCTGGTCGCTTGTAATAGGACAGCTTGTACGAACGTTTTATTAGCCTTTTTGATTATTTTGAGATGAGGAGGTTTGCAAATGACATCAGAAGCTGCTGTTGAGATGATCAGAGGCGGATTATATCTCATACTCAAATGCTCGCTTCCGATTCTCCTCATTTCCATGGTGATCGGACTTGTTGTAAGTATTTTTCAGACCATTACTTCCATTCAGGAGCAGACCCTTACCGTAGTCCCTAAGATCGTAGGGATCTTTTTGACGTTAATGCTTCTGGGAAATTGGATGATCAACAATATTGTGACTTTCACTAACGATCTTTGGAGTACATTCGTTTATTACGTGCATAAGTAGAGGAAGCAGATGATAAATTATGCTTTTTCAATTTATGAACTGGAATATTTTCTCCTGATACTTGTCAGGGTTTCGTGCTTTGTTTTTATATGTCCTTTTTTCAGTATGAACAACACACCCAGACGTGTCAGGGCAGCACTGAGTATTTTCATCGCAGCACTTTTGTATGAATCGCTTCATCCGATAGAACCGGTCATTTATCATTCTGTCGTAACTTATGCGATCATAGTTTTTAAGGAGGCGGCCGCAGGACTTCTGATAGGTCTGTCCGCCAACATCTGTGCAACAGTTTTTACATTTGCCGGCTCTATTGCGGACATGGAAATCGGTCTTTCGATGGTAACACTGATGGACCCCGCAACCAGAAACCAGGTCAGTATCACGGGTACGCTGTTTAACTACACATATACCCTGATGCTTATCGGAACCGGTATGTACAGATATCTTCTGGGTGCACTTGCGGATACTTATAAGCTCATACCTGTGAATCATGTCAATTTCAACATGGAAGGCCTGATGGATACGGTAGTCATGTTCCTGGTTGATTACGTACTGATAGGATTCAGGATCATCCTGCCCATCTTTGCTGCCATGATGCTTTTGAATGCGATCCTCGGAATCATGGCTAAAGTATCACCGCAGATGAATATGTTTGCGGTAGGTATTCAGCTTAAGGTAATGACCGGACTTACTATTTTGATGCTTATAACCGGGCTTATGCCGGTTGCCTCAGAGATGGTTTTTGAAGAGATGAAGAAACTAATGGTTTCGGTTGTTTCGAATCTCATGTGATAAAACGGAGGGATCCCGATGCTTGAATTTAATCTGCAGTTCTTTGCAGACAATGGGGACAAGACGGAAGAACCCACCGCCAAAAAATTAAGCGATGCCCGTAAAGAAGGTCAGGTTGCCAAGAGTAAAGAGATATCCAACTGTCTCGGTTTGTTTGTCTTTTTCATCGTGCTCAGGGTGATGACCGGCAGCATCGCAAATAAGATGATAACTCTTTTTGAGAGAAGCTACAGTGCGATTCCTTCGGTAACGGTGTATCCTTCCGGGGAAATGCCTGTCAGGCAGATGAGCGTATTGTTCAGAAACAGCCTGCTTTCGATTCTGGCAATAGTTCTTCCGATGATGCTTATAGGATATCTGGTTGCTTTTCTCGGAGATCTGCTGCAGGTTAAATGGCAGCCTACGGCCAAACCGCTTAAACCCAAGCTGTCAAAACTCGATCCGGTTAAAGGACTTAAGAGACTTTTTTCGATCAATTCGATTGTGGAACTGATCAAGTCCATCCTTAAACTGGCAATCGTTGTACCTATTGTTTATTCGTACATTAAAGACAAAACAGGCATCATATATCTTCTGTATGATATGCCTCTTTTACAGGCCATTAAACTGGTCGGAACCACGATCATCGATCTCGGAATAAGGATCTCGGCTGTTTATATCGTAATTGCCGCTGCGGATTTCGGATATCAGAAGTGGAAATTCCACAAAGACATGAAGATGTCCAAGCAGGAAGTTAAAGACGAGTATAAGAATGCAGAAGGAGATCCTCAGGTCAAGGGTAAGATCAAACGTAAGATGATGGAAGCATCGAGAAGACGTATGATGCAGAAACTTCCCGAGGCCGATGTCGTCATCACAAACCCTACGCATTATGCGGTAGCGATCAAGTATGAACCAACTGAGCGCGATGCTCCGTATGTCATAGCAAAGGGAGAAGCGTATCTGGCTCAGAAGATCAAGGAAGTAGCCAAAGAGCACGGTGTTGAGATCGTAGAAAACAAACCCGTTGCCAGAGCTCTTTATCACAATGTAGAGATAGGCGAATCCGTTCCGCCCGAACTGTATCAGGCTGTTGCGGAGATTCTTGCATTTGTATATCACCTGCAGGGAAAGATATAAAAATACTACGGAAAGGAGGATGGCATGTTCAAATCAATCGGCAAATTCGATGTATTTGTAGCAATGTATCTTGCTATCGCCATCGTCCTCTTCATTATTCCGATTCCTGCTGTGATACTTGATATATTGCTGGCCTTTAATATTTCGCTGGCAATGACCATTATGTTCGGAGCTCTCTTTTGCAAAGAAGTTCTGGATATGAGCTTTTTCCCGACACTTCTTTTGTTCACGACACTGTTCAGAATAGCGATGAACACTTCATCGACCAGACTGATACTTCGTGACGGATATGCCGGAAACGTTGTTGCAACATTCGGAAGTTTCGTCGGAGGCGGTGACCTCATCATCGGATCGATCATTTTCATAATCCTTCTGATAATCCAGTTCATGGTCATCAACAAGGGTTCCGAAAGAGTATCCGAAGTTACCGCAAGATTCACGCTCGATGCTATGCCCGGTAAACAGATGGCTATCGATGCCGACCTCAATACCGGTGCGATCGATGATGAAGAAGCCAAGAACAGAAGAGAGAAGATCCAGAGAGAATCCGCTTTCTACGGTTCCATGGACGGTGCTGTTAAATACGTAAAAGGAGACGCAACGGCCGGTCTTCTTATCACCGGAGTTAACCTTATAGGCGGAATCGCACTTGCGGTTCTCAGAAGAGGAATGAGCGTAGGAGATGCACTCAATTCTTATGCCATCCTCACCATAGGTGACGGACTTGTATCACAGATTCCTTCACTTATGATCTCCCTTTCAACCGGTATTCTGGTCACAAAGGGAGCATCCGACAAAGACCTCGGAGAGACCATTATCAAACAGCTTTTTGGTCTTCCGAAAGTTCTTATGGTAGTCGGCGGAATGATGTGTATACTCGGTGTCTTCACCGACTTAAATACAATACTTTTCGTTGGCATAGGTATTATCTTCCTTGTAAGCGGAAGCCTTGTCAGCAGGAAGCTTCAGACCGCAAGCATTGAACAGGATGTTTCCAAAGAGGAAACCGAAGCCGAAGAGATCAGACAGCCTGAGAATGTTAATTCACTTCTTACCGTCGATCCCATTGAGCTGGAATTCGGTTACGGTATCATTCCTCTTGCCGATGTTAATCAGGGAGGCGACCTTCTTGACCGTGTTGTAATGATCAGAAGACAGATAGCGCTTGAGCTCGGTACCGTTGTTCCTATCATCCGATTAAGAGATAACATCCAGCTTAATCCGAATCAGTACATCATTAAGATCAAAGGTATCCAGATAAGCGAAGGCGAGATACTTTTTGACCATTACATGGCGATGAATCCCGGATATGTACAGGAAGAGATAACCGGTATTCCAACCTTTGAACCCTCATTTCACCTGCCTGCGATATGGATTACCGAAGGGCAGAGGGAGAAGGCGGAGACTCTCGGATACACCGTAGTCGATCCTCCTTCGATCATTGCAACGCATCTTACCGAGATAATCAGACAGAACATTGATGAGCTTCTTACAAGACAGGATGTCCAGAATCTTATCAATAATGTTAAAGAAAACAATCCGAATCTTGTCGACGAACTTGTGCCTAAGCTTCTCGGACTGGGTGAGATTCAGAAGGTGTTGCAGAACCTTCTTCGTGAAGGCGTATCCATAAGAGATCTGCTGACCATACTTGAGACGCTTGCGGATTTTGCAACCACCACCAGAGATACGGATATACTTACGGAGTATGTAAGACAGGCTCTTAAACGTGCGATATCCGCAAGGTATTTTGCACAGAATGATACAAACTCCGTCGTAACCCTCGATCCCAAGATCGAGCAGGAGATAATGAGCTGCGTAAAGCAGACTGAGAACGGATCATTTATCAATATGGATCCTTCAAGAACTCATGCGATCCTTGATTCAGTCAAAGTAGAAATGCAGAAGCTTGAAAATCTCGGCAAGACTCCAATTATTGTCACATCGCCGATAGTAAGGATTTACTTCAGAAAACTTACGGAGGATTACTACAAAGACCTGATCGTCGTTTCTTACAATGAGGTTGATTCAAGTGTCAATCTGACATCGGTCGGAATGGTTACCGCTTAAAATGATCATTAAGAAATTTGTAGGAAAAAATGAAGAAGAGGCAACGAATCTCGCCAAGAAAGATCTCGGCGAGAATCTTGTAATCATGAATGTGCGTAAGGTTAAGGCAAAGCCTCCTTTTGCATTTCTCAAAAGCAAGCGTGTTGAAGTTACCGCTGCAATCGAGGAAGAAGATCCCGCAATGGTAAGGATCAGGAAGATTGCAAGAGCACAGGATTCCGCGCAGTCTAAAGCGGCATCTGTTACTTCGGTTACCGCAAAATCTGCCGAAACTGCATCGGAGTCCGTAACATCATCTGCTCAGGCTGCACCTCTTTCATCGTCCAAGGTTTCCGGCGATGAGAAGAGTAAGATCATCGAAGAAAAGCTCGATAATCTTCAGAACATGCTTGAGAAAAAACTCGGAAGCACTCCGGAACCCAAAGCTGCAGAAAAAGCTGCTCCCTCGCCCGAAGTTAAGACTTCACCCGAAGCTGTTCAGACGGTTTCGGATGAACCCGACAGAGAGACATCAAGATTCCTGAGACTTCTCTACAATACCATGATCGATAACGATATCGATGAGAAGTATGTTAACGAGCTTGTAAGCAATGCGGACAAGATCGGGAAGCCCGGAGCAAAGCTCGATCATTATCTCAGTGCCGTTTATCAGAAGATGATCCTCAGATTCGGAAAAGCGGACGGTATATCCGAGCCTGCGGGTAAGGGGCCCGTTGTTGTCTTTTTCATAGGACCTACCGGAGTCGGCAAGACTACCACCATAGCCAAAGTGGCAAGTTCTTTATCCGTAAACGATAAGAAAAAAGTCGCTCTTCTTACAACCGACACATACAGGATTGCCGCAGCGGATCAGCTCAGAACATATGCGAGCATACTTGAAGTTCCTTTCAGAGTTATTTACTCGGAAGATGAGCTTTTGATCGCATGTGATGATTTCAGGGATTGTGATTATATCCTTGTTGATACCGCCGGACATTCACATAAGAGTGAAGAACTTCTTGCAAGGCAGAAAGCATACATGGCATGCCTGCCCGAGACCTTTACCAAGCAGTGTTTCCTTGTAGTCAGTGCGACTACCAAATACAAGGATCTTAAAAAGATCGTGGACAATTATAAAACTGTCTCTGAATTTCAGCTTATTTTTACAAAACTTGACGAGACATCAACCCTCGGAAGCCTGTATAATATAAGATGTTATTCTGAATCGCCGATCGCATTTGTAACATGTGGTCAGAATGTACCTGATGATATCGAAACTTTTAATGCTCAACGTATAGTCAAGCAGCTGCTGGGAGGAGAGTAAGGCATGGATCAGGCTGAATCACTCCGTATCATAAAAGCCAGCAGGCAGGCAAGACCTCTCGCAAGAGTCATTACGGTCACCAGCGGTAAAGGCGGAGTAGGAAAATCAAATACTGCGATCAATCTTGCGATATGGCTCAAAAAGCTCGGCAAGAGAGTGATCATCCTGGATGCGGATTTCGGACTTGCAAATATAGAGATAATGTTCGGAACGGTTCCGAAGCATAATCTCTGCGATCTCATTTATCAGGGAAAAAATATCAAGGACATCATAACCTGGGGGCCCGGAGAAGTCGGATTCATATCGGGCGGAAGCGGAATAGCGGGAATGTCCAACCTGAGTAATGATTACCTGAATTATATTATTCAGAATTTATCCGAACTTGATTCGATCGCTGATATAATAATAGTTGATACGGGAGCCGGAATATCGGATGCGGTTTTGGAATTCCTTGTTGCAAGCGGTGAGATACTTCTGATAACCACCCATGAACCGACGAGCATAACCGATTCCTATTCTCTCCTGAAAGCGCTTGCCAGGCACCCGAGATACAATCCTCAGGAAACAACGGTCAGAATGATAGCAAACCGTGTGAGCAGGGAAGCAGACGGACAAACGCTGTATAAAAAACTCAATTCGGTAGTACAAAGGTTTCTAAAACTGCCGCTCACATATCTGGGTTGCATCCCTTATGACTCGCAGGTTACCGATGCGGTCATGCAGCAGATGCCGGTATCGCTTAAGAATCCGGCGGCAAAATCATCACAGGCGTATGAGAAGATTGCAAGAAGCCTGCTTGACGATAAGGAAACGGGAGCACCTAAAGCCAGAGGAATGGCGGCATTTTTCTCACATATAGTTACTCGAAGATGATAAAGAGAGGATTTATTATGCTTAACAATTTTATTTCACCGGGAGACAGAGTCGAGCTCACTGCGGTGGATCGTAAATTGAATGATTCGGATAAAAGTGATAAAACCAAATTTTACGAGACCAAGATCGTAGATATCATCTCGGAAGATTCTGTTGAGGTACAGATGCCTATTGAGCAGACCAAGCTGATCCTCCTTCCCGTTGATGCTGAATTCAACATGATCGTTTATACCGGTGCAGGGCTTTATCAGTGCTTTGTCAGAGTTGTTGACAGGTATAAATCCAATAATATTTATGTTCTTGTTCTCGAACTTACCAATAACCTCAGAAAGTATCAGAGAAGAGAATATTACAGATTCAGCTGCGCACTTGAAATGTGCTCCAGAAATCTTGTTGAAGAAGAGATTAATGCAGTAGCCAATAAAAG
>JAGPFR010000024.1 GCA_018056425.1 Lachnospiraceae bacterium
CGGATAGGTATAGAGGTTACGGCCATTCCCGCAGTTTTGACCGTGCTTGCTCTTTCTGCGCTTGTCCCGGTGTTTAAGAGATCGGGATGGACCGTAAGACTTATCATCGTCGGGATCTTTATCGCACTTTCGGTAGCAGGCGTATTCCTTTTCAGGAATGATACGATAAGAGAATTTCTGTACGGATACAGGGAGTATATTTATCTGCCCCCGGTAGCGCTCGGAGCAGTTGCGATAGGGGAAGTTCTTGTTTATATCAGGGTTTTCAGGATCCCCGTTTCGATCCTTCTTATCGCATATATGATATTTGCTGCAGTTAAGAACATTCCCGCAAACAAACCGATGATACTTTGTGCGGCATCGATGATCGTCATCACGATCATTGAAGAGATGCAAAGGTCTTGGAAGAAGGCAGGGGATACCGATAACAAAAAGCATCTCGTAAATGTTTTCTTTTTCGTAATGGTGAGTTTAAGCCTGATGATCAGCTGTCCCGCGCCCGAAGATCCTTATGACTGGCAGTTTGTCAAAAATATCGCCAACGCGGCATATGAGCTTTTCATGGACATCCAGAGAAAGCTGACTCCGGAAGGCATTTATGATCCCGCGAATGCTTCGATCGGCTTTTCGGGAAGAGGAGAGATCCTCGGAAGCCTTGCCCATCAGCAGGATGAAGTACTTGAATTAAACGAACTTTCGACGGGTGTAAAGTATCTTAAACTGTCCGGAAAAACTTTCGATACATTTGACGGAAGGTCGTGGCAATCGACCGATCCTTCCGGGGGAGATGATGTGCTGACCGATACGATTGCCTTCCTTGCCTCGGTTTCGGAATATGCGGAAGAACCGGGTGACTATGCAAGAAGGTCATCGCTTAAGATAGATTATCTGGTGCTTGAGTCGGAGTATGTTTTTGCACCGCTCAAATCATTCGTGGATCCTTCGGGATTTGAGGCAGGTCCCGTGGACTTTACCAGCGGAGATATGAAGTGGACGGGTGATAAACCGGAAGAATACTATGTGTCGTTCTACAGGATCAACGATGGAAATCCCATGTTTATGGAATTTCTGAAAGGTGTTACCGTTCCTTCCGAGGAAAGCTATAACCTGCAGCTTGAATCGCAGTATGAACCTGTGGAGAATGCTCCGACCTATGAGGATTATCTGGCATATCTGTCCCATGTAAAAGAATACTATCTGCAGGCTCCCGTTTTATCGGATGAACTGCGCGCGTACATGGATGAAGTGTATGAAGGCTGTGAAGATGATATAGATAAAGCCGAGAGACTATGTGCTTTTTTGAAGAGCTTTGAATATACCAATAATCCCGGTGAACTTCCTGAATATGTAACGGATCCTTCATCGCTTCTGGACTATTTTATCCTTGAATCAAGGCGCGGGTATTGCACGCATTTTGCGACGGCATTCGTACTCCTTGCAAGAGCAGAGGGTATTCCGGCAAGATTTGTCCAGGGTTATTACGTGCCTACGGGCGGTGCACAGAACGTTACCGTTTATACTTCGATGGCGCATGCATGGCCCGAAATCTACGTTGACGGTGCGGGATGGATAGCGTTTGAACCAACGCCCGGTTACTCTGCGGGATCTTACTGGTATACGAATGAGCAGGCGGAGGAAGCGTACGGAAATATCGGTGCAGGGTATGTCGGATATCAGGTACCGGAAGAGCCGGAAAACTCTGAAGAAATCCTGTCTGAGGAAGAAGAGACCGAGAAGACTCATATCCCCTGGTATGTGATCGTAATACCTGCCGCATCGGGACTTTTGTTTGTTGCTTTGTTTATTCTTGCAGGTAACGTACTCGTTTCGTTTTCTTTTGCCCGGAAGGGCGATGAGGAGAAATATAAAGTGCTTTGCAGGCAGATATTCGGCCTGCTCGGAATTCTCGGAATGGGTACACATGCCGGAGAGACGCTTCGCGAATACGGGGAGAGAATCTCTGCCGATGCGGGTGATGAGATCAGTGCCTTTATCGGTAATCTGACCATGTACCTGTATGCGGGAGGAGATGACCATAAAGCATACGAAAAACAGGCCCTCGACTACCGCAATGCACTTCTGAAGCGCATCCGCAGGGAAAGACCCGCAAAATTCCTGATCTATTATCTCGGTTTCCAAAAGGTCAAAAACGGAAAGACTGTTGATAATGCATGAATTGATGATAAAATATAAAGGTAGTTGATCTTCACTAAAAATCGAATTCAAGGAAGGTAATCCCAATGAGCAGAAGACTTATCACAAGAAGCGATTTTGACGGTTTGGTATGCGCAATGCTTTTGAAGGAAATGGATATGATCGATGAGATCAAATTCGTTCACCCCAAGGATGTACAGGACGGAAAGGTTGATATTACAGGTGATGATATCACCACGAACCTTCCTTTTGACCCCAGAGTAAAGCTCGCATTTGACCACCATGAGAGTGAGCTCCTCAGAGTTAAATCCGATGAGCTTAAGCAGAAGTTCATCATCGAAGGCGAAGCTAAATCTGCTGCAAGGGTTGTATATAACTATTACGGCGGAGCCAAGACTTTCACCAGAGTATCCGAAGAGATCATGACCGCAGTCGACAAGGGCGACAGCGCGGATTTCACCGCTGACGAGATCCTTAATCCCAAGGGATGGGTTCTTCTTAACTTCCTGATGGACGCACGTACCGGCCTCGGAAGATTCCACGATTTCAGAGTATCCAATTACGATCTTATGATGGAGCTCATCACCTACTGTGTTGACCATCCCATCGACAAGATCCTTGAACTTCCCGATGTAAAAGAAAGAGTAGATCTTTACTTTGAGCAGCAGGAGCTCTTCAAGGCTCAGCTGGACAGGATCGCCAAGGTTGACGGCAAGGTCGTTATCATCGATCTTCGAAACGAAGAGACCATTTATGCGGGCAACCGTTTCATGATCTATGCTATGCATCCCGAAGTTGAAGTATCCGTTCATGTAGCATGGGGCTTCAAGAAGCAGAACACCGCAGTCATGATCGGAAGAAGCATCATCAACAAGGCTTCAAACGTTAACATCGGAAATCTCTGCCTTGAGTACGGCGGAGGCGGACATGCTGCAGCAGGAACCTGCCAGCTTGCAAATGACGAGGTTGATGCCAAGCTTCCTGATATCATCAAGGCACTTCAGGGCTGATAAAAGCTAATATCGAAATCACAAAATGTCCCGGAGCTTACGGCTGCGGGACATTTCTGTATATTAACCGGTACCGTATTTAGGCATGGAGAAAAGAGTATGAGGAAAATAATACTTTGTGTATGCACGTTTGTTTTGCTTCTGGGCCTTGCGGGATGCGGAAGGATCAAAACCGCATCGGAGCTTCTCAAGGAGGCAAAGAGACTTCACGGTGACTGCGAACTTGTCTCCCAGGAAGAAACCGAAGAGCATACGGTCATTATCGTCCGCGATGAGCTTCAGGGATTTGAATACCGTATGGTCAGTGGAATGAATGATATTAATATCGACGGATCCTATTTCGGAAGCGTTCAGAATACATATGACGGTTTTGATGAAGCTCTCGGAGAATTTGTTAAGGACAGCATAAGGGCCGAGGTTGATGAGTATATCTCTTCAACCGGCGCGGTGGTGGAAGACACCCGGTCTTCTTTTTTCACAGTCCGATCCAATGATGAGAAGGAAGCGATAGAAGCTGCTCTTAAATGTGCGGAAATCATTCAGGAATACAATCTGGATCACAGAATGGACGGATGGACTATCACGGCTTACGCCAATGAAAAAGAAGACTATCTGTACGATGTCAGATACGGAAGTGTTGAACTTCCCAACATCTCCTGGAGAACGGTAGAGCAGGAGACCATAGAATACTATATGGAAATGGCCGAGATGCAGCTTAAGACGGAGGTTTCTTTTGACAGGAAGGTCGAAGGTACTTTCTCCGATACCGGCGCCGATATAGAGCATGTCATAAATTCATATTACGACGATAAAGAGATTACGGATTCGTCTTCGCCCGTTGTTTTTTACTATTTCACCACAAAGGACGGAGATAAGTATTACATATGCGATTTCCTTTACGAAGCTGAAAATTACGATTACGAATGGTTTATCAGGAAGACATGAAAACAACAAACCCTATTACCAAGGCTGATTATCCCGATCCGGATGTAATAAATGCGGGCGGAGTATTTTACATGATAAGTACGACGATGCATTTTCATCCCGGAGGAGAGATTCTGCGTTCATATGATCTGATCAATTGGGAGCATTGCAGCTATGTCTTTGACAGGCTGGACAGCACGGACCCGCAGCGCCTTAAAGACGGAGAGCACATTTACGGCAAAGGAATGTGGGCCGCGAGCCTCAGGTATCATGAAGGAATGTTCTATGTTGTATTTGTCTGCAACGATACGCATAAAACATATCTCTACAGGGCAAAAGATATTGCAGGTCCTTGGACCAAATCGGAGATTGAAGGCTTCTATCATGACTGTTCGCTCCTGTTTGATGAGGGAAGGGTATTTCTCGTATACGGAAATACCGATATTTATCTGACAGAGCTCGATGACAAACTTACCGGTCCCAAAGAAGGCGGCCTTCACAGGCTCATCGTAAGTGATAAGGGCAATCCCAACCTGGGTTATGAAGGTTCGCATATCTACAGGATCTTCGGACGTTACTTTCTTTTCCTGATCCACTCAAGGCGCGATGCATGGAGGCGCGTCCAGGCATGCTTTTCCGCGGATTCGCTTGAGGGTGAGTTTACGGGCGGCGATGTTTTGGACGATGACCTGGGCTTCAGAAATTCCGGAATCGCACAGGGCGGGATCGTGGAAGGCCCGGAAGGCGTCTGGCATTCAATAATGTTTCAGGACAGCGGTGCCGTCGGAAGACTTCCCGTTCTCGTACCCGTATCCTGGGAAAAGAATACCGAAGGTAAGCCCTATCCGGTATTTGGAAATGCAGGTAAAGCATCGCGTGATGTTAAGACAACGGATCTTAATCCCGGATATGAGTATGCTCCTCTTACGGGAAGCGATGATTTTGATTATGATCCTTCGGAGAAATTCGAGGAGGATAAAGAGCATTACGGAAGCTTCGGTTTTAAGAGTTTCTGGCAGTTTAATCACGAGCCCGATCTGAATCTTGTGGGGATCGACAGTTTAGAAAAGAAACTTTGGATCAAAACAGACAAGACCGCAGAGAATATTTTCCATGCCGCAAATACTCTTACTCAGAGGATGACATTTCCCACGTGCAGCGCAGAAGTTACGATAGATGGCTCGATGTTGAATGACGGGGATTACGCAGGGCTTTGTGCATTTCAGGGTGATTACATGATGATCGGTATCCGTAAAGAAGACGGAAAGCTGTATGCGGAAAGTGCATCATATACGAATGAGTCGGGTGATATCTGGAAGCTCGGCGAAGGTCCCGAGAAAACTATCAGAAGACAGGAGCTGAAGGAATGTACTTTGAGAGTACACCTTGCTGCTGTGTTTAATGATGAACAGGGTGACAGGGATATCGCTTATGCCGGCATATATGACAAAGGTATGCTGAGACTCTTTCCCGGAGAGCATCCTTTACATTTCAGACTGGATCATTTCACGGGATGCAGATTCGGATTATTTTATTTTTCTAAAAAAACACCCGGAGGTATGGCATTTTTCTCCAAATATGCTAAAATGCTCTAAGTGCAAATAATTATCTTAATTTTTGTTCGTTGGATTGGGAGATCGGATCAGGCTTATGCCCGGTCCGGTCTTTTTTTGTCCGAAGGGACATAAAATACGCCGGATAACGATTACTATAAGAAAATCACAAAAATTGGGAATTTTTTGCTACAGATTGACCAAAATCATAGCGAAAAATGCTCTGCTCAGATACAGTGAAAAAGTGCATGAATCAAGGGTTTTGGCGGCTTTTTAAAAGTTTAGGAATGTTTAATAATGTTTTACAATTTATGGGTTGAAAAAGCCGTTATCATCTGATAAAAATGTAGGAAAGCATTTATAAAGAATCATTATTTGTGTTTTGGGGTGAAATTAGGGAAACATAGTACCAGAAAAAGTACGAAAGGAAAAATATAGTATTATGAGCACAGCTTCAGTGAGAGAAAAAATAATGAATGCGGCGCTCGATCTTTTTTCTCAGAAAGGATACGACGCCACCTCTGTAGATGAAATCGCTGAATCCATCGGCATGAAGGGACCCAATATCTATAAGTATTTTAAAGGTAAAGAGGAAGTACTGAAAGAACTCAGTATCAAGATGGAAGAGGGATACAAGCAGAGAATGAAGATGAATCCCGATGTGGGATTGAACATCTCAAGCCGTGATGAACTCAGAGAGTTCAGCATGAATCAGATCAGATTTACCATTGAGGACGATAAGATCAAGAAGCTCAGAAAGATGGGAACCATCGAGCAGTTCAGAAATCCTCATTTCAGCAGACAGACATCGGAGCATCAGTTTGATAATATGCAGAGACAGTTCACTGCGATTTTCAAGAACCTGATGGATAAGGGAGTTTTGGAAAACGATGATGCAGAGATGATGGCTATGGAGTATTACGCTCCGGTATCACTTCTTATCCAGCTTGCAGACAGAGAGCCCGACAGAAAAGACGAAGTTATGGGAAAGGTCGAGAAGTATATCGACTTCTTTCTGGACAGATATTTCAAAAAAGCTCAAACAGCATAAATAAATCAGTGATAATTAATCGCCGGCAATGCGCCGGCGATTTTTTTTGTGCGAAGGTGGGGCGTCGCGGGGGCGTCGGAGATGCTCTGGGCTTCGGGGCATGGGGCTGGACCGGATTTTTGCACGGCTTTTTGCCTGGTTTTGACGCGCCGGCTAAAAAATCGGCAGAAAAAGGCATTTTATTAGCCCGAAAGCCGGGGAAAAAGGGCACTGCAGCCGAAAAAGGCTAATAAAATGGCCGGAATCCCGGATTTATTAGCCCGGGAGGCGGTAAAGAAGGGGTGTTACAGTGGAAACGGGCTAATATATGGCCGAAAAGCCTGAAAATTTTAGCCCGTCAGGTTTGAGTGTTGAGTGTCGAGTGTTGACAAAGATATATGCAATTGTATATATTGAGTATATACAATTGATGACCATTAAGGCGGGAAGGTTTAGCGCAGACCCAAACGCCGAGCGCGCAAAGGAAATCCATATGGACATTATCATCAGTAACTCCTCGGGAACGCCCATTTACGAGCAGATCGAGGAACAGATCAAGAGCCTGATCATGACAGGCGAACTGGCGGCAGGGGACGCTCTTCCGTCTATGAGAATTCTCGCAAAAGATCTGAAGATTAGTGTTATCACAACCAAAAGAGCATTCGAAGATCTCGAGCGTGACGGCTACATTGAATCCGTGGTGGGAAAGGGAAGCTTTGTAAAAGGTATCAATCCCGAACTCATGAAGGAGAATATGAAGTTTGTCATTGAACAGCATCTGGAGAAGGCCGCAGATAAGGCGGTCACGGGAAAGGTATCACTTGATGAACTCAAAGAGATGCTGGAGATCATCTATGAGGAAAAAGCAAACAAGGATTGAAGCTTAAATTTTGTTTCTGAGGTGAATACTAATGGACGAAGTTAAGAATGTAATTGAACTTAAGAACGTTACCAAAGATTACGGTGATTTCAAACTTGATAATGTAAGCTTTGCCGTGCCTGAAGGAACAGTGTGCGGATTCATCGGTCAGAACGGTGCCGGCAAGACTACCACCATCAATCTGATCCTGGATGTGATCAGACGTGATTCCGGAGATATCACACTTTTTGGCGAACCGGTAAATAAGGATACCGCATACTTACGCGAAGATATCGGTGTCGTATTCGATGAGATGGGCTTTCATGAGTTCATGACCGGCCGAGACATCAATATCATGATGAAGAATATCTATAAGAACTGGGACGAAGAGGTATTCTTCGAAAATCTGAAGAAGTTCTCGCTTCCCTCGAAAAAGAAATGCGGTGCATTTTCAAGAGGTATGAGAATGAAGCTGCAGATCGCAGTGGCTCTTTCACATAATGCGAAGCTCCTTATCATGGATGAGCCCACCAGCGGACTGGACCCCATCGTCAGAAATGAGATCATAGGTATCTTCAGGGAATTCGTGGTGGAAGAGAATCATACTATACTTCTGTCATCCCATATCACAAGTGACCTTGAGAAGATTGCGGATGAGGTTGTCTTTATCAACGCCGGAAAAATAGTGCTGGCAGGAAATAAAGACGAGATCATGGAAAAGCATGCGGTTCTGAAATGCAGAAAAGATGAAGCATCAAAGGTAAGTGAATCTCTCGTCGTTTATTCCGAGATTGGAGATTACGGTGCGGAGATTCTCGTCAATGACAGGCACTCTGCGGAGAAACTCTATCCCGATATGGTCATTGAGAATGCTGCACTTGAAGAAATCATGATCTACTACGTCAACAGGAACCGGTCTGCTTCAGGCACCGGGAGGTGAGTATATGAAGGGGCTTATCATCAAGGACATAATGTGCCTTAGAAAACAACTTACACTGTTCTTTTTTGTCCTGTTCGGAACGGTCGTGATATCTATAATGTTTGTCTTGAGCGCAAAGTATGGGAATATCGCTTTGATAGGCAGGCAGATGCTTGAGATCAATGAGAACGAAATGTCACAGATTGATATCATCAATCTCGCTAATATTGTCATGATGCTGTTCATGATCCTTCCGATCGCCTGCGTGGGTGATATGGTAAATGTATTTATCGCGGATGGAAAGGCCGGATTCAATAAAATATCTTCAATAATACCGCTTACTGTTAGTAAAAGGCTTCTTGCCAGATTTCTTACCATCTTTACTCTGTTTGGTATCGGAACTGCGATCGATGTCATACTCGCATTCATCCTGTCGCTTCTTACGGATATATGCAGCTTCGGTGAAATGTTCGGAGTCATTATTACATCAGCTTCGGTGATAAGTATCTATTCTGCGATACTGATCTTTTTCTGTATTCTGCTCGGATACGGAAGAGAGGTATATGCCCAGGTTCTAACGATACTTTCCATGATCGTGTCTTTTTCACTCATTAACTTCAAAAGCATAAAAGATATCTGGATAAGGATTTTCATAAATGAACAGGGTTTTGACAGAGATACATTCTGGAAGCCTCTGTATTTCATAAAGGAAAAAGGATATATATTCCTGATAACTGCCTGCGCAGTTTGCATCCTGTCGTATATTTGCAGTCTGAAGATTGCGGAAAGAAAGAGAGGTGTGATCTGATGGGCGGATTATTATATAAAGATTTTGCATCTGTCAAAGGAAAAAAGATCGTTACCGTACTTTTTATTCTTACCGCAGTGATGATGATCCTTAAGATCGTCGGAGTAAGGACTGATCTTTTTTCCGTACTTAATGTTGTAAATGATAACGGAGAACATATTAACCTTTTTGATACCATAACCTTGGAGGCGGTATGGTTTCTGATCATTTTGGGATGTGCTTTTATCAATATGTGGGTTTCGAAAATCACGGAATACGATGAGAAGAAAAAGTCCGTAAACTATTATCTGTCAATGCCGATCGACAAGAGTACATTTGTAGCTTCGAAATTCGTTTTCTTCGGCATCTGCTACTATGCTGTTTTTTCACTTGTGGTTTTGTGGAGCATCATATCGGCAGCCTTTGTCCCGGAAGGCTTTATGCTGGATATGATAATGCTGACACAGGCTTTTTCGACCGGGATCATATGTCTGGCCCTATTAGTGTCCGGGATAGAACTTACGGTATATCTGATATTCGGAAGAGCCAGGGGGCAGTTTTTTAAGACGGCGCTTATTAATCTGCTCGGAATGATCGTAGCAGGATATTTGTTATTTGGAAACCTGAGAGTATTTGAAAACTGGGATATAGATACCCTTATCAGCTGGTGTGAAAAGAATTCATTTCTGCTTACGCTTGTTACCACCGTATCTCCTTTGATTTCGCTGGGACTTTACTTTCTTTGCTACCGCATCTCAGTGAAAGTGTTTGACGGAAAGGAGTATGAATATGAATAAAAAATTTACAGATACCCAAAGACTCCTTATTTATCTTACGCTGTCGTTTTCGATAACTTATATATGGTTTTTTATAGCTGATCCCGATGGAAAAAACTGGGATGAAATGGGACAGATGAGGCAGTCGTTTGTCGCGCTTGGCATGATGTTTCCGGTTATATCCCATGTACTTACCAGAGTGATAACGAGGGAAAGGTTCAGGTTTGGCGGAGATGATAATTCATATTTCGGGATATCGTTTAAGGATAAAAAATGGATGATCTATTTGGCGGTATGTTTGCTTCCCTGGTTTTATAAGGAAGCCTCAAATGTAATTTCGCTTGTTCTTGTTCCTTCGGTATTTGATCCGGAATATTATCAGGAATTGGAGATTGAAAAACGTCTGCTGTTATTACTTCCTGTAAGTGCGATCGTAAACGGAGTCATCGTATCTGTTGCCGCATTCGGAGAAGAAGGCGGATGGCGCGGATATATGATGCCCAAGCTCATTAAGATCATGGGACGCAGCAAAGCACTGATCGTCGGAGGCATCATCTGGGGACTCTGGCATGCTCCCCTTACCTGCATCGGACATAATTTCGGGACGGATTACCCCGGATTTCCTTATGTCGGAATATTAAAAATGTGCATAATGTGCACACTTATGGGAATCATCCTCACATTTGTAACCGAAAAAAGCGGATCGGTCTGGCCTGCTGCGATCATGCATGCGGTAAATAATGCAGGCCCATCGATACTTGTGGGATACATAAACCCGGATCTTGCTCCGGACACATTCCTTGGAAGGAATGCGGGATTTATCGGACTGGTCATTGCACTTTTCGTCGTTGATACCGTAATTATGATAAAATGGAGAAGGTCGTGAAGTATCTGAAAGGAAAAAGGGATAATGAAAAATCAATTGGTTCGTTTGGTACTTGCTGGCTTAATGATATTGACGCTTTGTGGTTGTTCTTTGAATTTTGGCAATAAGATTCCCGGTGATTGGTACAATGAAACTCTCGAATACTACAGAGAAGGATTTTCATCAGATTGGGCCAATGAAAGAGAAGACCTGTTCATCCACGATGAAATGAAAGATCCGAATAACAGATTCGGATATCTCCTTCGTGATCTTAACGGCGATGGAGCTGATGAATTACTTATAGGTATCATAGATGATTCCGAAGAGACCAAATTCACAGATCTGTATATCTGGCACAGTGACTTCGGTGCGTTTAGATCACTTAATTGCGGCGAAGGGTATTATATGTATTTGTGTGACGATAACGTTATCAGGATGGATTCCTGGTACGGCTCCGAGACTAAGATTGATTACATGGTATACGACCCCGAGGGAGACTCTTTTCTCATAGTTGATGGAGGAAGCAATCCGGGACATTTCGAACTGAAGGAGTTTTAAATGAAAAAAACTGATCTGCACAAAAATCTTAAAAAGCTTCAGGACTTAAAATACCGCGACATGCAGGTTAAGATCATTCCCAATCTGGAGCCTTCATCCATCATAGGTGTCAGGACACCGGAGCTTAAAGCAATGGCGAAGGAGATCTTAAAGTCCGGGGATTACAAGGATTTCTTAAATGATCTTCCCCACAAGTATTTCGAAGAAAATCAGCTCCATGCATTTATATTATCCGGCATGAAGGATGCAGACGAGTGCTTTGAAGAACTCGAGAAGTTCCTTCCCTATGTCGATAACTGGGCAACCTGCGATCAGATGTCACCGAAGATTTTCAAGAAGCACAAGGATGAGCTTCTTAAGCGTGTGAAGGTGTGGATTGCATCAGGCGAGCCTTATACCATCCGCTTCGGAGTCGGTATGCTCATGGAGCATTTCCTGGATGACGATTATGATGTAAAATATCCTGCCATGGTGGCAAAACTCAGATCCGATGAGTATTACGTTAACATGATGATCGCCTGGTATTTTGCAACAGCTCTCGCAAAACAGTACGATACGATCATCCCCTACATCGAGAAGAAAAAACTCGATAAGTGGACACATAATAAAGCTATACAGAAATCCGTCGAAAGCTATCGCATCTCGGATGAGCAGAAAGCATATCTTAAAACATTAAAGATTAAGTAAGTGACACGGGGCAGTGGAAATGACCCTGTGTCACAAAAGAAAGGACTAATGCTTTGCGTTATACTCACATACTGTTCGATCTCGACGGAACGCTCACGGACTCAGGTCCCGGAATAATGAACGGATTCGAATACGCCATTAAGAAGATGGGCGGTGATCCGGGTGAAAGATCCGGACTCAGAAGATTTGTCGGACCACCTTTGGAGGAATCATTCGGGAAGATGCTCGGATATTCTCCGGAAGATACCGTAAAAGCAATCGCAACATACAGGGAGTATTATTTTCAAATGGGCGGTGTCCTGGAAAATGAAGTCTACCCCGGAGTTGCAGAGCTCCTCGAAGACCTTAAAGGAATGGGACTGCACCTTGCCGTTGCAACATCCAAGTTTATAAAGGGAACAAAAATAGTTCTGGATCATTTTGATCTTGGAAAATACTTCGACGTCATCGGATGCGGAAATGACGAGGATCGTAAAGAGAAGACTGATATCATCAGATATGTCATCAAAGAGTACGGCATCACGGACCTGAGCAAAGTTCTCATGGTCGGCGACCGTCACTATGATATAAATGCCGCAAGACAGATCGGCATAGATTCCGTAGGCGTCCTGTACGGATACGGAAGCGAAGAGGAATTGAAAAAAGCCGGGGCGACATATATAGCCGCCACGGCCGGGGATATTAAACGTATAATAGGATGATACCGGGGGATGACAGTAGAAACGTCCCGGTGTCATCTATATTTTCTTTCTGTAAGCCTGGTACATGATCTCGGCTCTGCCTGAACCGATGAAATATCCGATACGGGATTTGAGGTCGGGGTCAAGATCCAAGAGCCTGACAAGATCGGGATTGTACCGCGTTCCCGCATACTTTTTGAGCTCTTCGAAGATTTCGCCGGGTGTTTTGGCTCTCTTGTAATTTCTTCCGTACTGATCGGCAGCCGCATCAAGGCAGTCACAAATGGTTATGATATCGATTGCCGCACGGTATGGAGTGCTGTGATCGTAATCATCCGGGTATCCGCCCGAACCGTCATAGTAGCAGTGATGGCCTGCGGCTACGTCCCGGTAAATGATAAGATCGGGATCATTCTCCATAAATTTGGCACCGTATTCAGGGTGCTTTTTTATTGAGTCAAATTCTTCTTCACCGAGTTTGCGGCACTGGAGATTTATGATGTCGGCAATTCTTGTTTTCCCCACATCGTGGAAGAGACCACAGTGACGCAGGTAATCGGGAATGTCTTCTTTGACCGGAAGGTCATCAAAAAATTCCGGCATGTAGATAAGAGCACTTTCTGCAAAAACAAGAGCAAGCTCCGAGACTATTACGGAGTGCAGATAGGTGGGAAGCTGTCGTTTGACGATCAGGTCAAGGATGTAGTCTTCTTTTTCTTTTCTCGAACCGAGGTATCCGAGAGTTTTGTAATACCACTTTGCAAGAACGTCGTTGATAAACTGCGAGGGGAAATCCTTGTACTTGCTGAACAGATTCTTCTTGGATGATTTGATCAGATAGGAGACGATCCTGTTCTTTTTCTTCTCATCCTCGAGATAACCTGCAAGACGGAGCATGTATAAGGGGCCGTTGTTAAGGAAGTGCTGTTCCTCAACACTTTGCTTTCCTGCTGCTTCAAATTTGATGATACATGCTTTGTAGTAGTCGAGATATTTATCAAGAGCACTCTCGTATGTTTCTTCACCGCTTTCAATTCTGGTGCGCAGATACAGGGCGTATACGCGGTCGTTGTAATCGGTGATGTTTTTTGCTTTTGCGGAATTTTCCGCAAAACATTTTCCCGAGTATTCGTAGAGGTATTGTTTTACCTCATCACTTGCATTGTCTATATGCTCTTCAACGCACATCCAGTCCTTGTTCATGATATCGATGATCCCAAGGATTGCTTCGTTGTCTTTATCAAGAGCCTGCACAGCATCACTGTTCCAAAAATCATTGGCTTTTCTGTGACGCAGGTATGATCTGTTAATATCAAAGTCCGGATTTTCGGTATCGATCACGACATAGTTGTACCATGCTACCCAGACACCCCGTCTTGCTTCTGGGGTAAATTCACTGTAATGATCTGAAAGTGCGAAAATCTTCTCAAGATATTCATCGCTCATTCTCATCTGTCCTGAGCCGCGATTTCTTATCTCGTTCATTTCGTAAAATATTGCTTTGTAGACGAAGATCAGCTTTTCGTAATCGGTGCTTCCTTCGTAGATTTTCTCGAGCTTTTTGAGAAGCGGAAAGATAACGACATAATCGTCGTAGTCATCGTTGTACATTTCAACGACACGGTTATAAAGAGTAAGGGTTTCTTCCTCGGACAAGTCACGTTCAAGGAGCGAATTAATATCACTGAGGATCTGTTCATCCCTGGCAGCAATCTCGGTGAGTTCATGCGCACGATCTGCAAGCCGCCCGATCCACTCTTTTTTCGGGAGCTTGTTAAAGAGTGCCTCGTTCAGTTCTTCCTGACGGTCCATGTTCTTGCAGTATTCGGTTATTAGTTGTCCGATATCCGATTGAGCCATATATGTCTCCCCTATAGCCAATATAATATCATAAATTCGATGACACAGGGATGTTTCTTGTGTGACACAGGGTCGGACCCTCTGTCACACTTGACAAACTAAATTTAATTCGTTATGTTACATAGTGTCCGTTGTGAGACAGATTGAAACTATTAACCGCGTTTATCAGAAAGGAGGCAATTAAATTGATTAAGTTAAGACAGAATATGAATAATCTACTTATGAACAATACTTACAGCCTCCGGAAAGGGACTATGCAGGTATAATGTGGTCAGCGCGACCATATGGCAACTGTATAGCGGTTTTTACCATAATGCCGGAAGCATACTGCAAGCTTCCGGCTATTTTTTTACCTTTTCGGACGTTATGAGATAGGATGTGATTTAGAAAATGAGGGAAAAATTCAGTTTATTTAAACATATAAGGCGCCACTTATGGCAATACATAATCGCGCTTACGGCACTGATCCTTTCGGTTACGGTCTCTATGATCGTGCCCGAGGTTCAGAAACATATAGTTGATGATGTCATAGTTGATGGCAAGACAGAGCTTCTTATCAAGCTCCTCGTGATCTATGCCTGCCTGGGCGCATCCCGTGCGGTACTGCAGTACGTCAAGGAGTACTCTTTTGACTCAGTGTCTTCAAAGGTTGTCGTCGGAATAAGACGTGATCTTTTCAGGCATATTCAGAGCCTCGATACGAGCTACTTTGATAAAAACAATACCGGCGAGATCATGGCCAGACTAAAAGAGGATATCGACAAGGTTTGGGAAGCTCTTTCTTTTATCTCCATGCTTCTGATCGAAGTTGCTTTCCATACGGTCTTTATCCTGGTATGCATGTTCAGACTAAATGCTTACATGGCGATAATCCCATTTATAGCGATAGTAGTCTGCGGATTTCTGGCGATCAAGATGGATAAGAAGCTCGATGTGGTATTCGGTGAGATCTCCGAGGAAAATGCCGTGCTCAACACCACCTGTGAGGAGAATATCGCGGGGGTGCGTACGGTCAAAGCATTTGCAAAAGAGGGCTATGAACTTATCAAGTTCAGGAAACACAACGATAAGTACAAGGAATTAAATGTAGACCTTTCCAAAGTCTTCGTTAAGTACTATCCTTTCTTTTCGTTTGTGTCAGGAATAGTTCCCCTTCTTGTAATTGCGATTGGCGGTGTGTTCTACGTAAATGGAATGTTCGGTATCACCCTTGGTGTTATCACCGCGTACATTACCTATTCGAACAATATCGTATGGCCCATGGAGATGCTCGGATGGCTTACCAACAGCTTCTCTGAAGCGGTGGCATCGGTTAAGAAGCTTAACAGGATCTATGATGAAGTATCAACCATCAACGATCCCGAGAACCCTGTAGTTTTAGAGAAGGTTCACGGAACCGTAACCTTTGACAATGTCGGATTTCATAAAGAGGACATGCACGATATCCTGAAGGGTATATCATTTGAAATCCCTGCCGGGAAAACCCTGGGAATAATGGGGGCAAGCGGCGCGGGTAAGACTTCGATCGTTTCACTTCTCACAAGACTTTATGACGTAACCGACGGTGAGATCAGGCTTGACGGTGTACCCATCAGGAACCTGACTCTCAAGCAGCTCAGAGGAAGCATTTCACTTGTAATGCAGGATGTTTTCCTGTTTTCCGATACCATAGCGGAAAATATCAAGATGGGACGCCGTCACAATATCAGTGACAGAGTTATCAGACGTTCCAGTAAGAATGCGGGAGCAAGCGAATTCATCGACAAGATGGATAAAGGCTATGAGACCGTAATAGGTGAGCGTGGCGTCGGACTCTCCGGAGGACAGAAGCAGCGTATCTCCATAGCGAGAGCATTTGCCAAGGAATTGCCTATTCTGATAATGGATGATTCGACTTCAGCACTTGATATGGAGACCGAACGTGATATCCAGAAGAAACTTAAGAATTTAACAGAAATGACCAAGATCATCATTGCGCATCGTATCAGCTCTGTTAAGGATGCGGATGAGATCATAGTACTCGATGAGGGCAGGATCGCAGAGCGCGGAACCCACGACGAGCTGCTCAGAAAGAAGGGACTCTATTACGAGACATATGTGTCTCAGTACGGAGAGCCCGTATTAAAGGAGGTGATCTGATGGCCGCCAATTCGATAAGAGAGGACGAGAACATATCGACAGTCAAAAAGTCGGTAACGATAAAAAGACTCCTCAGTTATTTATTCAGATACAAAAAAACAATAGTGATCGTAATGTTCATCATGGCATATTGCGTAGCGGTAAGCCTTATCAATCCGCTCATTATAGAATCAGCCATCGATGATTACATCACACCCGGAAATATCAAAGGCGTGTTCGTACTTGTAGCGATCGCACTTGCGATGAATGCGATCAGAGTAGTCCTGGTTAAGATCAGAATGTATGTGATGAGTAAGATGACAAACTCGATCATACAGACGATCCGTGAAGAAGTATTCACACATCTTCAGACACTCGGATTTAAGTTCTTTGATTCCAGACCTACCGGAAAGATCCTGTCACGTGTAATGGGTGATGTTAATTCGCTCAAGCAGGTGCTCCAGAATTTTGTAATAACCCTGCTTCCCGATTTCATCACTGTTATCGCGGTTATGATCATTATGCTGATCAAGAATCCGAGACTTGCGCTTGCGGGAATGGTGGGACTTCCCATCCTGATCGTCGGACTTCTCGTAATAGAGAATCTGTGCCGCGTAAGATGGCAGATTCACAGAAAGAAGTCATCCAACCTGAATGCATTTCTGCATGAGGACATATCCGGAATAAGGATCATCAAAACGTTTGCGGCAGAGGATGAAGCACTTGAGACATTCGATGAACTTACCAAGGAACATCGTGACAGCTTCATGGATGCCATAAGAGTAAATGATGCGTTCAATTCGGTTATTGAGGTAAGCACCGCAGTGAGCATAATATGCATGCTCTATGTGGCGGTAACGGTTCTCCATTTGGATGCTTCGAATGTAGGACTCCTGGTTGCATTTTCGAGCTACCTGTCACTTTTCTGGCAGCCCATTGCAAATCTCGGAAACTTCTATAACCAGATCATTACAAACCTTGCTGCGGCGGAAAGAGTATTTGAAGTAATGGACCTTGAGCCCGAGATCAAGGACGGTGAGAAGGTTGGAACAATGCCCGAGATCACCGGACGTGTACGTTTCAGGAATGTAGGCTTTGCATATGAAGACGGAGTTCCCGTTCTCAAGGACGTAAACTTTGATATCAAACCCGGAGAAACAATAGCACTGGTAGGACCCACGGGAGCCGGCAAGACCACCATCGTAAATCTCATTTCAAGATTTTACGATGTACAGACCGGAACCGTCATGGTAGATGACACAGATGTTAAAGATGTTTCTATCGAATCTCTCAGGAGCCAGCTGGGCATAATGACTCAGGACAATTTCCTGTTTACCGGAACCATTCGCGAGAATATCAGATACGGTAAGCTTGATGCCACGGATGAAGAGATAGAAGAAGCATGCAGGAAGGTAAATGCTCATGACTTTATCATGAACCTTGAAAAAGGTTATGAAACGGAGCTGACCGAAAGAGGCGGAGGACTTTCCGCCGGTCAGAAGCAGCTACTTGCCTTTGCACGTACTATTTTGTCGGATCCCAAGATCCTTATCCTCGATGAAGCAACTTCATCGATCGATACCAAGTCGGAGATCCTTGTACAGAAAGGTATCGCAACGATCCTTAAAGGAAGAACATCTTTTGTAATCGCACACAGGCTTTCGACCATCAGAAATGCCGACAGGATTTTCGTTATTCAAAACGGCGGTATCGCAGAGAGCGGAAATCATGATGAGCTTATGGCCGCCAAAGGATTGTATTATAATCTGAATATGGCTCAGGCCTGATCGGTATTCGTTTTTACAGAAAGGAATACAGTATTGAACGAACTGATAAATGATAATGAACTGATTCCGGTTATTCTCGTGGGACTTCGTACCACTGAGCGTGATGATGAATTCGAGCATGCGATGAACGAGCTTGTAGCACTTTGCGAAGCCTGCGATCTGGAAGTTCTGGCATCGATGACGCAGAAGCTTGAGCATCCCGATAATGCCACATGGATCGGATCGGGTAAAGCTGAGGAACTGGCCGAGGAAGTGAGAGTAAATGATGCGGAGCATGTTGTATGTCTCGGAAACCTCTCGCCCGCACAGATGAAGAATCTTCAGAAGATCATAAAGGTTCCGGTATGGGACAGAACAAATCTCATACTGGAGATTTTCTCCAGAAGAGCAAAAACCCGCGAAGCCAGGCTTCAGGTTGAATCCGCATATCTCCAGTATATGCTTCCCAGACTTACCGGTATGTGGCAGCACCTCGGCCGTCAGAGCGGCGGCGGTGGCAGCAGGGCCAATAAAGGCGTCGGTGAAAAACAGATCGAGCTCGACAGACGTCAGATCTCGCACAGAATAACCGAGTTAAAAAAAGAACTGGCAGAAGTTGAACATACAAGAGATGTTCAAAGGAGCGGAAGGAAAAGAGACGGATATCCGCATGTAGCGCTTGTCGGATATACCAATGCCGGAAAATCAACTCTCATGAACTGCCTGATCGAAATGACGGGTAAGTCCACGGAAAAAGTTCAGGAGAAGAAAGTCTTTGAAAAAGACATGCTCTTTGCAACACTTGATACTTCGGTAAGAAAAATCTCCGTTCCCGGCAAGAAGACTTTCCTGCTTTCCGATACCGTAGGATTTATAGAAAATATCCCCCATGATCTTATCAAGGCATTCAGGTCCACTCTTTCGGAACTTAAATATGCTGATGTACTCCTCATTGTAATGGATTCATCCGATCCCACTCACAGGGAGCATTTAAAGGTTACCGAAGATACACTGAACGAACTTGATGCGAAGGGTATTCCCAGGATCTATGTATATAACAAATCCGATCTTCGTGATCCCGAAATGACTGTTAAGAATATGCCCGGCAGTGAGTCCGTTTATATCTCTGCCAGGAGCGGATACGGAATAGAAGACCTGTTAAATTCTCTCGAGAAGATCTTCTCCGAGGGGGATAAGGATGTTGATACCGTGATTCCCTACACTTCGGGTGACCTTCTTAACAGACTTCACAGAGAAGCCAGGGTTATCTCCGAAGATTATGTGGAGGAGGGAGTGCATATCAAAGCTAAAGTACCTTCAGTACTTGCAGCTTCCATGGGACTGTAAAAAAAGAGAGCCTTTACAGGCTCTCTTTTGGTGTCAGGAAATATTAATGTACGAATCCGATGGGAACAGTGGGACAGTACTGTGCTATGTAGCAGGGACCGTACCAGTTGATATCCTGTGAATACATTGCAGCTGCATTCTCGGGAGTGATGAATGCTGAGAAAATGATTCCCTTATACTCGAAGGTATAGATAAGTGTAACATTCTCAGCTTTGATCATAGCAGTGATGATCTTAGAGCTTACAGAGGAATTGGTCTTGTACTCAACGGTTCTGTTCTCGTTAACGGATCCGTCAGCGTTGAGTCCCTGAATTGCAAGGCCGATCTCATTAACTGTATTGTCGATACCTTCATAGAACTCTTTATCTGCGGGTGTTCCTTCGGAAGGAGCACCGGGATTCTCGGAAGGAGTAGCAGGAGTGCCTGAAGGTGCAGGACTTGCGGGAGCACCGGGATTCTCGGAAGGAGCAGCAGGAGTGCCTGAAGGTGCAGGACTTGCGGGAGCACCGGGATTCTCGGAAGGAGTAGCGGGAGCACCTGAAGGTGAAGGACTTACGGGATCTTCTGAAGCTGCAGGACTTGCAGGAGTGCCTGAAGCTGCAGGACTTGAAGAGGGGGGGGACGGAAACAAAGTTTCCGTATTCCTCAATGTTGAAATCAGCATAATAATTGGAGCATTGCACATCAGGTTCCAAGTTACCGGATCCCGTAACCACATAATTCGTTCCGCCATACGTAAAACGGAAGGTTCCGTTTATGCTGTCGGATTGTGAAAATGTGCTATGATCGTAATCTGCTTCTACGCTTCCTTCACAAGTAAAACTCTGACCATTATTTTCATCAAACGAAAAGGTTAACCAAAGGGAATACATATCACAGATGACAGCATCACCTGAATATGTGTATTCGAATTCACAGTCTTCTTCAATAGGGTGAGATGGATCAAAATCGTCCAGATGCACATCATGCACATAAACAGTCGTGCGTACGGTAACTGCTGCGGGTGCCTGTGAAGGTCCTTCAGCGTGGCTTACAGATGCGGGGATGATGCTCAGAAGTCCTGCAGCTGCAAGAGCTGAAACACCGGTTAAAATACTTAAGATCTTTTTGTTCATTTATAAAACTACCTCCTCAAAAAAACATCCTGCGTATAATAGCTTATTCATTTTTCCTTTTCAAGGGGTTTATTAAATTTCTCTAAAATGTTAATATATTTTTGCTAAACTCATGCATCCGAAGGGATGCAATTTTTGTGAAGAAAGATTTTTGTTGTCATATGAATTTTAAAGCTCTGTTCAAACCGTACCGTCTGTTAATGCTCTTTGTCGCCATTACCTCTGCTTTAGTCAAAATCTTTTTGATCGATTTTGAAAACGGAGAGTATCTGTACTGTCTTTTGTCAGTAGCTGGCGATATCGTCCTCGCACTTGGCGTTTATGCATTTGTAAAAGAATATCCGGATAAGAATCTTATAGAGCATGCAATCTCAAACAGCATTCATATGCTTGAGTATCACAGTAACGTAACGGAGGATCACCCTTATGCATCGCCTTGGTACAGCTGGCTTATCGACTGGCATCCCCTTACGGACTTCAGACTTATCATGAATGATTACAAAGCCGTCGTTGCAACCTTTATTAATCCCTTTGTATGCTTTGCGGGACTTGCATCGGTAATTCATCACGCATATCTGGCCCTTCGGAGAAAAGATAACGTATCCGCGTTGCTTCTCGTTTTCTACATATGCATGCTTCTTCCCTGGGTATTCATTACGAGAACCGTATTTATATATCAGTACTTCGTATGTACCAAGGTTTTGATACTGATGATATGCAGGAGCATTCAGTGCATGGGATTTAAGAGAGAAGAGTCTGTGATAAAGTTCTCGGCAGCGGTTTCGGGCACACTTTTCGTCTTGTTTTTCCCTGTTTTGTCAGGAGTTTTGTTTAACCATGACTATGTCGAAAACATACTGTCATTTTTACCTGATTGGTGGTTTTAGAGAATGTGATATTTTAAGGAAAAGAGAGCCTGTGAAGGCTCTCTTTTTGCGTGAAAACGGATATGGTATTGACGATGCTTTCGGGGGATAAGATAATGTTTTAGTACCTGTCCTTCAACCATACTTGAGACAGGATGGTCCGGAGAACACCCTGATATGGTGGAATTTTGATAAAATAGGAAAGAAATATTATAAAGCGAGGGAAAATATATGAGTAATTATGCTAAGCTTTGGCTCGGATACAAGAGTAAGAAGGCAAACAGGGATTGTACCTGCCTTAGGAAGATCCGCATTAACGGTGCGGATGAAACAGATATTGTAAGTAAGAATGCCGTCAGCGAGTTAAAAGAAGGCCTTAAGGCAATGCTTGATGTTGATCCTGAGATCACATTCGGCACAGCAACAGCACCTGCCGTTGTTAACTGCGGCAAGGATATCCTGGACAACGAAGAGTATAAGATTTCCATCGATGCGGACGCACTGGTGATTGATGCAAAGAGTTCTTCAGCAGCTTTATATGCAGCTTTTGATATTCTCAGAACCGTTGCGACCGAGAAGAACGTTGAAGCGGTTTACGCACCGGGCAGATCCGTTCGCCCTTCCAATCCTCTTAGAATGCTCAATCACTGGGATAATATGGACGGAAGTATCGAAAGAGGTTATTCGGGTAAGTCATTCTTTTATATTAACAATGAGATCGTTATCGATGAGCGTACAAGGGACTATGCAAGGCTTATCGCATCTGTAGGGATCAATGCCGTTGTCATCAATAACGTAAATGTTAAGGATGCGGCTTCCTATATGATCACCGACAGATACTTTGCAAAGCTTGCAGAGCTCGGTCAGATATTTGCAGAGTATGGTATCGGATTATACCTGAGCCTTAACTATGCATCCACCATTGAGATCGGAGGCCTCGACAGTGCGGATCCTCTCGATGAGAAAGTTATAGCATGGTGGAAGGAAAAGACAGCCGAATGCTTTGCCAAGATACCCACACTTAAGGGCTTCCTGGTAAAGGCAGACTCTGAGGGACGTCCCGGACCCTTTACTTACGGAAGAACCCAGGCAGACGGAGCAAATATGCTTGCCGATATCGTCAAAGAGTACGGCGGTATCATCATCTGGAGATGCTTTGTATATAACTGCAAGCAGGACTGGAGAGATTATAAGACCGACCGAGCAAGGGCAGGTTACGATAACTTCATGCCCATGGACGGAGATTATCATGACAACGTTATTCTTCAGATCAAGAACGGTCCCATGGACTTCCAGATCAGGGAGCCTATTTCTCCCCTTCTCGGAGGACTTAAGAAAACAAACCAGATGCTGGAGGTTCAGATCGCGCAGGAGTACACCGGTCATCAGATAGATGTCTGCTATCTCATGCCCATGTTCAAAGAAATCCTCGGATTTAAGACATATTGTTCCGATAAGGATGATACCGTTGCTGATATCGTTAGCGGTAAGACATGGGGCAGCAGATTCTCGGGAGTTGCCGCAGTTACCAATACCGGTAATGATTTCAACTGGACAGGAAACTACCTGGCAGGTGCCAATCTCTTCGGCTTCGGAAGACTGGCTTTCGATACGGATCTTTCTTCCGAAGAGATTGCGGAAGACTTCATTAAGATGACCATATCCGATGATGAGGAAGTGGTTAAAACAATCGAGGAAATCCTCCTTCCTTCACGTGCCATCTATGAGAAGTACACCAGTCCTCTCGGAATCGGCTGGATGGTCACTCCCGGACTTCACTACGGATGCAGCGTTGACGGATACGAGTATGACAGATGGGGAACCTATCACAGAGCCGATCACTTCGGGATCGGTGTTGACAGAACCGATAAGGGAACAGGCTATGCACTTTTGTACAATGAGCCCAATGCTTCAATGTATAACTCACCCGATGAGTGCCCCGACGAGCTCGTACTCTTTTTCCATCATCTGCCTTATACACACAAGCTTCACAGCGGTAAGACCGTTATCCAGCACATATATGACACTCATTTCGAGGGATATGATGAGGCTAAGCAGCTTGCTGCAAAGTGGGATACTCTCAAGGGTAAGGTTGATGAAGAAATCTTCGAAAATGTAAGAGAGCGTTTTGAAAGACAGCTGGCTAATGCGCGTGAGTGGTGCGATCAGGTAAATTCCTACTTCTACCGCAAGAGTGCCATTCCCGATGAGAAAGGAAGACAGATCTGGTAACCGGGATAATACATAATGAAAGAGATAACCTGTGATGACCTTCGGGCACTGCCGGAAGGATCATACGAATTAATTGATATAAGGGATGAAGGCCTGATGGCATACGGAATTATACCCGGTGCCGTCAGTGTTCCTACGGATGATGTTTATGAGAGTAAGGCCATTTCCGATATCCCTTCCGATAAAAAGCTGATCTTCTATTGCGAGATCGGACGTTTGTCGCGCGCCATAGATGATTCTGCAGAAATACTTCAGGGCAGGGATTGCTACAGTCTTGCCGAAGGGTACGTCGGATATGTAAGATCCGGGATCAGCAGTGAAGCGGATAAGGAAGAGAAGAGGAAGAAAGCGGAAGAGAGCATAGCAAAGAAATTCCATAAGCAGCTTTTTTCTCCTTTTGCAAAAGCGTGCAAGACTTATAAACTGATCGAAGAAGGCGATAAGATCGCAGTATGTATCTCCGGTGGAAAAGACTCTATGCTTATGGCCAAGCTTTTCCAGGAGATCAAAAAGCATAGACAGGTGAATTTTGATCTGACATTCCTTGTTATGGATCCGGGGTATAAGCCGGAAAACAGATCCCTTATAGAAAGTAATGCAGAGGCACTCGGGATTCCTGTAACGATCTTTGAAAGTACCATATTTGATACAGTTGATACGATCGAGAAGAATCCATGCTATCTGTGTGCGAGAATGAGGAGAGGGTATCTCTATAGCAAGGCCAAGGAGCTGGGATGTAACAAGATAGCCCTCGGTCATCACTACGATGATGTAATCGAGACCATACTTATGGGAATGCTTCACGGAGCACAGATCCAGACAATGATGCCCAAGCTTCACAGTACCAACTTCGAAGGTATGGAGCTTATCAGACCTCTTTATCTGGTCAGAGAAAGTGATATCATTGCCTGGCGTGATTATAATGATCTTCATTTCCTTCAGTGCGCATGTCACTTTACGGACACCTGCACAACATGCCATACTGACGGAACGACCTCATCTAAGAGGCTTGAGACCAAGAAACTTATAGCAGAACTTAAGAAAACCAATCCTTTTGTGGAATCAAATATTTTCAGAAGTGTCGAGAATGTAAATCTCGATACGGTTATCGAATACAAGCAAAAGGGAATCAGACATAATTTCCTGGATGAGTATTGAAAAGTGCTTCGGTGATTGATAATAAAACCCAAATAAGATAAAATAGTACTCGGATATGTTAAAAAATTAACTATTCGGGTACTATTTTTTTTGGAGGTATATATGGAATTACAAAATGTAGTAGTTATCGGCGGCGGGGTGCTGGGAACACAGATCGGACTTATGTGTGCCTATACCGGACACAAGGTTACTTTCTGGCTTAGAAGCGAAAGCTCCATAGGAAGAACCACTCCCAAAATTGAGAGATATTCAGGTTTGATGCTTCAGGATCTGGAAGCAGCCAAGGCACTCATTCCCAATCCTGTCGGAAAGATGTTGTATCCCAGAGGAATGATCAAAGCATGGGACGGCATCACGGAAGAGAAGATAGATGAGCTTCTCAAGACCGGTAAGGAAAATCTCAAGAATAACATCACCATCGAACTCGATATGGCAAAGGCTCTTGCAGATGCAGATATTGTTATCGAGTCAATGTCGGAAGATCCCGATGCCAAGATTGCTTGTTATGAGCAGATGAAGGATCTTCTTCCTGAGAAAACAATTCTCGTAACCAATTCATCAACAATGCTTCCCAGCAGATTTGCTCAGCATACCGGAAGACCTGAGAAATATCTTTCACTTCACTTTGCAAACACCATTTGGAAGAACAACACCGCAGAGGTAATGGGACATCCCGGAACCGATCAGGCAGTTTATGATAAGGTTGTTGCTTTTGCTGCGGATATCAATATGGTTCCTCTTAAGCTTCACAAGGAGCAGCCCGGATATATCCTTAACTCCATGCTGGTTCCTTTCTTAAGCGCCGCACAGGAACTGTGGGCTAACGAAGTAGCGGATCCCGAAACTATCGATCTTACCTGGAAGCTGGCAACAAGCGCACCTGCAGGACCTTTCCAGATCCTTGATATAGTAGGGCTTGAGACCGCTTATAACATTCACATCATGAAGCCGGAATCAAAGGTTGAGGGAACTCTTGAAAATAAGATCTGTACTCTTCTGAAAGAGAAGATCGACAAGGGTGAGACCGGTGTTAATGCAGGTAAAGGTTTCTACAATTATAAGAAATAATATTTTACATGATATAAGAAAAGTGCCCGCATCTTGCGGGCACTTTTTTGTATGTTTTGTTTGTTATCTGAAAAATGCCATTCCGTAGATCTTACCGCTATCATCTGTAAGAGGCTCGTAAGCAATGTAATATTTTTCACCGTTTTTTATTATTCCCGGGAAATAAGTATTGCAGCAATACCTAAACCATGTATAATTATTTTTATAAAGAAACTAAACATCATTTTTCTGAGAGAAGAGATTATGAATAATAAGAAAAACAAAGACGGATTAACGGAAAAGCAATTCTTAAAACAGTACAATCTCGGCAATTACAAGAGACCTTCGGTTACAACGGATATATTGATAATAGGAGCGGGAGAGAAACATTCCGGACTCAAACTCCTGCTTATCAAAAGAGGCAATCACCCTTACATGGATTGCTGGGCACTTCCCGGAGGGTTTATCGAGGAGAATGAAACCGCATATCAGGCAGCCGCAAGGGAGCTTGAAGAGGAGACAGGGCTAAAGGGTATCTACCTGGATCAGATATATACATTTACCAAACCCGGAAGAGATCCCAGAACCTGGGTTATGAGTATCGCATACCTTGCTCTGGTTCCGAGGCTTGAAGAGGTAAAGGGGCTTGATGATGCCAAGGATGCCGCATGGTTTGATATGGAGTTTGGCGATTCGGAGATAATCCTCACAAACAGTGACAGAAATGTGAGAATCGTATACGGTCTGAAAAAAGAAAACTTCCGAAACGGTGCCGTCAGATATGAAAACTATATTCCCACGCTTAAGAGCGAGGAGAGACTTGCCTTCGATCATGTGGAGATCCTGATCGAAGCCATGAAGAAACTAAGGGAACAGATCTTCTATAACAATCAGGCCTTCTGTCTTGTTGACGAAACATTTACTTTACCGGAATTGCAGTCTGTATATGAAGCTGTTTTAAACCGCCAGCTTTACAAGAAAAGCTTCCGCGACATGATCAGCGACAGGATAGAAGAAACGGGGAAAGAGAAAAGGTCTGACGTCAAAGGCGGAAGGCTCAGCAAGGAGTATAAGCTTAAATGAACGCAACGGATTCTGTGAGATGATGAAGACTATAGTGTGTCAGACTTTGGATTGATATTAGTGGAGAGTACGAAAATGAAAAACATAGATAAGAAATTCAGGGTATCTAAGAATAAGCGTAATACTTCTTTACTTGCACTGGGCGGATGTTTTATCCTGGGACTTTTTATCGGAAATGCAATATGGAATGTTGAAGTTAATCCTGTTCCTTGCGTGATCTTAGCGGCGGCGATCGCATTAATAGCATCATTACTCTGCATCATATTCGTTAAAGAATATTACATGTACATACATGAGGATGGATTCGAACTTGTAAAGGGTAAGAAGATAACGAAATATCCTTTTTCGGCTTTTGCAGGTTCTAATGTTACAAGGCATTACATGAACGGAATCTATACCGGAACATCCCGCGAGATCAAGATCAAGGAAGCTTCGGGTAAGACCACGAACATAAATGCAAATAACCTGTCCAAGGGAAACTTTGCGGAGCTTGTAACATATCTCGGTCAGACAAGATTTACCGAGGCTCATGACATTGAGGCGACCGCCGAATATTTTAAGGACGGAATCGATTTTCAGATTCCAAATGAAAGCATTTTAAAAGCTAACAGGAAAAAAGTGCTGGGATGGGCTACTTTCGTAGTCTGCCTGGCAGCGCTCTTTACCGGAATGTTTGTGTACTATTTAGTAACTCGTTATGATTCCGCCACATTTTTTGTGATCATGCTTTTTGCCGGACTCGGAGCATTGGTAGAGCTTTTCCTGGAACTTATACCTGCGGCTGTCACATATCATAAGATGAAGAACCTGCCTGATCGAATTCGCATAGATGAGTATTCGCTTACCATCGGAGACAGGACCTTCGGTACCGGCAGTATTCTTAATATCTTATTGGTGCCCACGGACTATACAATACTTACAAGAGATTTTATCGTTATCACCAAAGATAATGAAAAGATCAAATATAACTTTGGAAAGAATGATCTCAAGGGAAAACTGACTTATCCCGCTTACGACAAACTTTGCAGCGCGATAGAAGTTTGGTGCATAGTAAATAAGGTCAACTTTATGCAGATTCTCGGATAAGCATCAAGAGATAATAGCACTATTTACTTTTAGGAGGAAAACAGATGTACAGACCTGAGGTTGCCCCTATGGGGTGGAACAGCTGGGATTGTTACGGAGCTGCCGTAACGGAAAAAGAAGTCAGACAAAATGCGGAATTTATGGCTGCTAATCTGAAGCAGTACGGCTGGAATTATGTAGTTGTAGACATTCAGTGGTATGAACCCGGAGCTACATCTCATGAGTACAGACCCTTCGCGGATCTGTGTATGGATGAATACGGAAGACTTATTCCCGCACCGGGCAGATTTCCTTCTGCGGCTGACGGAAAAGGATTTGCTCCTTTGGCAGAGTATGTTCATTCACTCGGTCTTAAATTCGGCATCCATATTATGAGAGGAATTCCCCGTCAGGCGGTTCATAAGAACCTTCCCGTGCTCGGAACCGATAAAACTGCTCGTGATGCGGCCAGATTTAACAGCATCTGTATGTGGAATCCCGATATGTACGGAGCTAAAGCCGATGAAATCGGAAGAGCATATTACGACTCCATTTTTAAACTCTATGCCGAGTGGGGCGTAGATTTCATAAAGTGTGATGACATATGCAGGGAACTTCCTCACGAAGAAGAGGAAATGAAGATGCTCTCTGCTTCACTGAATGCTTGCGGAAGAGAGATGGTGCTTTCACTTTCTCCCGGACCTGCTCTTATAGAAAAGGCGGAGCTTTATAAGCAGGTTGCCAATATGTGGCGTATAACCGATGATTTCTGGGATGACTGGAAACTTCTGTATGCCATGTTTGAGCGCGCGGAAAAATGGAGTATACATGCGGGAGCCGGTCATTATCCCGATGCGGATATGCTGCCCATTGGTCCCATCAAGCAAGACTATGATAAGAACAACCGTACCGCATTTTCGGAGGATGAACAGATTACCATGATGACTCTTTGGTCCATAATGCGTTCACCTCTTATTATCGGTGGTGAGATGACAGGGTTCGATGATTTTACCATGAAGCTTATCACCAATGAGGCTGTTCTTAAGATGCATGCCAATTCAAGAAATGCCCGTCAGATCTTTAGAAGAGATTTTGCGGGTAAAGAGTTCATTCTCTGGATGGCTGATGATTGCGAAGGTGGTAAATATCTGGCCGTGTTCAATGCATCGGATGAAAACGGATCGGCAGAATTTGGTCGTGAAGAACTGGAAGATATTTCAGAAGAAAGTAAAGCTACGGAGCTCTGGTCCGGAGAGCGCATATCCTTCGGAAATACCTTTACTGTAGATGTACCTGCTCATGGAGCTAAGGTCTTCCGTGTTTGAAAGAGAGGATTGACTTATGGCGTCATGGATGGTTCACCTAAGAATAGCAGATGAGTTGCTTAAGCATATTGATAATATCGATGAAACCGCATTTGTCATGGGCAATATTGCACCTGACAGCGGAGTTCCGAGCGAGGATTGGAAAGAATACTATCCGCCCAAGACCGTTTCACACTTTAAAACAAGATCCGACGATGAAACTTATTTTGATATAGATGCATATTGCAGTAAATACTTTAATGAAGATCTGATCAAAGGCTATTCGCTCAAAGAGTATTCCTTTTTCCTCGGATACTATGTGCATCTTCTTACGGATGTCAGATGGACGGAAACCGTATATGCGGATCTTCTGAAAAATCATCCGAAGGAATGTGCCGAAGATAAATATAAGCTCATCTGGTCCGCAAAGGCTGATTGGTATGATCTGGACTTCTTGTATCTTGAGCAGAATCCCGGATTTAAGGCGTTTTCCATATATGAGAATGCAGTCTGCTATGACAATGTTTTTATGGATCTTTTCAGCAGGGATGCTTTTGAAAACAGGCGGCAATATATATGCGGATTTTATCACAGTGACAATCATGGCGATCTGCACAGAGAGTATCATTACCTTACTCCCGAGCAGGCGGAAGACTTCGTTAAAACAACATCTCGCATGATCATGGATCAGGACAGCAGATTTTTTGACAGGTAAAGATGGGGTACTATTTGAAATGGAATTAAAGAAGATAGATCATAATTTAACTGTATGTAAAGTTCAGAATGTTACTGATATAGATTTGAGCCGTGATTTCTATTTTGTCGGAAGGACGGACGAAGAAATCTCTCTTGTATGTAAAACGGAAGACACTCCGGATAATACATTGGAACGGGATGATGGCTGGCGTGCTTTTCGAATACAGGGAGTTTTGGATTTTTCGCTCATCGGGATCCTTTCGAAATTGTCGGGGATTCTTGCTGATAACGATATCGGGATTTTTGCGGTATCTACTTTCAATACCGACTATATACTTGTCAAAGAGTTTAATTATACAAAAGCTTTGTCCGTGTTATCGGATGCAGGGTATAAGATTGCCTGAGTAAAACAGAATAGGAGAATCCGGAATATGAATTCAATTTTGATATCCACAGATTTCGTACTGTATTGTCGCAGAGGATGACGGTAGAGTGGTTGGAGCAGTCTGGACTCGGATTATGAATGATTACGGTCATGTTGATGATGATACTCCGTCATTTGCCATATCTTTATACAAGGAATATCGCGGACAGGGCATAGGAACACAATTGATGAAGGATATGCTGGCGCTGCTCAAAAAAAAGGGCTATGAGAGAGCATCGTTGGCAGTACAAAAAGCCAATTATGCTGTCCGGATGTACGAGAAGGTCGGATTCAGGACTGCGGATGAGAATGACGAAGAGTTTATTATGGTGTGTGAATTATGAGAGTGATCAACTATTTTGATAGCGATAAACAGAGCCATTGGCTAAGTGAAATCAAAAGAGGCGATTGGGGAGCTGCCGGATTTCTGCATGAATTGCTGAGTAAGGAAACATTCTTTGATATTGCAGGTAAAAATTCAATCGTTCTGTTACTTACTGACGGTGATGAACTGATCTCATTTTGTACATATACCGAAAAGGATGATATTCAGCCTACAGAGCTTACTCCGTGGATGGGATTTGTTTATACTTTTCCGGAACATAGAGGGCATCATTATGTCGGGCTCCTTATGGAAGAGATAGAAAGGCTTGCAATTAAAGACGGCGTGTCAGAAGTTTATATCTCTACAAACCATATCGGACTCTATGAGAAATATAGCTGTGAGTTCAAAACTGAAATGAACGACATGAACGGGGAACCGTCCAGGGTATATGTGAAGAAGGTCCCGACCAATGAATTGCTGATTGAACTTAAGGATACGGAGTGGCCGTTTGAATATACGGATCACGACCGCCGGATAGCTAGGGCAATAGTGTTTGATGATGCAGGATACTTTTATTTTGTTCGTGCCGAAAGAGATGATGATTTTGGTAGAGCGACGTTGATAGAAACTTCCGGTGGCGGAGTCGAAGCCGGAGAGAATCTCGATTCGGCGATTAAACGTGAGCTGAAAGAGGAATTGGGAGCAGAGGTTGAGATCGTTTGCAAGATTGGTGTTGTCAGCGATTATTATAATCTGATCCATCGGCGCAATCTGAATAACTATTTCCTTTGTAAAATTGTTTCATTCGGGGATAAGCATCTGACTCGGGATGAGATAGAAGACTTCCATTTGTCAACTATAAAGCTGACCTATGAAGAATCACTTGCTGAATATGAAAAAAGACGGGAAACAAAGCTCGGAAGGCTGATTGCGAACAGAGAAATGCCTATACTTAAAAAAGCTAATGAAATTATGAGCAAACTTTGAGTATGGAATAACTTTCAATTTTATTCGCTATATCTTTGACTACATATTATTTATGATTTTTCTTGAAAAAGATTTTTAATTCGATTAGCCTTTTCTTAGGACGTCCGAATCTTTCCTAAGAGGAGGCTTTTATTTTGACTAAAGAACAACTACACAGGTACATTTCTGAGAACACCGGGAATGAAAGCAATATATGCCAGATTTATGCCATTAAAGACAATGAGGTGGCACTTGATGATTGTTGGCATGGGTTCAAGACTCTAGATGCGATGAATGTCAATTCCGTGACGAAAGGTATTATGGCATTACTGGCAGGGATTGCTTTGGACAGGGGATATATCAAAAAACTGGATCAAAAGGTTATGGATTTCTTCCCTGATTACACCGTAAAACGTGGGGAGAAAACTATCTATGACGTTACAATAAGGCATATGCTCACAATGACAGCCCCGTATAAGGGTAAGTCAGAGCCATGGAAGAATGTATGTACTTCCCCGGACTTTACGCTTGCAATCCTTGATTATCTTGGTGGTCGGAACGGAATTATCGGAGAATTCAGATACGCAACACTTGGCATTCAGATTCTTGCGGGGAGTATTGAGAGAGCAACGGGCGAAAAATGCATTGATTTTGCTAACAATAATCTGTTTGAACCACTTGAGCTTCCCAAGCGAATACCTCACGGAGCCAGTTCTAAAGAGGATCAATTTGATTTCTTTATGAATAAGAAACCCAGAAAATATGAGTGGTACGCTGACCCGCAGGGCGGTGTCACCGCAGGCTGGGGATTATGCATGTCGGCAAGAGACATGGCTGTGATAGGGGCGACGGTTTTAGGCAGTGGCCTATATAATGGGAAAAGAATTATCTCAGAAGAATATATAAAAGACATGCTGACACCACATATTAAGCTTGGTGAGCGCTTTGGCTTCATGAACTATGGATACTTATGGTATAAGCCTTACGATGACAAAGATGTATATGCGGCAATTGGTGACAGCGGAAATATTATCTATGTAAACAAAGAGGAAAATGTATCGGTTGGAATGACAGGTACATTTAAGCCGAGAATCTTTGACAGAGTTGAATTTATTGAGCAAAAAGTATTGCCTTCACTTAATGAGTGATTGCCGATTATATTTGGAAGATAATCTTCCTATCGTGGGTGCGAGTAAGCAGGAGTGGTTTGCACCCAGAATGCAGCGGTGGCATAAGGAAAACCTGATTCCGTATGTGCAGGGAGAGCGCATTTATGCGGATGATTTTTATCTGTTACATGTGGCTGAAGATAAAATGTAAAATTCCACTTCGTTCTTATTTGGAGGATAAGCGAAAAGTTGAAAATCTGCGGCGATTTGTATACAATACCATCTGCAGCTGTTTTTTTAGCAAAGATCATAGGAAAGGTTGATACTTATGGATAAGAAGGCATCTGTGGACAGCATTGATAAGGGTATTGGTCGGTTCGCCGCCGAAGACAGCGCGGCGGTAGACGATCTGACGCCGTTGTTTGAAATTTCCGATTACCCGGAGGAGATGCGGGAACTTCTGACCGAGTGCAACAGAAGGATAGATGAGGCAAACAGCAAATACCGCATCGCCAAATACAGAGAGGATATGTTTGCCAAGGGTATGAAAGCCGGCATGTATTTCTGCACGTTTGACCGCAGCGAGAACATGCTTGGTTTTGAGTTCAATGACGAGACGAGACAGATGCTCGGCTATGACGGCCTGGAGGATCTGCCGAATGAATTTGACAGCTGGGTTAAGACGCTTGTTCCGGAAGAACGGGACGCCATAGTCAAGCTTTTCTGGGATTCGGTCCGGATCCATAGGGATCTGCCGGATATCACGCACGCCACCTATCGGATGCAGAAAAAGGACGGCAGCATCATCTGGGTGACCGGAGCGGGAAGATTCATCAGACGTCCGGATGACGGCTCTTTGGAGATTTATATGGGCTGCTATCGCGATATCACGGCGCAGCAGGAGCTGGAGGAGTATTTAAAGATCATCGAGGCGATCGGAAAGGTTTTCAATTTCTCGCTGTTTATCGATGTCAGCGATATGAGTTACCGCATGATCAGCACCAACGAATATGTGGAAATGGTTGATAAGGATCCGGACGCGCTGCAGTTTTTGAGAAACAATGTTGCGGTTTCCGTGGCCGAGAGCTTCCGCGCCGGTTTATACGAATGGCTGGATAAGGACAGGATCCTTGCGGCTGTTGAAGAGCACGGATCGACAAGTATGGAATTTTACAGTGAAGGCGCGCATCGCTGGTTTGAAGGTATCTTCATGGTAGGCGACAGGAATGAAGACGGAAGCCTCGCGCACCTCGTATACGGCTGCCAGGATACCACGAAGGCCAAGCTGCAGAACCTGGATCAGCTGAAAAAGATCTCCGAATTCGAAAAGGAGATCTATATCGATTCGCTTTCCGGGATCCGGAACCGAAGATTCCTGAATGAAAAGCTCATTTATGAACCGTGCAAAGCGGTGGTCATGGCGGATATCGACCTGTTCAAGGAAGTCAACGACACAGCCGGTCACCAGGGCGGTGATGAAGCAATCCAAAAGGTCGCGAAGATACTGGAACAGTCAGTCCGGGATGACGACGTGGTCATCCGTTACGGCGGCGATGAGTTCATGATGGTTTTCCTTGATATTACGCGTGCAGGCCTGGAAAACAAGTTCTCAAAACTGAAGACGGAGCTGGCAAAGATCAGGATCGCTAGCAACCCGGATGTACGGATCAGCATGAGTTTCGGAGCGGCGTTCGGAACAAGGCTAGTCAACAATCTGATCGTGACGGCGGATAAGGCGCTGTATGAATCGAAAAAGACGCGGGGGACTTATACGCTGATCGAGGTATAGAGTGAAGATCACAAAATATCCGGATTGCAAGCAGCCGGACGTATGGATCAGCATGAGCTTCGGAGCGGCGTTAGGAACAGGGTTAGTTATACTATTCAAAACGTAGTGCATTGTGTCAATTAGTAACACCGAAATGTGGTATCTTAGTCAGATCCATTATGAACTGATATATCTGCGGAATCTATCCGCCAGATTTTTTAGCGCTTACGATTGTGGAGTTATTACTCAGGAAGAGTATGAGATGAAGAAACAAGATTTATTGTAGTAAAACTGAGAACGTGATCAAGGGGGTTCAAAATGAACCTCCTTTTTGCGTCTTAGGTGTTCACTTGAACCCCCAACGTGCATTCGGGGGTTCATTTTTGAGTAGTTTTTTCTGGTGATTCGTACTACGTTTTTGCTATTCTGCAACAAACTTTTATATTTATAAAGTTACTATATACTCATTTCCTCTGAGGCGGCAGCTTCGATCTGCTTGATTGCATCTTCGGCATTTGTGACCCAGTCCACCGTTTTGATGCCTTTGGTTTTCAGATATTTGCAGATGTCCATATACTTGGATGCGGAATCTTCAATATATATGACTTTATCTGTTTTCATCCTGATTCTCCCGATAAAATCCGATCAAAGTAAAAAAATTATAACATATCTCTTGACTATGACGTTACGTCATAGTTTATGGTATATATACACGTGAAGGAGATAAAGGTTATGAAAACGGTAAATGAAGTAAGTAAACTGACAGGAGTGAGTATACGCACACTGCAGTATTACGATCAGATAGGTCTCTTGAAACCGGCGGAGTATACCGAGTCCGGCTACAGACTGTATGACGATGCGGCACTGGAGAGACTGCAGCAGATTTTACTGTTTCGTGAACTGGAATTTCCGCTAAAAGATATCAAGAATATCGTTACCGGACCGGATTTTGACAAGACAAGGGCTCTGGAGCAGCAGATGGAACTTCTGGAACTTAAGAAGGAACATATTGAAAACCTGCTGAACCTGTGCCGGAATTTAAAAACGAGAGGAGTGAGAACTTTGAATTTTTCAGCATTCGATTCAAGTAAGCTTGATGAATATTCGAAAAAGGCAAAAGAGCAGTAGGGACAGACCCCGGAATATAAGGAGTATGCAGAGAAAAGCAAGGGCCGTACTAAGGCA
>JAGPFR010000025.1 GCA_018056425.1 Lachnospiraceae bacterium
CCCGCGGAAGATATGAGGTCCGTGATATGGTTGCAAAACTACACAGAGAGGCCGGCATTACCATCATTCTCGTATCGCGTTCCATGGAAGATGTTGCGATGTATGTCGAGAGAGTGATCGTCATGGACCATGGCAGGGTTGCTTATGA
Source organism: Lachnospiraceae bacterium (assembly GCA_018056425.1). Taxonomy (GTDB): domain Bacteria; phylum Bacillota; class Clostridia; order Lachnospirales; family Lachnospiraceae; genus AC2028. The sequence continues at coordinate 149 of JAGPFR010000025.1, forward strand.
CGATACGCCCAGAGAAGTCTTTTCACATACGGAGGAACTTGAGGAAATGGGACTTGCCATTCCCGAGCCTTCGAAGATCACAAGAAAACTTATAGAACTCGGACTTGATGCGGATCCCGGTGTGCTTACCGCAACCGAGGCTGCAGATTCGATATATGATGCATTGATGAGAGCAAAATGATCCGCGACATTACTATCGGACAATATTATCAGACGGAGAGCGTGATACACAGACTCGATCCGAGGGTCAAACTTCTCGGAACGCTTCTGTTTATTATCGCATTGTTTAATTACAAGAATCCCATCGGATACGCTCTCGGAATAGTATTTTTATTTATGGTGATAAGTCTTTCCCATGTACCCGTCAAATTCATTACAAAGGGTCTTAAGGGCATTGTTATCATCATGCTCATGACAGTGCTCATCAACCTGTTTCTTACGCCGGGAACAACAGCTGTAGCGCTCGGAAAGCTGACCATCACATATGAAGGCATAGCAACTGCGCTCAGTATGATGCTCAGGCTGATTCTTCTTATTATGGGATCGAGCGTTGTCACGCTTACAACGACGCCCAATAACCTTACCGACGGACTTGAGAAGGGACTCGGATTCCTTAAAATATTCAAGGTCCCCGTCGGCGATGTTGCCATGATGATGTCCATAGCTCTCAGATTCATCCCCATCCTTCTCGAGGAAACCGACAGGATCATGAAAGCCCAGCTTGCAAGAGGAGCGGATTTCGAAAGCGGGAATCTGATCAGGAAGGCAAAGTCCCTTGTGCCTGTTCTGGTACCCCTCTTTGTATCGGCCTTCAGAAGGGCAGGAGACCTTGCTATGGCGATGGAGGCAAGATGTTACAGGGGAGGCGACGGAAGGACCAAAATGAAGCCTCTGATCTATAAAAAGAGGGATGTCATAGCATACCTTGTTCTGTTTTCTTTTGCGGGAATCAGTATCTTCCTCGGAAGATGGCATGTGATATCGGATTTCTTCAATTCACTGTATGTCAATTACATTCTGAAGTGATCTTTCATGAAAAGAGTCAGATTAAAAATATCATATGACGGAACCGCCTATCACGGCTGGCAGATCCAGGACGGGCAGATAACCGTCGAGGGAGTTCTCAGAGCTGCCGTCAGCGAAGCTGTCGGAAAAGAAACCGAACTCATCGGGGCGAGCAGAACGGACTCAGGCGTCCATGCTCTGGGTAATATAGCGGTATTTGATACAGATTCGCCCATTCCGCCCGATAAGATGGCCATGGTATTAAACAAGCTCCTCCCGGATGATATAAGTGTTGTTTCGTCGGATGAAGTGCCCCCTGACTGGCATCCGAGAAAACAGGACTGCCGAAAGACCTATGAATACCATATTTACAATGCTCCCGTAAGGAACCCCGTTAAAAGGCTCTATGCCCATCATGTCTATAATGACATCGATGAGAAGGAAATGGACAGGGCTGCAAAGGCCTTCATCGGGGAACATGATTTCAGCGGCTTTTGCGCCGCAGGAGCACAGACTCTTACATTTACCCGGACAATTTATGAATGCAGGGTGAAAAGAGTCGAAAATGAGGTGATTATCAGCATTACGGGCAGCGGATTCTTGTACAATATGGTCCGTATAATAGCCGGAACGCTTCTTGATGTGGGACTCGGCAGAAAATCCGCCGATGATATCCCGCGAATCATAGAATCCCGGGAACGCAGAGAAGCTGGGCCCACACTCCCTGCATGCGGTCTCATTCTTATAGGATATGAGTACGATATCTGACCTTTTTCGGAAAGCTTCCACTATATATGGGGAGCTCCCGGAAAAATCGCGAAAAATCCTTATTTTTCGTTGACTTCGGGTATTTCGTGTTGTAAAATGTCATTTCGTGGCGGGTTTTCTTGCGGCCCGGACATCTGCTTGAATGTACACACCGGCCACTTGTGCGAAGGGGATAAATCCCGTGATGTATGCGTCTTCCCAAACGCTTAAGTCTGCAGCAGTGAAATTTCGTATTTTCGTTTTGCACTTTTTTGGAGGAAAAAAATGAAAACTTATATGCCCAGTGCGGCTGCCATTGAGAGAAAGTGGTATGTCGTTGACGCAACGGATAAGACTCTCGGACGTCTTGCATCAGAAGTAGCAAACGTTCTCAGAGGAAAGAATAAGCCTATCTTCACTCCCAACCTTGATACCGGCGATTATGTGATCATCATCAACGCTTCCAAGGTTAAGGTTACCGGCAAGAAGCTTGATCAGAAGATTTATCATGATCACTCCGATTATGTCGGCGGAATGAAGGAAGAGACACTCAGATCAAGACTTGCAAATTCTCCCTGTGAAGTGGTTGAAGAGGCAGTCAGAGGAATGCTTCCCAAGGGACCCCTCGGAAGACAGATGTTCACCAAGCTTCACGTTTATGCAGGAGCAGAGCACAATCAGGCTGCACAGAAGCCCGAAGCGCTCGAATTCTAAGAAGGGAGATAAGAAATGGCTAAAAAGTCAGATGTAAAATATTACGGAACCGGCAGAAGAAAGTCTTCAGTCGCTAGAGTTTATCTTACCGCCGGAAAGGGTGAGATCACCATTAACGGAAGATCCATCGATGAATATTTCGGAACCGATATTCTTAAGACCATCGTTCGTCAGCCTCTCGCTGTAACCGATACCGAAGGAAAGTTCGATATCAACGTTACCGTTAAGGGCGGCGGAACTACCGGTCAGGCAGGCGCAGTTCGCCACGGAATTTCAAGAGCACTTCTTCAGGCAGACGCTGAGTACAGACCCGCTCTCAAGAAGGAAGGATTCCTTACCAGAGATCCTCGTATGAAGGAGAGAAAGAAATACGGTCTCAAGAAAGCACGTCGTGCACCTCAGTTCTCAAAGAGATAATATCAAAAACCTTGCAGCAAACGCTGCAAGGTTTTTTTATTATCTCTGAGAACTGAGGTAACTTCTCGGCACAGCCTCGAAGTTTCTGAGCTAAAAACGTGTCGTTGACACGTTTTTTACGCTCAGACAGTTCTCAAAGAGAAGATATCAAAAGCCATGCAACAAACGCTGCTAGGTTTTTTTATTATCTCTGAGAACTGAGGAAACTTCTCGGCACAGCCTCGAAGACACGGTTATGTTTGACTGAATTGACAGATACCCCACCTGGGTATATATTGGATTAGAACCAATATACCCGGGTGGGGTATCTGCTATGGAGGGAAAATATGTCTGAGCATAAGCACGATATGGAAGAAAAGAAGGGTCATTGCCCTCATTGTTCCGGAAAACATAAAGACAGAGACGAAAAAGAAAAGAAAGACCTTATGAACAGGCTGAAAAGAATAGAAGGCCAGGTCAGGGGAGTGGAAGGAATGCTCGAAGATGATGCATACTGCACTGACATCCTGATACAGGTATCCGCAATTACCAGCGCGCTTAACAGCTTTAATAAGGTGCTCCTTGCAAATCATATGAGAAGCTGTGTGGCCGATAATATCCGCGAAGGAAATGATGAGATAATAGATGAGCTTGTAGTCACATTACAAAAGCTCATGAAGTAGGTGAATAATGGAACAATATAATGTAACGGGAATGAGCTGCGCCGCATGCCAGGCAAGAGTGGAGAAGGCGGTTAATGCTGTTCCAGGCGTAGACAGCTGCGCAGTAAGCCTTCTTACCAACTCTATGGGAGTTGAAGGAAGTGCATCTCCCGAAGATATAATAAAGGCTGTGGAATCCGCAGGTTATGGCGCAAGTCTTAAGAAATCAAATAAAGCAAACTCCGCCTCCGCAAATTATGATGATGAGTTGAAGGACACGGAAACTCCCATCCTGAAAAGGAGATTGATATCTTCGATCATTTTATTGATTCCTCTGATGTACGTTTCAATGGGGCATATGCTGTGGGATTGGCCTCTTCCGTCATTTTTGGACGGCAATCACGTGGCGATGGGATTATACCAGCTGATCTTAGCCGGATTTATAATGGTGATAAATCAGAAGTTTTTTATCAGCGGATTTAAAGGCCTTATGCACAGATCACCGAACATGGACACGCTGGTAGCACTTGGTGCGACCGCTTCCTATGCATACAGCGTATATGCACTGTTTGCAATGACCGGTGCCGTAATGGCAGGCGACACAGAACAAGTCATGTACTACATGGATCAGTTCTATTTTGAATCTGCGGCAACGATCCTGACACTTATCACAGTTGGAAAAACTCTTGAGGCAAGATCAAAAGGCAAGACCACGGATGCACTTAAAGCGCTGATGAGACTTGCTCCCAAGACCGCCGTTATACTGGACGGTGATACTGAGAGAACCGTCTCCATAGATGAAGTAAAAGTCGGAGACAGATTTGTAGTAAGACCCGGAGACAGCATACCCGTTGACGGCATGGTAAAAGAGGGCGAAAGCGCCGTTAATGAATCCGCACTTACCGGTGAAAGCGTTCCGGTTGAAAAACAGACCGGGGATAAGGTATATGCGGCCACCATAAATACTTCGGGATATATGGTCTGCGAAGCTTCAGGAGTAGGAGAGGATACCACTCTTGCCGGGATCATACGAATGGTCAGTGATGCCGCTGCAACCAAGGCTCCCATTGCGAAAATCGCGGACAGAGTATCCGGTGTGTTTGTACCTGTAGTCATCTGCATCGCATTTGTTACATTTATCGTGTGGCTTCTGGTAGGACAAACCTTCGGCTATGCCATGGCAAGAGCTGTGTCAGTACTTGTTATCAGCTGTCCCTGTGCTTTGGGACTTGCAACTCCCGTGGCCATAATGGTCGGAAACGGTATTGGTGCCAAGAGCGGGATCCTGTTTAAAACAGCGGCGGTACAGGAGCTTACGGGTAAGGTTCAGATAGTTGCACTTGATAAGACGGGAACAATAACCACTGGCATCATGCGGGTTACTGATGTCATCCCCGCAGGTGGCGTTGATGAAAATGAACTTCTTACGGCAGCCTATGCACTTGAATCCAAAAGCGAACATCCCATTTCAAAAGCAATCATCGATCACGTGCGGGAGCGTAATATCGAACTTAGAGAGACGACCGGATTTGAGGTTTTGTCCGGAAACGGATTAAAGTCAAATCTTAACGGGGATTCGGTCGCAGGCGGTAATGTAAGATTCATTTCCGATATCTTGGGCGATAATGACTTAAGCAGTCTCGGAAGTATAGATGAACTGTCCGCACAGGGTAAGACTCCGGTGCTTTTTGCCAAGGGCAAAAAGCTTCTGGGAATAATCGGAGTTGCCGATACTATCAAAGATGATACGCCGGAGGCGATTGCCGAACTTAAGAAAATGGGCATCCATACGGTAATGCTGACCGGTGACAATGAGATCACGGCAGGCGCCATAGCAAGGAAGGCCGGAGTGGACGAAGTCGTTGCTGGAGTGCTTCCCGACGGAAAAGAAGCAGTTATCAGAAAGCTCATGGAATACGGAAAAGTTGCTATGGTCGGCGACGGAATAAATGATGCGCCCGCTCTTACAAGAGCTGATGTAGGAATGGCAATCGGAGCGGGAACGGATATTGCCATAGATGCAGCCGATGTTGTTCTGATGAAAAACAGTATCAGGGATGTTGCGGCGGCAGTCAGGATCTCAAGGGCTACCCTTAAGAATATTCATGAGAATCTTTTCTGGGCGTTTTTCTATAATGTAATCGGTATTCCGCTTGCTGCAGGGTGCTACGTAGCTGCATTCGGATGGACACTCAGTCCTATGTTCGGAGCTGCTGCCATGGGTCTTTCAAGTTTCTGCGTAGTATCAAATGCACTGAGACTTAACGGATTGAAGGTACATGACGGATCAGGAGATAAGACTGTTAAAAATCCGGTCGATCATAAGATCATACAGCCCGAAGAAGTACAGAAAGATAATATTTCAATTGAAAAGGAGAACCATGAAATGAAGATCAAAGTAAACGGTATGATGTGTGCGCATTGCGAGGCTCATGTAAAGAAGGCCCTTGAAGCAATCGACGGAATTGAATCCGCAACAGCATCCCACGAGGAGAACATGGTAACCATCACCACATCCAAGGATGTTGACGAGGCTCTCATCAAGGAAGCAATCACGGAAGCGGGCTATGAGTATGCCGGATTATAAGAAAACAAAACTAGCATGTTATCTGGGATTTATTACCCAGGCCATAGCGGCGAATTTTGCTCCCCTTCTGTTCCTGAAATTTCATAAAGACTACGGAATCTCACTGGGTAACATCGCGCTGATATCAACTGTGTTTTTCTTCACACAGCTTTTAGTGGATCTGTTCTGTGCCAAATTTGTGGACAGGATCGGATACAGGATATCGATAATCGTGTCTGAAGCCTGCTCTGCTGTAGGACTTATCGGCCTGGCGTTTTTGCCCGACATACTTCCCAATGCATTTGCAGGGATACTTATCAGCGTAACCGTATATGCCGTGGGATGCGGACTGATCGAAGTGCTGGTCAGCCCGATCATAGAAGCGTGTCCCTTTGAAAATAAAGAAGCGACCATGAGCCTGCTTCATTCGTTCTATTGCTGGGGCTCCGTGGGAACCATAGTATTATCGACCCTGTTTTTTAAGCTGTTTGGAATGGATAGCTGGAAATGGCTCGCCGTCCTTTGGGCGGTGATACCTGCCTCAAATATTCTGAACTTTGCCACATGCCCCATTGTACCTATCGTAGAAGAAGGTAAGGGAATGGGGATCAGACAGCTTGGAAAGAGACCGCTGTTCTGGGTTTCCATATGCCTGATGGTATGTGCAGGGGCATCCGAACTTGCCATGGCTCAGTGGGCGTCAGCATATGCGGAAGCAGCATTGGGACTTTCCAAAGCACTTGGTGATCTGACAGGCCCCTGCATGTTTGCGGTAACCATGGGAATAAGCCGTATCATATACGGAAAGTATGGAGATAAGCTTGACCTGATGAAATTCATGCTCGGGTCCGGAGCACTGTGCGTTGTCTGTTATCTGATGGCATCTGTTTCCGCCAATCCTGTCATCGGCCTTGCCGGCTGTATTTTATGCGGCTTTTCCGTAGGAATCATGTGGCCGGGAACAATAAGCATTTCCTCCAAGAAATATCCTGCCGGAGGAACGGCAATGTTTGCGCTCCTTGCGATGGCAGGTGACCTCGGAGGAAGCATCGGACCTGCTATTGTGGGGAGAGTCACGCAGCACGCCGGAGATGATATCAGAGTAGGAATGGGAGTGGGACTTATATTCCCTCTGGTACTTATCTTAATGCTAACGATCTTAAGCAGAACTGTGGCAGGAAATGAATAGTAAAAAGTCAGGGAACAAGATCAATCTTGAGCTGATTTACGGTTCCGGCAAGTTTTGTCGTATAATATAGAAAACGCAGCTTTCTTGATCACATAAGGAGGCATGAATATGAGGATCATTGCTTATATCGAGGAATTTAACATAGTATCCGTGATAGTGAGATTAATGCTTTCCACCTTTGCAGGAGCGGTAATTGGGCTTGAACGCCGTGTTCACGGAAAGAGTGCGGGAGTTAAGACATTCTCGCTTGTATGCCTGGGGGCATCTCTTGTTATGGTGACAAATGAGTTCCTGATGGATTCATATCCTTCCGGAGATGTGGCAAGGCTCGGAGCACAGGTAATAAGCGGAGTGGGCTTCCTCGGTGTCGGTACGATCATCATTACGGGAAGAAATTATGTAAAAGGCCTTACCACCGCAGCGAGCCTTTGGACTACCGCCTGTCTTGGAATAGCATTTGGCTCCGGTTATATAGCAGCGGGTCTCATAGCCCTTGTTTTTGTTTTCCTCATAATGACGGTATTGTCAGGTATCGGAAGAAAAGCTGATTCTTATACCTCTTTCATTCATCTGTATCTGGAGATCAGCAAGGAGTCGGGTATAGAAACTCTGTACGACTATGTCAAGAAAAATGACTTTAAAATCTCCTCCATCAATAAACAACAAAAGCCTGCTCTTAACGATAATGACATATCCGTTCTGGTCGAGATCGACCTCCAAAAGAGGATAAACCATACTCTGATCATCGAAGAACTCGGAAAGATAGAGGGAATTCATTATCTGGAAGAGGTTCATTAGCATTCACAACATATACCTCCCGCTAATACAGTAAAGAAAATGCTTTTTATTTTGTTATAACGAATGATATACTATTATTTACCCCATCTTTGAGGGAACGTGAACTAAGCATTTCGATAACTGTGAGTTTGTCTGAGGGGAGGCAACCCATGTGGAGTTATAGCTTTGAAGTTCCGATTTTGATGATACTGGGTATCATTCTTTTATTCTATTTCTCGCGTCCGAGACTTCCCATCAGAAGAAATCGGGTGTTTCTTCAGATTGTCATCGCGGAAACCCTGACTATCATCATTGATGTTCTGGCTACTGAAGCATGTAATGACTTCGATGATTATTCGCTTTTGTGGCTGGATTTCATTAATATGCTGTACTTTGTCGCCTTTTTCTTGAGGTCTTATGTCTTCTATCTCTTTTCCGTAAGTGTCCTTCGTATTACCCTGGGGAAAAAATGGCTTTTCAGCCTGCTTATAAAGCTGCCCCTTATTGTGGGTATAGCTATGGCGATTCATTCCATGATATTCGGCGATTCAGGTACCGGGACATATATTTATTATGTTGATGCAGGCGGATATCATTCGGGAAGCAGGTATTATCTGGTGTATTTTATCGGATTTTTCTATGTGCTCATGTCATTTCTGTGTTCATATATGTTCCGAAATAATCTTGGCAGAAGACGTGAAAAGTACGGCATTTTTTCATATAATGTGCTTCTCCTCGCCGGTCTGATAATCAGGTTATGTATGCCTAAGTATCTGATCATGGATACATTGTTATTCATGGCAATCCTTGTGGTGTTCCTGGCATTTATAAACCCCGAATACTTCCTGGATCTTCGGGCGGTTGCTTTTAATGTGGTTGCATTGAGAGAGCATCTTGAAGAAAACAAAGGAAACATCTGCCTGACTCCCATGGGTGTGGTCGTCCGCAATTATAAGGAAATGCGCGATATATACGGCTCCGCACAGATTGAAGAGGGACTTGCTCTGATAGGCAAATACCTGAAACAAACCTTTGAAAAAAGCATAGTCTTCTATTGCAGAAACGGGCGATTCGCAGTCCTCACATCTCCCAAGACTGATTTTGAAGCCAAACGTAAAGCCATTACGGAGAGATTCGAAAGACCATGGAATTCATTGAATGCGGAGCTGTATCTGACCGTCGGATATGCTGCTTTTGATACAGAGATAGGAAAACACTCAACCGAAACATTTTTAAACACAATGATGAGAGCTTTTGAAAAGGCGGGCTCTGCAGATGGCGGCGAGCTGACCTGTTTTGGTGAGGATGAGCTGGTTAAAACCGAGAAAGAGAAGAGTATCAGACAGTGTATCGAAGCCGCCATTGAAAAAGAAGGATTTGAGCTCTATCTTCAGCCGATAGTAAATGCTGTGACAGGTAAGGTAATAGGTGCGGAAGCGCTGGCCAGGATCAAGGATCCGGACGGAAAGATCCTTCCTCCGGGACTCTTTATACCCGTAGCCGAGAGCAGCGGACGTATCAATGCACTGGGAGAGATCGTTTTCGACAGGACATGTAAATTCATCAGTGAAAACGGCCTTGAGAAAATAGGTATCGAGTGGATCAACGTCAATCTCTCGCCTGCCCAGTTTATAAGAACCGATCTTGCAGAAAGATATGCCTCGATAGCGGAAAAATACGGAATCGACCCCGGAAGTGTTCACCTGGAGATTACAGAGGGTGCAATGATAGATGATGCATTCCTGCAAAAACAGATCGGCGCTATGACTGAAAAGGGATTCAAATTTGTGCTTGATGACTACGGAACCGGCTATTCCAATCTGTCTAGACTTAAAAAGTGCCCCTTCATAAACGTAAAACTGGATATGAGTATAGTATGGGACTTCTGTAAAGAACCGGATGCGATCCTTCCCAATATGATCGCAGCTTTTAAACATATGGGATTTTGCATAACTGCGGAGGGCATAGAGGACGACGGCATGGTAAAGGCCATGAAGGATATAGGCTGCGATCTGCTTCAGGGATATCACTATTCCAAACCCATACCTGCCGGGGAATTCGCCGAAAAATACTCTTCTTAGGCGGTTTTCGTGTTGCAAAATAGCCCTGAATGAGCGAAAATAATTAATTGGGTTGAATTGTATAAATTCAGAGAATGAATTTAAGGAAGGTAAAAAAATGACAAACAGAAAACAGGTTGTTTTGGTAGTTATGGACGGTGTCGGCTTCAGCAAGACCGGCCTCGGTGATGCGGTTACCACCGCTAACACTCCCGTTCTCAATGAGATGCTTAAGTCCTGCCCCAACACCAGACTTAAGGCTCACGGAACCGCAGTAGGACTTCCTTCGGATGACGATATGGGTAACTCCGAAGTAGGACACAACGCACTCGGCTGCGGACAGATCTATTCCCAGGGCGCAAAGCTTGTTAACGAGTCCATCGAAAGCGGCAAGATGTTCGAATCCGATTCATGGAAAGAAGCTCTTGCAAACGTTAAGAACAATAATTCAGTACTTCACTTCCTCGGACTTTTATCCGACGGAAACGTACATTCAAATATCTCTCACCTTCTTACCATGCTTAAGAAGGCTAAAGAGGACGGAGCTAAGGAAGTTCGCGTACACATCCTTCTCGACGGACGTGACGTTCCCGCAACCAGCGCTCTTCAGTATGTAAAGCAGCTTGAGGATTGTCTCGCAGAACTTTCAGACGACAGCTTCCATGCGATCATTGCTTCCGGCGGCGGAAGAATGAAGGTTACCATGGACAGATACCAGGCTAACTGGGGCATGGTAGAGCTTGGATGGAACACCCACGTTAAGGGTGAAGGCCGTCAGTTTGATAATGCTACCGAAGCTATCGAAACTTACAGAAAAGAACTTGATGTAATCGACCAGGATCTTCCCGCTTTCGTAATCGCTAAGGACGGAAAGGCTGTAGGCCCTGTTACTGAGAAGGATTCCGTTATCCTCTTCAACTTCCGCGGAGACCGTGCACTTGAGATCTCCATGGCATTTGACTATGAAGATTTCAATTACTTCAACAGAGGACCCAAGCTCGGATGCTACTACGCAGGAATGCTTGAGTATGACGGAGACCTTCATATCCCCACTCACTACCTCGTAAATCCCCCCGAGATCAAGAATACTCTTTCAGAGCTTCTTGTCGGTGCGGGACTCAGCCAGTATGCGGTTTCAGAGACTCAGAAGTACGGACACGTTACCTATTTCTGGAACGGAAACAGAAGCTCCAAGTTCAGCGAAGAGCTTGAGACCTTCAAAGAGATACCTTCGGACAACGTTTCATTCGATGAGCGTCCCTGGATGAAGTCAGCTGAGATCACCGATGATGTTATCGAGGCTATCAAGTCCGAGAAGTATGATTTCATCAGATGCAACTATCCCAACGGAGACATGGTAGGACATACCGGAAACTTCGATGCAACCGTAACAGGTGTTGAGGCAGTTGACTTAGGACTTGCAAGACTTATCAAGGTTTGCGACGAGTACAACGTAACTCTTCTCGTAACCGCAGACCACGGTAATGCAGATGAGATGCTTGAGAAGAACAAGAAGGGTGAGCTTCAGGTTCGTACCGCTCACTCCCTCAATCCCGTTCCTTTCATCATCTATGATAAGAAGAATACATACACCATCAAGGACGGTGAGTACGGACTTGCAAATGTTGCAGCTACCGTAGCTTCAATCCTTAATCTCAAGGCTCCCGAGTGCTGGGAAGATTCTATGATCTAAGGCATGACATAAGAAAACCTCCGCTGAATAAGCGGAGGTTTTTTGTTATAAACAGGGACTGTAACCGGTTAGAGATATTATAAAATTGACATGGGAGCCTGCCTCGTTTATTATACTGTTAGCATTTAATCAGTTATATGGAAATGGTTTTATGAAAACAGACATCAAGTTAAGATACTTAACTCTTACCGGGCTGCTTGCAGCGCTCATCACGCTCTTTACCGCATATCTTCTCCATATACCGATGGGGCTTAACGGAGGATATATACATATGGGTGATGCGCTTATCTATCTAGCGGCGGTTTTACTCCCTACACCCTATGCGATGGCAGCAGGCGCGATAGGCGGAGGCCTGGCAGATCTTCTTACTGCTCCAATGTGGGCTCCTGCTACGGTGATGATCAAGATACTTGTGGTATTACCTTTCACAGCACGTCATTCGAAGCTTCTTGCAAAGAGGAATCTCATCGCACCTGTAATAGCGATGCTGATCACAATAACAGGTTATTATCTGGCAGAAGTTATCTTATACGGTAAAGAAGCCGCATTTGTGATATCTGTAACAACGAATCTTATACAGGGGGTCGGCAGCGCGGTTGTTTTCTACGCACTTGCGGCGGCACTTGATAAAGCCGGAGTCAAGACACTCATCGAAAGATGAGTGTCTTTTTCTGTGTGAGTTTTTCTATATAGATTGAACCTATAGCAGAATATAATTTACCTGTATTAGACGAAGTGCGTATCAGGTGATAATCTCAAATATGTAAAGAACAAAAAAACGATCAGAGTCAGATGAAGACATAAGGTAACGGAGACTTGTAATGAGAGAACTTCTTGCATACGGAGATTCAAATACCTGGGGACTTGTACCGGGTAAAAATCTTAAAAACAGATATCCCAGAAATAAAAGATGGACCGGAATACTCGAAGACAGACTGGGAGATGTAAGAGTATATGAAGAGGGACTTTGCGGCCGGACCACCGTCTTTGAAGATGAACTCAGACCTGACAGAAGGGGAGTCGATCTTCTCCCCGTACTTCTCGAAAGTCATTATCCTGTTGACGGAGTTATCCTGATGCTGGGAACAAATGATTGCAAATCCTACTATCATGCTTCTCCCTACACCATAGGAAAAGGTGTGGAGAGGTGCTTAGATGAAATAGAAAAACATATCTCACCCGAAAAGGTCGTCCTCGTCTCTCCTATCCTCCTGGGAGAAGACGTATGGAGGCCGGAGAAGGATCCCGAGTTTGATAAAAAATCCATTGAGGTCTGTAAGGGGCTCAAGAAAGTCTATAAAGAGATCGCTGAACGCCACGGTAATAAATTCGTAGCAGCATCCGATTACGCTAAGGCAAGTGAGGTGGATGATGAGCATTTGAGTGAAGAAGGCCACAAGAAACTTGCGGAAGCTATTTTGAGTGTCATATCTGATTGAAAAAAACGTCTTTATGCCCTGAGGACATAAAGACGTTTTTTATATGCTCATATTATATCGAGATGTAACATATGCTTAAGGAAAATAGTATTAGCGATAAGTAACAGGGGGTATAAACATTACTAAGAAAATGATATTGTATAGTTTGAAACTAAAGCCAATTTAATAGAGCTGTAAAACCATATGAATGATTTAGAACTTACACTCCCTTCAAAGGATTTAAAAGAGCAGATATTTCAGTACAAAGAGGAACACTTTCGCTTTGGAGATATGAGCGTGCACGGAAGCGGCGGACTTGCATATTTTGATGATTTTGATAAATGGCTTGAACACATTGAAGAGATCGGTCCTCATACCAGTGTTTTCTTTTCAAGACGCGTAAGCGACGGGAAGTTGGTAGGGTGTACCAAGATTCATCACTCATTAACCGAGGAATTGATGAGCGGAGGTCATATAGCCTACGGAATAAGACCCTCGGAAAGGCAAAAGGGATATGGCACCGAGCAGCTTGCTCTTTGCCTTGAATATGCAAAGAGCATAAAGCTTGGGCAGGTGATAATATCCTGTGACAAAGATAATAAAGCGTCTGCCCGGACGGCCATTAACTGTGGTGGACAATTGATTAAAGAATTTTCGGAAAACGGAATTATTAAACAGCACTACAGGATTGACTTGGTGTAATATTTCAATGGAAGAACAAATGATAACCAATATAATATTTGTCCGTCATGCTCAATCTGTTTATGGAGAAGATGACAGGAACAGACCGCTTAGCGAAGCAGGACTCATAAACAGGAAGATAGTATTAGAGACATTAAAGCATAGAAAAATAGATGCATTTATATCCAGTCCGTATAAAAGGAGTATGGATACTATCAGACCGCTTGCTGAGTATTTCGGGATGGATATAGTAACCGATGAAAGACTGAGGGAACGTAATGCCGGAAGTTATGAAGCGGATCTGCTTGAGAAAAGGTGGCTGGATTTTTCTTATGCCGAAGATGGCGGGGAGTGCCTGGAATCCGTACAGCGCCGCAATATGGAAGCTCTGTACGAAATACTTGGCGTATATAAAGGAAAGACTATTGTTATAGGAACTCATGGAACGGCACTGAGTACCATATTGAATCATTATGATAATAGCTTTGGAGTAAATGATTTTCTTCGTATTGTTAATTGGATGCCGTATATTGTGGAGATGCACTTCGGTGGCGAGAGGCTTATAGAATTTAAAGAACTGGCGCATGGCATGGCTGAATAAGGAAATCTGCGATATGAATATTTTCAACCTATTGGGGATCCTGAAACGATTTTACTCATCGATTCATGGTCGGATCAGGCTGCAATAGATGCTCATCATGCTTCACCTATGATGAAACAGCTTACTGATCTGCGCAATAAATATGATCTTCACATGACCGTAGAGCGTTTCGTCAGTGATGAATACGAATCAGATCATAAATTTATAAGAAAATGAGAACGCTGTAATCGAGTGCGAGCTAAATCAGAATTACTTCCCTGTTTAGAATAAGCCTTGTTGCTTTTTGTGGGCTGGTTAGTACGATGACGATATTTCATAACATCGCTTTAAGCGACAGATCTGAATATGATATATATTTGTAATTTTGCCCTTTTTTTGGTAGAATACAAGCGTTGTTTATAATGATTACTATGGAGGATTTTGAAATGGCTGTAGCTTCACTTGTACTTGGTATTGTTTCTCTTATTGCATGGTTTATTCCCCTTTTCGGACTTCCTATCTCTATTGTAGGACTTGTTCTCGGTATTAAGAGTGTAAAGAGCGAGAAGAGAGGCATGGCTATTGCAGGTATTGTCATGAGTTCCATCGGCCTTGTCCTTACAATTATTAACGGAGCACTCGGTGCATATCTGGCAGCTACCGGACAGGTTCCCGGATTAGGCTGATAACAAATCGATGCCAGGAATCCCTTCACATATGTGAAGGGATTTTTTGTTATAATTTTTATGTAAACTCTTAAACAAATCTTAAAGCACTGACTAATAGATTCTTAAACTATACTGTGTCACAATAACTACTGTGATCACAATCGGAGGTAAAATGGCAGGACTTATGAAAGAAAACACCACTCAGACCGTACTAGTATGTGACGACGAAAAGGATATCGCAAATGCGATAAGTCTGTTCCTTAAATCCGAAGGATACGACGTAAAAACGGCATCAAACGGTAAAGAAGCCATAGAAATCCTTGAAAGAGAAGAAATACATCTTGTCCTTTTGGACATAATGATGCCTGTGATGGATGGTGTTACAGCCCTTTCCAAAATTCGTGAATTCAGTAATGTTCCTGTCATAATGCTCACAGCAAAGAGTGAGGATACCGACAAGATCTTAGGTCTTAACCTGGGTGCGGACGATTACGTAACAAAGCCTTTCAATCCCGTAGAGCTTATGGCCAGAGTTCGTTCGGGACTTCGCAGATATATGCAGCTCGGTGGAAATACTGCAGCCGGCGCCGGTGAAGAAGAGCTTGTATGCGGAGGCATAAGAGTCGTAGACCGTACCAAAGAAGTATGGCTTGACGGGGAGCCTGTTCGCCTGACCCGTACCGAATATGATATTCTCAAGTTTTTGATGGAAAATCCCGGGAATGTTTATTCTCCTACCGAGATCTACAAAGAGGTATGGAAAGATAATTGTATGGGAACAGAGAGTATCGTTGCGGTTCATATAAGACATTTGCGTGAAAAGATTGAGATAGATCCTTCCGATCCCAGATATCTCAAGATGATCTGGGGAAGAGGATATTACATTGATAAATCCCATTCGTAATGAGAGAGGAAAAAATGACTAAAAAGGATGACGAAAAAAAGGAGCGTCGTAAGCACGGATCGTTCTTTTGGTTCATACTCACACTGCTCACCGGTACGGTAGCCTGTATTTCCATAGCGGCGTCGGTTATACTCGGCAGGTACGGTCTGTATGATTCAACCGGAATGTTCCGTAATAATGTTAATGAAAGATTATTAAAGAACTATGCTGTTTATGCGTTGTCGGATTATAACGATGACTTCGGACTTGAACAGCTTGAAAAAACTAATTTCCGTTATGGTGTTTATTCCACGGACGATCCGTCAAGTGTAAATCTTGAAAAGGAATCATCATATATTGTTTGTACTCTTCCGGAAGATGTTCTGACCGGTGATAAGACAGACCTGTTTAAATACAGTGCAACTCTCGGAGAGTATTCCATATTTCAGTATGATGTAGACCATCTTCCCGGAATAGAAGCATATATAACAAATTGGGGTTACTATAATGACAGCAATGTCATATCCGAGCAGCATCAGATTTCACAATTCCTGTATGCATGGAATACGGACATGGCATATGTTCTTACGGATGATAATTACTATTTTCCCGTAACACTGTCTATAGACATGTCCGAACTTTATCAGGCTTACAGAGGACAGGATTTTGATCTATATTCCGAAAACAGAACGGATTGGTCCGATGTCGTTAAGGAATACTGTAATATGTACATCTCCTCGGAAGATGGAGAGTATGCGGACTATGTAGATATTTATGCATCGGATGTCAAGGTATGTAAATCCGAGGATCTCAGTAATTATACTTCGGCGGTAAAGTGTGATTTTGACAGCTGGCAGATAGATTTTCAGGATTGGACAATTACCACCGAACAGACATCGGACGAGATCGTTACCGGAAAAGACTGCTATCTGATCGCATGCGTGGCAGATCCACTGGACGTAAGTAAGGACGATCTGTTCGTAAGAGCCGAGCCCTGGGTTGATCGGGCATGCGAGTGGAGAGCTCTTCCGATAGTTGTAGCGGTAATATTCGGAATTCTTACCATTGTATGTTTTGTTTTCTTCGTGATACGTTTTATCGTCTTTATCAAGAAAGGCGGAAAGTATCTGTCATATCAGTGCCGTGAGAATGTAGGACTATTGTAGCGCGCGATAATAATCTGTGTCCTGTGTACACTGGCCGAGTTTATTGTTTTGGCAGCTGCCCTTGATGAAGGCGCATCTGAGATTGTGGTGATGGGATGGGTATTCCAGACAATTGTCCTGGTACCTTTGTTTATAGTCGGAGTGCTTCAGCTTAATAAGATAGCAAAAGGCGCGGAAAGACTTGCAAACGGAAATCTTCATACACCGGTCGATACGAAGCGTATGTTTTATGATTTCAAGAAGATCGGTGACGGTATTAACTCAGCGAGTGTGGGACTTGAGAAGGCACTTGACGAACGAATGAAGAGTGAGAGATTTAAGACCGAACTTATCTCAAATGTCTCACATGATATCAAGACACCTCTTACTTCGATCATCAGCTATGTTGAGTTACTGAGAGAGCAGCCCGAAGAGGAGCCCGCTAACCGTGAGTATCTCGGAACTCTGGAACGTCAGGCTATTAAGCTTAAGAAGCTTCTTGAGGATCTGATCGAAGCATCAAAGGCACAGACCGGCAACCTGAAAGCCGAACTTTCGCCCTGTAACGTAAACATGGTACTTCATCAGGTGATCGGTGAGTATGAGGAAAGACTTGCTGCTTCGGAGCTTATCCTTAAGATCCATGTTCCCGAAGAACCCATCAATATATTGGCGGATACCAAGCATCTCCAGAGGGTTTTGGATAATCTGCTCGTAAATGTATCTAAGTACTCCCAGCCCGGTACAAGAGTTTACATCAATCTGACCGGCGGCTCGGAGAATGCAGCAATAGAGATAAAGAATACCTCGCGCGAAATGCTTAATCTTGCAAGTGACGAACTTCTTGAAAGATTTACGAGAGGAGATTCTTCCAGAGGATCCGAAGGTAACGGCCTCGGACTCTCGATCGCCCAGAGCCTTATGGAACTTATGAACGGCAAGCTGAATCTTGTCGTAGACGGCGATCTTTTCAAAGTGATCCTACTCTTCCCCAGAGTTACGGATATGCCGGAGACAACCAACCCCTGATCCGGTATGACTAAGCCTCGAAACGCCCCGGTTGATCCCGGGGCGTTTCGCTTGTTTATTGTGCGGGAGCTTTCCGCGTATTATAATGTTCGATAGGGTTTCCAATAAATAAATGGGGTATATACTATGAATCTAAAAACAGCATTTGAGCCGTATTTTAAGATCGGCGCAGCTATTTCTAACTATAATCTTCACGTTCCCGCTCATATGAAGCTTCTTACTTCGCAGTTTAACAGCTTCACCTGCGAAAACGATATGAAGCCGATGTATTATCTTGATAAGGATGCCAATAAGAACGATCCGGAGAAGTATGATCTTTCCCCCGCTCTTAAATTCGATAAAGCTGTTCCTTATCTTGAATTTGCCAAGGCAAACGGAATCGCAATGCGCGGACATACGCTTGTATGGCATAATCAGACCCCCAAGTGGTTCTTTCACCAAAGGTACAACGAGAATTTTCCTCTGGCAGACCGTGAGACTCTTCTGGCAAGGCTTGAGAATTACATTCACGGCGTGCTTGATTATGTACAGACCAATTACCCCGGCATCATCTATGCATGGGATGTGGTTAATGAAGCGGTGGATGAAGGGGCTTTTAGAAAATCACTCTGGACCAAGATCGTCGGAAATGATTTTGTCATCAAGACATTTGAATATGCCCGAAAATATGCTGCTCCGGAAGTATCTCTTTTCTACAACGATTATGAAACCGCACAGGAATGGAAGAGGGATTTCATCATTGAAAACATCTTAAAGCCTCTTATCGATAAGGGACTTGTTGACGGCATGGGAATGCAGTCACACCTTTTGATGGATCATCCGGATGTGGAGAATTACCGCACCGCCCTTGAAATGTACGGTGCTCTCGGATTGCAGATTCACATAACCGAGCTTGATATGCATAATGCGGATCCTTCAGAAGAATCAATGAAGGCGCTCGCCGACAGATACGCCGAGTTTTTCAAAGTTTATCTGGATGCCAAAAAGAGCGGAAAAGCAAATATTACCAGCGTAACTTTCTGGAATCTTCTTGATGAAAACAGCTGGCTTTCCGGATTTAGAAGAGAGACGAGTTATCCGCTTCTGTTTTGGAAGAAGTGTGAAGCAAAGCAGGCATACTACTCAGTGCTTGAGCTAGCAGCATCAAAGGATGAAATTGATAAATGGGAACCGGATTATCCGGAAGAAGACTATAAAGCCGTGGGCCTTCCCGAGAGAACAATGAATAACTTCCGTGAGAATATCTGGAAGGATGGGGAATATAACTACGAAGCTTCCTACGGTTTTACTCCCAACATATTTGCTTACATTCATAATGATAATGAAAAGCATGACTGCATGCTCATGGTTCCAGGCGGCGGATACTGCATGGTAGTATCACACGAAGCGGAACTTCCCGCGCTTGAATTCTATAACCGCGGAATGAATGTTTTTGTACTTACATATACAACGGATATCACCATGTCCGTTCCTCTTAAGAAGCAGCCGCTTAACGATATATCAAGAGCCGTGAGGTTTATCAGGAAGAATGCCGCAGAATACGGAGTTGACGGAAAGAGATTCGTCGCATGCGGCTTCTCGGCAGGTGCTCATGTATGCGGAAGCCTTGCTGTTCATTATGCGGATGTTAAGGATCCTGATCCTGAATATGACAAGATATCCAATAAGCCTGACGGAGTGATTTTGTCATATCCCGTTATCACCACCGGTGAGTTTACGCATGCTGATTCGATAAGAGCACTTCTCGGAAATGATCCTTCCGCAGATGAACTCGAGTACTTTTCACTTGAAAAACAGGTTGATGATAAAACTGTTCCATGCTTTATCTGGCAGACCGCGGAAGACGGACTTGTTCCCGTTGAAAACAGCTACCTGATGGCGGAAGCACTCCGCAGGAATAAAGTACCTTTTGCACATTACGTATTCCCTAAGGGAGATCACGGATTGTCGATAGCAAATGATGATCACTTCAAAGGATGGTCCGGCGGATGGGAATACACAATGGAGCAGGTATTCCGCGCAGTCGGAGCCGTAAGAGAGGGCAAGGGAGTTAACGTATCCGATCAGAGAAAAGAAGAACTTATCGCACAGTTTGCACCCGGCAATGAATGGCAGCCTCAGGGCATTGATATGAGTCTTCAGGAAGATGTCGGACTTTGGAGCGACCTTGCATGGGCCTGGATCAGGAGGCTTTGATAAATTCAGTGTCAGTGTTAACAAAGCGTGATGCGTCATGCATCACGCTTTTTATGTAAGTTGTGCCGCAATATACTGCATCTTGTTTCTAAAGTGTTTTCAAAAAAATCTTATCTGATATTATCGATTTAACGGATAAGAAAGGAGGCGTATATATGAAGTTCCGAATATCGGTTTCGGAAGACAATTTCGAATCGATCAAAGATTATCTGACCGGACGCGGGATAGAGATCGGAGACGATGGCGAATATGTAATCTCCGAAGCACCGGGACATGCGGATTTTATCCCTGTCAGGAATGAGAAAAAAGAACGCGTTCGCCTGAAGACGGACGAAGTCATATATATCGAGGCATTCGGTAAGGATATAGAGATTCATACCGAAGAAGGGACTTTCAGTTCACAGGACAGGATGTATCAATTGGAATCACAGCTGGATCCCAAAGAATTCATCCGCGTCAGTAAATCAGTTATCATCTCGAGAAAATATGTTAAGAAGATAAGGCCTTCTCTTTCCATGAAATTTATTCTCACGATGACAAACGGAGATCTGGTGGATGTAACCAGAAGTTATTACTCGGATTTCAGAAGGTTTTTCAATATATAAGGAGGCTGAAAATGGTATCTTCCATTGCATTATTTTTAATCGCCATACTGATCTTCGCAGCCATAGGAATTTTGATCAGCATTATCAGATATAACAGGCATCTTGATAAAGTTACAAAGGGCGAAGTTCATGATACTCACTCCGCCATTCCGGAACCCAGGATCGCTGCGGGAATAAGTTACAAGACTGTGCTTATGCTGATCCTGATTCTGATACTTTTTATGGTCAGTACGGTAAGTGGAATTGTTGCAACCCTTCAGGAAAGAATGAACAATCTCGAAAGCGATATGGGTATTTTGCAGAATCAGTTGTATCAGATGCAACTCTCCATCGAAAAAAATTCTTCACGCATCGAATCCTTTACATACAACCTGAGTGATCTTCGTACGGATGATTATACCGTTATCGTCGGCACGGAAGCTTTGCTCAAGGAGTATAGCGATGAAACCGTGGTTCAGCTTGTTGTAGGTGATGCGGTTTATGATCTTTCGGATAAAGGAAATGGGATTTTTTATGCGGATATCGAGCGCAGTATTTTCGATGACGCCAACGAATCCAAGCTGATAATTAAAGAGCCCGGAAAAAACTATACCGAGATGGTGGATTTTCCTGCATGCCTTGTTTATGAATATCTGCCCATGCCGTCTTATGAATGCTGCTTCAATTCAAATGAAATACTCGGCAAGACAAAAGTGGAGGGTGATTACACACCCGTTGTATATGGTACCGAAGACATTGAATCTGTAACCGTTACTTATTTGTCGGACGGGAAAGAACTCGAAACTGTAGATATAACTCAGGAAACGCTCACCCGAACACCGATAAGTATTGAAAGGACAGTTCCTTCCGGACAGGATTTTACATTCAGGATAGAAGTTATTACCAAGTCCGGTTTCAGGATCGCTGAGCAGTCTCTTATGCTGTACAGCCGCACAGATTATCCTGATGACTATGAGTACTTAAGGGTATATGATATGAACGGAAACCTGCTTTGGGAGGATGATTTTAAATGACCGTTCTTAAGAAAAGAAATGTGCCCGAAACCACACGTCTTATTACGGATAAAAACGTTCCGAGAATAAGTTATCTTTCTCTTGAAAAATATCCCTGGCTTATAAACGCCTTCTCGACAAGAGAAGGCGGTGTGAGCACCGGTAAGTATTCTAGTATGAATCTTACTTTTACAAGGGGTGATGATCCTGAGAAAGTAAAAGAAAACTTCAGACTCTTCGGAGAGAGCATCGGTGTTGATATCGGAAAAATGGTTTACTCCGACCAGCAGCATACGACAAATGTTATGGAAGTTACTTCGAATCATCTCGGAATGGGGATTTTACGTGAAAGGAACTTTTCCGATATTGACGGCATCATGACAAACGAGCCCGGAGTATGTCTGGTTACATCCTATGCAGATTGTGTTCCCTTGTATTTTGTCGATCCGGTTAATCGTGCGATCGCACTTTCACATTCGGGATGGAGAGGAACTGTAGGAAATATCTGTCAAAACACGGTTGATGAGATGAGGCATTTGTACGGAAGCAAACCTGAAGATATAATCACCTGTATCGGTCCTTCCATATGCGTAGACTGTTACGAAGTCGGAAGTGATGTTGCCGGTGTTTTTCACGAAAAATACGGAGAGGATGCGAAAACCGTAGTCCTTCCTCACAATAAAAACGTTCCGGGTAAGTATCAGCTTGATCTGACACGTGCCAATGTCATAAATATGGAGAAAGCGGGAATCCTTCCGGAACATATCTCGGTTCCCGATCTTTGCACATGCTGTAATGGTGATGTGCTTCATTCACACAGAGCTTCACAAGGACAAAGAGGATGCTTGTGCGCATTTCTGATGATCAAATAATGTAAAACAGGGGGACGGCAGACCCGTCCCCCTGTTTTGCCGCATACACCCGCAGGTTGTCACAGTTTTCTTACGGTGTTAAAATATTATGTGGACTGAAAAGTTCATAATTCGGGGGAGAAGATCAATTTCTGATGAAAAAAGTTACTGAAGAGAAAACCAATGTCCAGCGTCTTCTGGATCAGAAGAAGATAGAGTATGTCTATCACTGCTATGCGGATACTCCGTCCACGAACGGTGTTGAGATAGCGAGACTTCTGGGAGAGGATGAAGCGAAAGTTTTCAAAACGCTCGTGACAGCAGGAAAGACCGGAGAGCACTATGTGTTTATGATCCCTGTAGCCGATGAACTTGACCTTAAGAAGGCAGCAAAGGCAGCGGGCGAGAAATCCATAGACATGATTTCCCAAAAGGAACTCCTGCCGCTTACCGGATATGTTCACGGCGGATGTTCTCCGATCGGTATGAAGAAACAGTTTAAGACTTTCATACATGATACGGCGGAGAGTTTTGACAAAATAGTTTTTTCAGCCGGCAAGATCGGATATCAGGTTGAATTGCCCCTCGAAAGTTTGAGAAAAGTCGTACCGGTCAGGTCCTTTGATCTGACAGTAACTGATGTTAATGAGAATGCATGATATCGGAAGGAAATGGTATGAGCAGTAATTTCAAAATGATGAGTTTCGGCAAGATCATGTATCAGTGTCCTTGTTGCGGTTGCTACACCTATGATAAAAAGCCCACAGGCGACTTCTCCATATGTCCCGTATGCTTTTGGGAGGACGACCCTGTCCAGCTTGAAGACGAGACATTTAAAGGCGGAGCAAATGACGTCTGTCTGCTTGAAGCAAGGGAGAATTATAAGAAATTCGGTGCCTGTGAAGAGAGATTCATAAGGAATGTCAGAAAACCTCTTGACGAGGAATTGGAAGAAACGGAATAGCCTTATGAGTAAGAAAATGCGGGTATTTACCAGGATCTTTCTTGGGATCATAGTTTGTTTTTTATCCTTCACCGCAACCTTTTATATGTCTATCCGGGAAATGCGGCGTAACCATGAGCAGAGTTTATCGACAAATGCGGTTGCCGAACCGGATGCAGAAGACTTTGAGCCGGGAAAGCATTTTAAATCCACCACTCTGCTGAACAATAATTTTATCGCATACGGCAAGTCTATGGGATACAGGACTGCCGATGAATATGAGAGTGGAGCGGTCAATGTAATCGGCAATACCGATGCTCTTCATAAGACCTATCCCGCCGGTGCATGTGAGATCTATTACATTGTAGAAACCAATGAATATGTCGAGGTATCTGATGACGGGTATATAATGGCATATTTTAAACCGGAATCCGGAAAAGAATACTTTGACAGTAAATAGTTTTGAAAAAAGTTAGTAAGAAAAAGAAAAGAAATATTTTTCCTTTGGTCCTTGTCATCTTCGTTCTGTATACGGTATGGACATGGCATGCGGTTACAGAGAGGATCACACTGGATCTTGCGGGAGTAGTAAATGAGGGAGTGAGGATCGTTCTGGTAACGGATCTTCATTCCTGTTTTTACGGTAATGGACAAAAAAATCTGATCTCAATGATCGATTCCGAAAGTCCCGATATTGTCATACTCGGGGGTGATATCTTCGATGATAAGCTCGGTGATGATAATGCGAAGATCCTGCTGGAAGATCTGGTGACCAAATACCCCTGTTATTATGTTACGGGCAATCACGAATACTGGAGCGGAAGAGTTCCCGAGATGAAGGAGTATCTGGAAAGCATCGGTATATCCGTTCTTGAAGGAGAGTGTGAGACCATAGAGATAAAAGGAAACCTGATCGATGTCTGCGGGATAGATGATCCCACCGATATGTACAGAAGTGATTGGGAAGCTCAGCTCCGGGCAGCTTATGAATCATCAAGTGAAGATCATATCCGTCTTCTTGTAACGCATCGTCCCGAGGAAGTTGAAGAGTATGCAAAATATGATTTTGACCTGATAATGGCAGGCCATGCCCATGCGGGACAGTTCAGGATTCCGTTTATAAACAGAGGGGTCTTCGCCCCAAATCAGGGCTATATGGCAAAGTATGTAAACGGAGCATATGATCTTCCGGGCGGAAGCATCATGGTTGTAAGCCGCGGCCTTGCAAGGGAGAGCACTCCGGCACCCAGATATTTCAACCATCCGGAGATAGTTGTGATAGATCTTAAGTGACGGTTACATATCCCGGAACAAAATTTTTAAATAACATTTGCTTTGCGTTGACGCATGATTATACCAAATGTATCATTATTTACGGTGCAGGGCACAAAATGTAGTTGTCGCACCCATACAATCGACAATCCGCAGCAAAATGCCTGCGGACACGCAATTTCAGGAGGATAATATGTCAGATTCGAAAAAAGAGATCCTCGGAGAACAGGGTATTTACGATGCTAAAACCCTCGGAACTCCCAAAATGCTGATTCTGGGCCTTCAGCACATGTTCGCAATGTTCGGCTCAACCGTTCTTGTTCCTCTCATCACCGGCCTCAGCGTTTCGGCAACACTTCTTTTTGCAGGTCTCGGTACTCTTTTATTCCATCTTATTACCAAGAAAAAGGTTCCCGCGTTCCTCGGCTCATCATTCGCATTCCTTGCCGGATATGGCACTATAGCAGGTCTTGCGATCGCCAAGTCTAACGGTGAGATGATGACCTCACAGGAGCTTCTTCCTTATGCATGCTTCGGAGTAGCACTTGCAGGACTTCTTTATCTGGTTCTTGCACTTCTTTTCAAAGTATTCGGTGCAAACCGTGTCATGAAGTTCTTCCCTCCCATCGTTACGGGTCCCATCATCATTGCAATCGGACTTAACCTTTCAAAGTCGGCTATCGACAGCTGCTCATCAAACTGGCCCATCGCTCTCGTAGCTATTCTGGCCATCATCATCTGTAACATCTGGGGTAAAGGAATGATCAAGATCCTTCCCATCCTCATTGGTGTTATCGCTTCATACCTGGTTGCCGCAGTTACAGGAAATGTTGATTTCTCCGGAGTTGCGTCAGCTCCCTGGGTAGGACTTCCCGTTAAGTATTCAAATACCGTGTTCTCAATCTTCTCAAATGCAAAGAATGTCGGTGTGGAAACTCATAACGGACTTCTCATCACCGCAGCGATCACCATCGTTCCCATCGCAATCGCAACCATGATGGAGCACATCGGTGACGTATCCGCAATCTCTTCAACCGTAAACCGTAATTTCATCAAGGATCCCGGACTTCACAGAACCCTCACCGGTGACGGACTTGCAACTACCATCGCTTCACTTTTCGGAGCACCCGCAAATACCACTTACGGTGAGAATACAGGCGTTCTTACTCTTACCAGAGTATTCGATCCCTTTGTGATCAGACTTGCAGCATATTTTGCAATCCTCATGTCCTTCTGCCCCAAGTTTGCCGCAATCATCGAGGCAATGCCTTCCGCAACCGTCGGCGGTATCTCACTAGTCCTCTACGGAATGATCTCCGCAGTCGGAGTACGTAACATCGTTGAGACCCAGGTTGATTTCACCAAGAGCAGAAACGTTATCATCGCAGCTCTTATCCTTGTTCTTTCAATCGGAATCAACTTCTCTTCGGCAGGTGCCATCGCATTCAGCGTAGGAAGCGCAAATATCGCTCTTTCAGGTCTTGCCGTAGGTTCTCTTGTAGGTATCATCCTGAATGCAATACTTCCCGGCAAGGATTTTAACTTCAATGAAGAAGCAGGTTCCGAAACCGGAGCGGATCTTTCGGGAATCAGTGAAAAAGAGATCAAGAAATAATGCCTTAATAAAAATATAGCTGTACAGCATTGAAAAACCCCCGCAGTAATCTGCGGGGGTTTATTTTGCTTATTTCGGTTTATAACCCGGTTAACGGTTATACTGCAGACCAGCTTCCGTCGGTTCCGAGTGTATAGGTGTGGCCGTTGATGGTTACGGTACCATTGGTGATGATTCCGTTAGTATAAGTGAAATTGAATCCGGTAACCTTTCCTGAATCAACTCCGGCAAGGCTGTAAACAAGCTTGATAGACCGATGTTAAATTGCGGTGATTTCCGTAGTGGTCCGTGAAGGCAACATTATCGGTGTTGTTTTCAAGAGCATTGTTTTCGAAATCTTCCTTGGTGAAAGCAAGTAATGTACTGAAGCCTTCGGTATAGAGACCGGTCTGAGGTGTTCCCTCAAAGATCGCGTTTTCGTTAAGTACAAGATCGCAGAATTTCTGGCTGGTATCCGCATCATATAAAGAAAAGGTATAGTGGACGTGAGCGGGAACTCCGGTGACGGGAGTGTTCTCTGATTTTACCGACCATTTCATCTCAAGGGTTTCGCCGTTCCTGAGGGTGAAGTCACTGACTTCGACTTCCGCGGGTACAAATACGGAATCTACGGAAGAAAAGCTTACGTCTCCGCAGTAATAGCCGATAAGGCTGGTGGAACTTCTGTAGTCTTCATCTCTGTAAGGAACCAAAAGCCCGTCTATGCTGTTGTATGAACGGCTGTCCCAGGAAGTTCTCTTACTGTCATAAAAAACAGAACATACACTTGCGCTCAGGTGAAGATTTCCAGAGGCATCAAGTGCTTTTTCCACATCAAATTCAATGGTGATGATACCGCTTGTCTTGGAGAAAACATCGGTTGATTTGAAATCCTGATATATAAGATCTTTGATGAGGCTGCACTGAGCGTTATCCGCACCTGCGTTATATGTAACCGAATAACGCATATGGACGGACTGACCCGGAAGAGCGTTTGTGAGCTTATCGGGGAACAGCTTGAAAGAACCCACATTAAACTTGGTATCGAACAATTCGGGATTCTCGGCCTGAGACGGATCCTCGGTTCCTGTTCCGTTATCTCCTTCACCGGTCAATCCCATGGGACCGATGAGATTCCTGCACCATGCATCCACGGTTCCGTTTTCGGACATGTGATTAAGTGATGCCTGTGCGGACTGGTATATGGTTTCGGCGGTTCTCTGGTTGTTGTTATACCTTGTCATGTCGATATAAGCAATGATTCCGAAAACCGCAGCGGAAGCAAGTATTCCCAGTATCACCAGGACTACTATCATTTCAACCAGTGTAAAACCGGCATTGGTATTCTTTTTTGCAGACTTATCTTTGAATATCATTCGGTGGTGTCCTCTGCAAAAACAAGGATCGTGCTTCTGGTATATATAGGATCTTCATATGCCTGTCCGGCATAATCGCATTTATATACTTTGACCGTAACTTTTACGCTGACAGGTCTTTGGGTATATATATCATCCGTGGAATATTCCAAATCGGAGAAGCTTAAGTCTACCGTATATCCGTTATAGGATGCGGATGAAAAAGGTGTTGTGTAATCATATCTGACGGCAGGGTAAATACAGCTTACCGATTTGCCACCGCCTAAATCCTTGTTTTCTTTTCCGCACTGATAATATCCGTAGTGCACATAGCCCCGGAGGGTTTCGGGTGATGCATCGTCTGCACTTCCGCCTAGATAAAATCTGTAAACGGCTCTTGATGATCTTCCGTTTATGCCTTCTGCGGGGTTGGGGATTATGTATGAAGTTCCTTCGGCTCTGTTTGCGTCCTTCACACTTGTGTAGTTGGAGTAGGAGACGGGCATGCATGAATATATTGCCTGACAGAAGCTGTTGTTTTTTCTGATAATGAGCACATTGCCTTCGGAGGCCGAGCCGTTTATTCTCGGATTGTTTTCGGGCAAAATATTCGGATCGGTTATATCGTAAAGATCGGTAAGAGGCTGATCGCCTGTTGAAGGCGCGTATGTGTTTCCGAGAGAAAGGTTTACGATGCGGACGGATGCGAAATCTTCAATGTAGGTATCCGCACATTCTTCCCTGAGGGAATCCACTACCATGTCGGCAACTACCTGAGCCCTGCTCATGTCTTCAATTTGCATATATATCCTGGTGGCAGCAGGCATGATCGCAACAATCGCGGTTGCAAAGATTGCGGTAAGAGTCATGGAAACAAGAAGCTCTACAAGAGTAAAGCCTGCGTTTTTCCGGGTATTTGATTTTACTTCATGTACTCTTTTCATCTGAATACCCAATAAACAGAATCACCGGATTTGTACTGATATGCGGTGATGTCTTTGGCCGATCCGTCAATTAAAGTTACGGACACATTGTTTGTAAGACCTGTTTCCATCGGACTGACATAAGTATTATCCCGCGTGTGCTTTGTCAGCTCTTTGCGGTATGCTTCATACTCAGTGTCTGAGGAACGTCTTATATCGATGGAATTCGTCACGGCTGCGCTTGCCGAATCGGTTGCTCCGGTAAACATGGCAATCACGATCATGAGCACGATAAAAGCGACCATGACTTCAACCAAGGTCTCGCCGCGATCATCTCTTGTGAAATTTTTTTTCATCTGTCCGATCATGATTTTTTACTTTCTGTCGTAACCTGCACTTGCGTTGCCGGTGTATTCTGCGGTAATGATATAGGTTTCGCCTGCGGCGGTTGCTTTCACCGTAAGGACATAAACGGTTGAACCTGATTCGGTTTTCTCACTGACAACCGCACTGACCGACGAGTCGGGAACGGAGTCGAAACCTGTTGTGAGGGGTACGATCTCTCCGCCGTTATTTGATATATATTGATCAAGATCTATTTGGGATTTGTAAGCCTGATGGGTTGTTTCGTCTATGGTCTTGCCCATGATGACTTTCTTCGCATCATAGTACTTGAAAGCGAGAGGGTTCTTGCTTTCTTTTCCCTCAAATTTTATCTCGGGAATATTTGGAAAAAATTCGCTCATAAATACACCTCTTTCTATAGGTTAGTATAAACTAACTAAATCATACCATTTTTATCGGTAATTACAAATAAATTTTTCTTAAATCCAAATACCGTCAGAAATCTTTCTTGGTGGATGCAGATGAAATGCAGCACAGAACTGTGTTTTGCGGGTTGTGATTGTTATTGAAAAAAAGTTAAAAAGAAAGTATTGACATAAACCTACAGGCATGATATGTTTATACACGTAGCAGTTAGCGATAACTAACCAAGCCTCCAAAATAATATCACACATCTGATTTTTTGTACAGAAAGGTAGTCTCAAATGAGTAAGATAGCAATAGTTTTCTGGAGCGGAACAGGTAATACCGCGCAGATGGCTCAGGCGATAAGTGACGGAGCATCCGTCGCCGGTGCTGAGGCAGCTCTTATAAATGCAGCGGACTTCAAACCTGAAGATATTGACAAATATGACTCGATAGCACTCGGCTGTCCCGCAATGGGAGCGGAGGTGCTCGAGGAAACAGAGTTCCAGCCCATGTTCGATTCCATAGAATCAAAGCTTTCCGGCAGAAAAGTTGCCCTTTTCGGTTCGTACGGATGGGGTGACGGAGAGTGGATGAGACAGTGGGAAGCGCAGGTGAGATCGGATGGAGCACTTCTTGTGGGCGACCCCGTTATTGCTCATGAAGCTCCCGATGAGAACGTGCTCTATGAATGCCGCGCTCTCGGAAGATCACTTATATAATTACATAGACCTCCAATTGGCTTAAGCAGCCTGTACATTTCAACCCCCTACACAAAGAAACCGCCCGCCTCCGGGCGGTTTCTTATTTTTTGGCCTGACCCTGAGATGGTTCTGCATTCCCAAGTTTCATCTATCGCGGTAACATGTATAATACTTGTAGTAGCCGGAAGGTTACGGATTAATGTTTGTGAATTGGAGGTATAGAGATGATCACGGTAAACCTTTATTATTCCGGAACAAACGGTAACGCACGAAAATTTGCCGAAGAAATGGAGCGCAGCGGGACTGCGGATAAGATCAGAGCAGAAAAGGGAAATGTCAGATATGAATATTTCTTTCCCATGAACGATCCGGAGACAGTTTTGCTGATCGACGCATGGGAAAGTCAGGAAGCTATTGATGTACATCACGCATCACCGATGATGCAGACGATCATGGATCTGAGAGAAAAATATGATCTGCATATGAAGGTTGAAAGATACGTTTCCGAGGATATGCCTGAGTCAGATGAAGGCTTTATCAGGTCCTGAATATAAAAGAAATCTGACCTGCGAGGTTTAAATGCCGGGACAGGGAATCTGTAAAAACAGAGTAAATTTGTATGATTTTACTTTTTCTTTTCGGCTCCGGAGTGTATATTATTACGGAGTTAAGCAGGCGCGTGCCTGTCAATGTCAGATATGTTTAATTGCCCGGAGGATTATTAATGCTGAATCAGTTTTCAAGGACTCAGTTGATATATGGAGTTGATGCGATGGGGAAGCTTGCGTCTTCCCGCGTCGCCGTATTTGGGATCGGAGGTGTCGGAGGATACGTGGTTGAGGCACTTGCCAGAAGCGGAATAGGTGCCATTGATCTGATCGATGACGACAAGGTCTGTCTTACAAATATTAACCGCCAGATAATCGCCACCAGGAAGTCACTGGGAAAATACAAGGTGGACGTTGCGGAAGAAAGGATACATGATATAAATCCCGACTGCAAAGTCAGGGCCTTCAAAACTTTCTTTCTGCCTGAAACTCAGGATCAGTTTGATTTTACGGAATATGATTACGTGGTTGATGCCATAGATACGGTAACGGGAAAACTTGCCATAATCGAAAAGGCAAATGCAGCAGGCGTTCCCGTTATGTCATCCATGGGTGCCGGAAATAAGATAAATGCATCACTTTTTGAAGTTGCGGATATTTATGATACTTCAGTCTGTCCTCTTGCCAAGGTAATGCGTCACGAATGCAAGAAAAGAGGCATCAAACATTTGAAAGTGGTCTATTCCAGGGAAAAACCCATAAGACCCATTGAGGATATGTCCATAAGCTGCCGGACGAACTGTGTATGCCCTCCGGGAACCGCAAGGAAATGCACGGAAAAAAGGGATATCCCGGGCTCTACTGCATTTGCGCCTTCGGTGGCCGGGCTGATCATCGCAGGTGAAGTGATAAATGATCTGACCGGCAAGAAGAGTATCAAGGGTTAGGCGAAGGCGCCTTTCTGAACATAAATTTGCGTACTATATTTATACCGATCTTGTAGGGAAGCGGACGAAGTGCTTTGTCTGCTTCCTTTAATTTTTCTCTGATGGGGATATTCTGAGGACAGTGTTTCTCGCACTTTCCGCACTCTATACACTGGTCGGGAAATCCCGGCTCCTGTGTGAGCCCGACGGTCTGCGCATACTGGAAACGTCCGTCGCTCTTTGACTCGATATACATGGCGTTGTAGCATCTGAAGGCTCCGGGGATATCGACGCCCTTTGGACAGGGCATGCAATATCTGCAGCCGGTGCAGCCTACCTTTTCAAGCTCTCTGATCTTTCCTGTGACTTCGGCAAGTGTCTTATGATCGGACTCCGTAAAATGTCCGGCGGGAGCATTTGCTGCGGTTCTGCAGTTTTCGCGAACCATTTCAACACTGTTCATTCCGGACAGTACCACGGTTACTTCGGGCTGATCATAGAGCCATCTTAAGCCCCATTCTGCGGGAGACCAGTTTCTGCCACTTTCTCTCATTATCTTCCTGGCAGACTCGGGAAGCATGTTAACGAGCTTTCCGCCTCTTAAGGGTTCCATGATGACCACAGGGATTCCCTTTTCGGCAGCGGCTTTGAGACCCTCTACTCCGGCCTGAGTATTAACATCGAAATAGTTGTACTGGATCTGGCATATATCCCAGTCGTAATCGTTCAGAATCTTGAGAAAACCGTCAGTTGTTCCGTGATATGAGAAACCTATATTTCGGATCTGACCGGAGGCTTTCTTTTCTTTGATCCAGTCGATGACACCGACATTTTTCAGTTTCTCCCACATTGCAACATCGGTAAGATGATGCATCAGGTAGTAATCCACATGATCGGTCCTCAGCCTTGAAAGCTGCTCATTAAAATACCGGTCCAGAGCTGCATTGTTGCTTACAAGATACTGCGGGAGCTTTGTTGCTATATTTATCTTGTCCCTTATGCCGTTTTTTTCGAATATCTCACCGATCGTAGCTTCGCTTCCGGAGTATATGTATGCGGTGTCAAAATAATTCACGCCCGCATTGTAAGCCTCCATTATTTCGCGTTCGGCTTCATCGAAATCGATAGTGTTTCCTTTTTTAACAAATCTCATGCACCCGAATCCGAGTATCGAGAGGTTATCGCCGTGTTTGTCCTGTCTGTACTGCATTAAGGTTTCATTCATGGAGATGATCCTTTACTATAAAAGTTTTTTATTTTCCGATCCGGTTTGTGCTTGTATTATACTATGAAAGGAAGACGGCTCAAACCGGATGTTCCGAATGCTACACCCTCTGCAGCCATTGACGGGCTAAAATGCATCAAAAACCGTGAAAACAATGAACCCAGATGCTTTCAGGAGATCGGCTGATAAGATATCTTACTAAAAGGATAAGCAGGCATTATATATGAATGAACATGACCGGAACAATATAAAGCGTTTCATGGAACTGGCTGAGAGGGCAAGACAAAGCGGGATATATACTTACTCCAGCTTTCATTCGGCGAGAACGGCAAGTCTGGCTTACGAAGTGGCGGATGAGCATGAAGTCAGGATGTGGGGTGGAACGCAGGACTGTGAACGGGTGGTCACACGTTTTGGTGACACGCAGGAGATCGCATACGATGAGCCGTTCCCAATCCGTATTCTTTATGTCAGACCAAAGCAGGAAAAGTTTGCGGATAAACTGACTCACAGGGATTATCTTGGGGCGATATTAAATCTTGGGATAGAACGCGATGTTATCGGTGATATCATCGTTGCGGATCAGGCGGCCTATTTTTTTTGTGCTGGAAGAAATGGCAGATTATATATGTTCGGAGCTTGACCGAATAAAACATACGGCGGTAGTTTGCTGCATTACGGAGGAAGTGCCGGAAGACTGCCTTCCGAAGCTTTGTGAGGAAAATATAACCGTATCATCACCCAGACTGGATGCGATCATTGCTAAAGTTTACCACATCTCTCGAAGTGAGGCTTTGAAACTCTTTGTGTCGGAAAAAATAACGCTAAACGGAAGGCTGTGCAGGAATCCGGAGATATTGCTTAAGGACAACAGCAGGATATCAGTGAGAGGTTACGGCAGGCTTGAATACCGCGGTGAAGAGCATGCCACGAAAAAAGGGAAAACGGGCATAACCATATGGCGTTATGTATAGGGTGCCCCATACATTTATTGACCCAAATGTGATAACAGCACAGGAAAAGAGAAGGAATCGATATGAAATACACGGTGATCAAAATTCAGGAAGCGGACTATGGGTGTGAAGAAAGGCCTGCAGGTTATGTGCCTGAGGTTGTTATCCGTTTATGCGACGAATCGGGCCGGGAAAGTGAGATGGAAGTTCCCGATGCCGATCTTTATGCCCTGGATATAGAAGAGGGCGATTCGGTTTATTTTGACGACGACAATAAGATCAATAAGGTATATCCGGATGTCAGATACAGGCTGATCCGCAAGGAAGACGGATACGAATGGTACACACTTTTGGATACGGTATGGAGATCTGCATACGGTAATATTTTTCCGGAAGAAGTATTTGATGCAAGAGACAGTCACAGAGAAGAAAGGGCTGCTGCGTTTACCGAGGAGAAATTTATCGGAGAAAGAAAGACCGCCTATGTGGCTGAAAAAGACGGTAAAATAGTTGGCCTGATGTTTGCAACACTTGATTCCGACTATGAATTTTTCAGGAATGACTACGCCGATCTGGTTGCACTTTATGTACATCCGGATTATCAGGGAAGGGGAATTGGCAGCGGATTAAGAGACCTTTTCATAAAATGGGCAAAAGAGAAAAAAGCTGACAGATATGTCATAGGTGTATTGAAGGAAAATACCAAAGCACGGAAGGTATATGAATCCTGGAGCGGTAAGCTGTCGGAACATCAACATGACTTCACAGTGATGAATACAAGATATCCCGAAGTTTTTATACTTATAAAATATGAAGTCCGGTCCATTAAGAATCCCGGAAGTATAGTTTAAGAAGAGGTGCCTATGTTAACAGCTGTATCGCCT
>JAGPFR010000026.1 GCA_018056425.1 Lachnospiraceae bacterium
TACGGTCTACAATCTCTTCACCGGTAAAAAAAGTATCTGCGATGCCACAAGTGAAACACTTTATAAACTTGCAAGATTCACAGGGATGTCGATGGATGAACTGTATCGTGCCCTGGAATACCCCCCTTCAAAAAAGCAGGCTGTATTTCCTGATTTTTTTCTGATGTGGGAAGACGAAGTCATTGCTTCCGTCAAAGTCGGTGACAAAGAAGTATATGCTGACAGATTCATACTCCATCCCGTCAAACAGATTTTTTATGCTGATAAGGTTCCGCGTTTCATATTCGGTCAGATCCTTAAGGATCGATGCTTTGACGAAAACCGAGCGGACTGCAAATCCATTCTGCACTCGATCGGCCTCAATGAATATAACCCGTATGAGATCTGTAAGATCACTCACGGCAAAATGGTTCAGGACAAAACCTGGTTCAAATTTGAAGGTGAAACAATGAACTACAGAACACTTATCGGAGGTGTACATGCTTCCTGATATATCTTTAGACGGCAGATACCTGATAACCGACAACGGAACAAGTGACGGAACCCAGATTAAATATTTTGTTAATAACAAATGGTACAAGATCGACAGATACGGTGGCGAAGGGGTATGTGAGGAACTCGTGTCACATATACTGAAGCTCAGTAATTTTGATCCCGACGAATATGTATCATATGAGAGTATAAGGATAAACGGTGAAGACGGATGTGTCAGCAATAATTTTCTTAATGAAAATGATTCATTTATAACCTTGTACCGTCTGCACTTTAACATTTACGGTACGGACCCGGCACTCGTCACTTCCAAGATGGATTACGATGATGCGATAGAATATATTCTGAATTTTGTAAAAGCCAATACAAAAGTCGATATATCAACATATCTTGCGAATACTTTTGTTCTGGATGCCCTGATCCTAAACGAAGACAGGCATTTCAACAATCTGGGGCTTATATACGATGGAACGGAATTTCGCCCGGCGCCGATATTTGATAACGGGAAAAGCCTGTTCATCGGAAACAAAAATTACGATCCTCAAAAGAACATGTCCGAAAACAAAAACAAGGCGTTTGCTAAAGCTTTCAGCGGAAGCTTTGAACTGAACAGATCCTTTTTGGAATCAAAAGCCTCTTTAAAACCGAATATACCGGCTATAAAAAAATATCTGAGAACCAAAGACCTTAAAACAGACACCGTTTATTCAAGGTTATATAATCTCTGCTAAACACAAAAAATGCCTCCACAATAAATGCGGAGGCATTTTGATATTGATGTAGGATTAAAGAAGTTCCTGGAAGCCTTTGACGTAAAGGTGTCTGGGAATACCGTCAACCATGATGGGTGATACATCGCCCTGGATAAGAGGTCTTATATAAGTTACGAACTCGCTGGTAACATATGTGCCTTCCTTGGTGATCCACTCTCTGGGAACGAGTCTCTCATCATTAGCGATCTTATGAACGTCCTTAACCTCGGTACCTGCCTGATAAGGATCGTCGGAAATTCTCTTGAAGACTACCATCTTACCTGAATCGCCTTCGTCAGCTGCCTTCATTGCGGCACCGCCTACCTCGTATGCTTCGAGGATATCGATTCTGGATGCGCAGTGAGAAGCTGCTCTCTGAAGAGTTGAAAGCTCGATTGCTCTGGTCTTGCAGCCGATTTCCTTAGCTACTACGGTTGAAAGATAAGTAGCGGTTCCGGTGAGCTGCTTGTGTCCGAATGCATCGACATACTCAACACCGTCGGTCATCTCTGATACATACTTACCCTCTGCGGTACGGATACCTTCGGATACGCACATAACGATCGACTGCTTGGTCTTAAGAAGCTGCTTACACTTGTCGACAAATGCCTTGATGTCGAAAGGGATCTCGGGAAGATAGATTGCATCGGGGCCGTCACAGTCCTCGCCTTTTGCAAGAACGGAAGCACCGGTAAGCCATCCTGCATTACGTCCCATGATCTCAACGATGACAACCTGACCGTGTGCGGTCTCAAGGCTCCATCCGTCGCGGATGATCTCTTTTACGGAAGTACCGATGTACTTGGCTGCCGAGCCGTAGCCGGGAGTATGGTCGGTAAGAGCAAGGTCGTTATCAATTGTCTTGGGGCATCCGACGAAACGGATCTCAGAGCCGGAAATTATAGCGTAATCGGAAAGCTTCTTGATGGTATCCATCGAATCGTTTCCGCCGATGTAGATAAAGCAATCAATCTCAAGTTCATCGAGCATCTTGAAGATCTTCTCGTACAGAGCCTTGTCCTCATTGATATTGGGGAGCTTGTAACGACATGAACCCAAGTAAGCAGAAGGAGTTCTCTTAAGGAGCTCGGCATCAAGTCCGGACTGAATGTGCTCGGAAAGATCAACATATCTTCCTTCCATAAAGCCCTGAATACCGTGAATCATACCGTAAACCTTAGCATATCCTCTGTCCTTTGCGGTACGGAATACACCTGCAAGAGAGGAATTGATTGCGGCGGTAGGTCCGCCGGACTGACCAACAATGACATTTCGTTTCTTAGTTTTACCCATTTTCATTTCCTTTCTGCGAACTTGATATTTTTGAGGAAATACACCCCATGTGCAACATTATACAGAATACGGCATTAAAAATCACGAAATATTCTGAATATTTCCGCACAAAAAAAGAGAGCATTTTCTGTGCGAAAATGCCCCCTTTAAAGGTCGTACCATTAATACATGCTTATTGCCGCAAAAGCACCGGTAGCTACTAAGATTATGCCGAGAATAATTGCAATGATGAAAAGACAGAAATATGATCTTGCGAAGTTTTTGACATTCTTATTGGCAGGTGCAAAGGACATAACAATGAGTAAAATAAAACCGATAATGGGGATGGCGAACAAAAGCTCGTATCCGAAATATCCCCACATGGAAATGGGCTTGTACTCCTCGGGAATCTGAGGTGCCTGATAGAAGTTGTTGTAAACCGGCTGCTGCTGGTAAGGCTGTTGCTGATAGGGCTGCTGCTGGTAGTTCTGCTGCTGATAATTCTGATTGTTCATGTTGTTAGAATCCATTTTTAATTCTCCTCTCAAGAATCAATATCGGGTTACCCCGTAAATAACACTATAATTACGAAGGCATAAAAAGTAAAGTGGTCACAATTCTCCGCGGTATGCAAAGATGTACTGCTGCATTATCCCGTTATATGGATGATATTTTTCAAGCGGGAAGCTGCCGCCATAATATGTATCCAGAGCCCTCTGTATCCAGACATCTATCGGGAAAAGATCGAGTCTGTGAAATCCGAAAAGCGCCGTGCAATTTGCAACCTTTATCCCGACACCCTTCAAAGACATAAGTGTATTTATAAGTGCCTCATCATCCAGCCCGGTCAGGTAATCCGCATCGAGTTCTCCTCTTGCGAAGGCTTCCGAAATATCATGTATATACGGCGCCCTGTATCCGAGTCCGCGTGCGGACAGTTCATCGGGAGACAGTTTTTTCAGTTCATCGGGAGTGGGAAAATCATACACATCCATTCCCGGTATCTTACGTCCGACAGTTTCGCAGATCCTTTCCACGCTCGTCTTTATCGCGGGAATGCTTTTTCTCTGTGAGATCGTAAATGTGATCAGAGTCTCGAAAGGCTCCTGATAAATGATCCTTATCCCGTCTCCGCCCTCTGCCGCGGCGCTCAGGAATTTATCTTTTTTATCGGGCATCTTACGGATCTTCGAATAATCCAAAGAAGCATCGAAATATCTGCTCCAGAGCCTGCGGATTTCTTCAGTGTCATTTTTCTTAACCGAAGAAGAAATAATCTCAAGATTAATTCCGCCTTTGGCTTCCGTTACTCTTACAAGCATGCCGAATGCGGGGATCAGAAAACCGTCTCCGTCCGTGATCCATCTGAAGCACTGGCCGGACCTTTCGGTCTTATCGAGGTCTATTCCGCCCTTCAGTTCAATATAAAAGTTTTCAGCTGATTTCATTGGGATCAGAATCCTTTTCTCTTAAGATCGGCTACAAGCTGAACATAGAATTCCCTGACATCATATCCGGGTATGTTTTCACGATTCAGATCGATAACATCACCGTGTGAGATCCCTCTTTTGCCCGGAGAGGTTATGAGGTGGAATTCACTTCCCCATGGGAATGAACCTTCACCTACAAGACCGTCGTTTCCTCCGTCAAAAACATTTACGAGTCCGTATGTAAGATTAAGTGGGAACCGTCCCCCGCGGTGATTCTTAAGGATCGAGCCGTAGCTCCGGATATAGACTCCATCAGGATCTTTAACCTTCTCATTAAATTCCGCACAGAAAGAATGAGTGAGATTTTTACATGCCACTATAAAATCGGGATTGTAATCACCGAGTTTAAAAAGAGCCTTATTGTATCCCTTAGCAACAACCTGCTGCGTTTTCTCGGGGATCTTACCAAGAAGGTAATCCGCAAATTCACATCCTCTGTGAGGCGTGTTGATAGTTGTAAGTGATGCGACTCTGCGTGCGATATCGGGGTCCGTCATTGCACTTCTTGCATCAAGTCCGCCCTTTGAATGAGCGATGATATTGACCTTCTCACATCCGGTAGTTTCTGTGATCTCTTTAATCTTACGTGCAACTTCAAGGCCGCATGATTCGACGGATGCTGCGGACTGCTGCTCACCGTAGAAGAAAGTACAGCCGTTGGCATACAGTTCACCGGGAACACGTCCCCAATAATCGAAATATTTAAAATCCCTGAAAAAGACACCGTGAAGAAGCAGAACAGGATACTTCGTGGCACAGACCCTGTCCGCTTTTCTCTGTTCGTTCAAAATAGCTTTGTCATTTTCAAATATGACTTCATCCCATGTGGTGCGGATCATGATCCCAAGAACTATGAGGTTTACCGGGAAAATAAAACCGCACAAAATACCGATAACCCTCATCCTGATACCGAGCTGAACACTGGTCAGATAGATACGGATTATACCGATCCAGAAAGTTATCGACAGAAATACGGTTGCGATCACAAGGTGTGCCGCAAATTTCTCCCAGGGAATACCGCCGAAATATCTGATGGATTCACCTTCAGCACTTGAGACACTGCCCATAATACTTTTGAACACAAAAAGCTCGAGCACCGTATAGATGATCGTGATCACAAGAGCTTCCAGAAATATTCTGAGTTGGATATTGCCGAACCAGAGCTGTTTGATCCTGCCGTTTTTAACATCCCTCGTGCATGCACCCGGCCACAGCCAAAAGAAAAAGCACATGCACATCGTGATGATCATAACAACGGAATCATATGCTCCCGAGGCGAGCAGAAATACAGAGTTTGTGGCAAGAAGCAGCACAAACAGAAACAATAAATGATATATGATCCTGATAATTGTATGAAGCGGATTTTTCACTTTACTTCACTTCTTCATAACGCGTAAAGATCTTATCTTCGCCGCAGACGTGCTTGGTGCCGTCCGAATCAACGATGATATAATCTCCCTCGCTTATAAATGTCTTTCCCCTTCTGTGTGAGATATAAGGGCAAACAATGGAACCGTCGGGACGGGTAACCTGTACGAGGTTACTTGCTACGATCCAGGTCTTGGTGATGACGTCACTGTAAAGTTCAAAGCCGTCTTCCAATCCCTTTCCCAACTCAAACTTAAAAACATCAGCTTCAAGAGGTACTCTTCTGCACTTCATGTTTTGCTCCTTTCAGAGTCTGTTTGCGGGGAACAAAGGTCTATATAATTATAACACAAGACTTACTCAGTATAAAACTTCGAAGAATTTGCCCACTTCTATCCATGCTTTCTTGGATTCGGGAATGGTGGTGTATGCCATCTGGAAAACATGGAACATGCCCTCATAGATATGAAGCCTTACTTTTACTCCCTCATCGCGTGCTTTAGCGGCAACAACCTCCGAATCGGATAAAAGCATTTCATTCGATCCCGCCTGGATAAGCATGGGAGGAAAATCCTTAAAGCTTCCAAATGCGGGTGATATATACGGATCCTTTTTATCGTGTTCGCCGGGATAAGCATTGATGTAGATCAGGCTTTCCTTTGTGCCTCCGTATAAAGGGTCCTTATCGAAATTCTCTTCATACGAAGCTCCGGATGCTGTAAGATCAGTCCAGGGACTCATGGCGATTATTCCGCCGGGCATGGGCAAACCGTTGTCTCTCAGATACATGCAAAGTGCCATTGCAAGTCCGCCGCCCGCGCTGTCTCCGGCTACAACTATATTCTCTGCTTTATATCCTCTGGTAAGAAGCCACTTGTATGACGCTACGGCATCTTCCAAAGCTGCGGGATAAGGGTTTTCGGGAGCAACCCTGTAATCGGGGCAAAGCACGTTCATGCCGCGGCTTACTTCATTGTAAAGACCCGCAAATACATAATAAGCATTCCTTATGGAACCCATGTATCCACCGCCGTGAAGCTGTAATATTACATGATCGAGATCCGGGTTTTCTTTGGAAGAAAGCATCTTCATGGAAAATCCGTCCATCTCAAAACTCGTAAGGTTGAAAGGCTCGGGAACGGTCCATGCGGGCTCCTTCATCCTTTTTCTGAGTTCTCCGGTCTTAAGGCTCTTTCCCATAAGCGATTCATTCGAGATATAGGAGATCATCCTCGAAACAACCCTGCCCCGGGATGATACGCCTGCTGCCTCACTCTCTGCTTCAGCTTCGCCCTCAGACTCTGCTTCATCGCTCAGGATAATGCCAATCCTCCCGGTCTTATCTTCAGATGCGAAGACATCTGCCTTAATCTCTTCGGATTCGGCTTCTTCCTCAAGCGGAAGTTCCCTGTATTGACGCTCAAATCTTTTTACCCAGTGATTCGAAAATAAAGCCATCAGATAAAAAATCTCCTCTTAAGTTCTTCGGATGCTCTTTTGCCTCCGAAGATCACGGTTCCGGCAAAAATAAGACCGGAGGCCGCCATGGCGATAAGAACAAGGACAGGAACTCTTATTACATCAAGTCTCAGAAGAATGAATAAAACTATGCTCCATGCAATGTTAAAAAGCTGGAGAGAAATATAGCTCTGCCAGTTCCTGTGATTTACGATCATCAGTGCCACGCAGCTTGCATTCAGGAATATGACCGACGAAGGAAGCGTATAGTCGAGCGACCATCTGTTATATCCGGTAAAGTAATCGATACCGATAAGGATCAGCACGACGGATATCGTAAGAAACAGTGTCTTGAACATGTATCCTATCTTATCCGTTATCGACATATAGATCGTAACGTTCACATATAACAGGATCAGCCCCACAACTATCGTCCAGTTAAAGATATCCGCTCCCATGTACAGGGCTATAAGCATGCCTCCCATCGCACATATGGATAAAAAGAGAACGATCCTCCTTATATTTCTCCATACCTTAACGGTTGCTTCCGGGTCGGGATAAAGATTCTGACCTTTAATTCCGTCATCATCGAGAACGCATCTGCAGAAAGGACATCTGTCCGTATCGTCGGTAATATGCACTCCGCATTTTTTACACTCAGCCATAAAATACTCCGTTCGTAGTTACGCTAACTTTGATACCATCCTCAACAAGCTGCTTTACCAGACTTCTTTCGATGGATGTATCTTCCAGTATGGTGGAGAAAGTATATACAAAATCATCACCGTATGAAAGAACGGTACCCTTGATCTCCTGTCCTATGCTCATCGCGATATTTGCGGTAAATCCCTTAACGTACTTTTTGTACTCATCAAGTATTTTGATATTACCGATATTGGTAACGGTAGTGGTATTTGCCGTTGCGGACTTTGTATATACGAATCTGATCGCAAGATTCTTAATTCCCAGAGGTACTGCCCTCAGGAATGGATTCATCTGGTTTGATACCGAATAACTGAACAGATCTTCAAGATGCTCTTTGGTTATCTGTTCCCTGAGAGTGGTCTTACAGATATCCAGAACCTCTGCGAAGGTGTACTCCTTTTCGGCATCGGCAACTTCAGCGGATACGACCGCAAAGAAATTCTTGGTCGTATAGGAGTCAAAATAAGGTCTTAAGTTAACGGGTACCGCAACTCTTATGGGTCTTCCCTTACTCCTGCCCCTGAAGCCGTTCTTATAAATGCTGTATGCCGTAAGAGCGACCATGTACTCGTTGATGGATACTCCGTAGGCATGTGTAACCTTCTTGAGCTCCTGAACCGACATCGTAAGATGCATGAGACCGAACTCTCCGTCGGGGAGACGTTTTC
Organism: Lachnospiraceae bacterium; assembly: GCA_018056425.1. Lineage (GTDB taxonomy): Bacteria > Bacillota > Clostridia > Lachnospirales > Lachnospiraceae > AC2028. The sequence goes on from JAGPFR010000026.1 coordinate 8,206, forward strand.
CTTTTATCAGATATGCCTTCCTGGCAACGAATCCGTTTGGCTTGGCTGACTTGTAATTTCTTACGAAGCTGTCTTCCTTGTTGAGTGATGTATCGGAACTTAATCCGTCACTTTCAAACTCACCGGGATGTGCAAGTCTCAGATACTGATAAGCGAGCTCCCTGAGAAAATTGATGCCGCCCATTCCGTCCGTAAGTGCGTGGAATACCTCGAGATTGATCCTGCACTTGTAGTAAGTTACCCTGAACAGATATGAATGGTTTCTGTTGGGCCTTATGAATCTGCAGGGGAAACCTGCCTCTTCAACCACTCTCGGAGCAGGCTTTCCGTTCTCCTCAAAATAAAACCAAAAGAAACCCTTCCTGAGTCTGACATTAAATCCGTCTATCTTGGGAAGAAGTATATCCAATGCTTTTTGAAGGGTGGCTTTATCTATCTCCTCCGACAGGATGATCGATATCCTGTAGGTACTGGTCATGTTCTCGCCCGCTATCGAAGGAAAAAGATATCCCGTATTATCCAATCTGTCCCATCTGATGTGTTTTTTCACGGTTATTTATCCTTCCACGATAAGGTATCTGCCGTCACCGATCTCGAATACCTCATCTGCACTTAATATATCCCCGGCTTCGGGACTATCCAGATCGACGCCCTCTTCCTCGAAATATTCTTTTACTTCATCTGCGGAATTCACGACCTGCGCCATGAGTTCCTCAAGAAAGTCCCTTGCTTCCTCTTTGGTCGAAGCAACTTCCTCATCAAAGAGCTGCTTCTGATTCTTCAGGAAAACTTCAAGAACTTTGTCATCATACATTTCCATAAGTATCCCCCTGTTATGCTTTATGTTCTACAGCAGTTTGGAATTTCTTATAAACTGCTTCATACATACTCTGTAACTTTCGAGCGTATCTGCTTTACTCATTTCCTTAAAGCCCTTTTCATTTCCCGAAAAAGCGGGCTTTGCAAGATTCCAGAGATCCTTCATCTTGGCAAGTGTGTGCTTATCGTTACCAATTTGATCCGCGTATCCGTCAAGGAGCGCCTCCATGTAAATTAAGTACTCCTCATTATCAACGCACTTTCCGCCCTTAATCCTGCGGGCAAGGGAAGGATCCCTTAAAAGACCTCTTCCTATCATCACTGCATCAAGATCCGGATACAGTCCTGCGATCTTATCATAATCCTCAGGCGTATTGATATCGCCGTTATACACGACACCTATTCCCGCCCCCTTAAGCGCATCATACATATACGAAAATGCGTCAAGGTTTGTACGTCCTTCATACATCTTAACCCGGCTTCTGGGATGAATTATCACCTGTTTTACCGGATGGGCAAGGATCAGATCCGTAAGCACTTCATACTCATCCTCGGAATAAAAACCTATCCTTGTCTTGATCGATATATCGGGAACGTTTTCTTTTCCGCTTTCGTACAAAAGCGAAAAGAGTTCGTCCATGTACTCTTCAAGGAACTTCTTGTCCTTGAGCATTCCCGATCCCTTATTCTTGGAAACAACGGTTCCCGAGGGACATCCCATATTGATATTTATCTCTTTATATCCATACTTACCGGATATATTGAAAATATAACCGGCGCTCTGCTCGGCAGAATTCGAGATTATCTGTGGAACAAGCTTAAGACCTTTGTTGTTTTCGGGATCGATGTCCTTTTTCTCTTTTTGATTCAGACTGTAATTTTCATTGGTCGAGATAAAAGGAGTAAAGTATTTATCGCATCCGCCGAAAAAATCATTATGCAGGGTTCTTAAAAGCGGCGGTGTCATTCCTTCCATCGGGGCAAAATATATATCCATTAAACTATCCCCAGCGATTTCAATTCTTTGTACAGATGCGATGCAGGAAGTCCCACGACATTGAGATAATCTCCCTCTATACCGTCGATGTATCTGGCACAGAATCCCTGTATCCCATAGGCACCTGCTTTATCCATCGGATCCCCGGTCTTTATATACTCAAGTATCTCCTCATCCGTCATCTCCGAGAAATGAACCGCTGTCCTTTCCCAGAAGCTCCTCTTAACGGGAGTCTTAAGTCCGCTCACAAGCACCGTAACACCGGAGTACACCTCATGTACGCCGCCCTGAAGTGCCGACAGCATCTCAAACGCCTCCGCTTCACTGTGGGGCTTTCCCAAAATTCCGTTACCCTTCTCCTGATAAACAAGCGTATCACACCCGATCACACAAAAGCTCTCCGTCTCCGGATCAACATCCAGTCCCGACTTTCCGCTCTCCAGTGCCTTCAGCACCGCCATTGCCTTCCTTTCGGACAACAGCATCACCAGCTTCTTCGGATCCTTCTCTATCGAGTGCTCATCCGCCTCACTTACGCACACATCAAACTCTATTCCTATCTGATCCAGTATCTCCCTCCTTCTGGGAGACGCCGACGCAAGCACTATCCTCATATATTCCTTTCCTGTCACGGCTCTGTGCATGCCTGCCATCTTCCTCAACGCGCCCGCTTACACAGATGCTTTTTTTCAGTTCATGCTTTCTTCGCTAAGCAGTTCAAAGAAATGCTTGTTTTACTTCGCCACAATCCATGGACGCTTCACCGCTCGCGTTCGACATCCATGTCTCATGCGAGCTGGTTTCGCCATCCGGGCGAAACCGTTACGCTTATCACCGCATTTCATGAACTGCTAAGCTCAGAAAAAAATCACTGAAAAAAAGCATCTGTGTAAGCGGCGCTGTATGTGTACGATGGCTGCTCATCCGCAAGAGTAAACCGTCATAAATTGTTCTGATACAGCCTCTGTACAGGTCATGTATATATTTTCCCGATTTTAGAATGAGCTTAGCTGTTCTTAGGGATGTATCAATGCAAGCACAATTTCGCCCGGATGGCGAAATTAGCAGGCACTGAGACAGGATGTCGAATGCCTGCGGTGCGGAGTCATCGCTGTATATACATCCCTTAGAACAGCTTAGTGAATTCTGCATGAGGGGAAATATATACATGACCTGCACAGAGGCGTAACAACTACTTTGCAGGTTTGGTCTTGGGGATGAAGACCCGGCTTTCGGAGGTCTTCTTGGGGGTGGCTGCCCTGACCATGTCTATGGCTTCGCGAATGGCGATAAGCTGGGAGTCAACGGCTTTCTTCTGACGCGTGCCTTCCTTTACGTAGTCGCAGCCGAGGGGCTGTAATATGTTGGCCCTGCGGTTGTCTTTGAGCTCGGTATCAAGTACGTGCCAGAGCCTTGCCTTGAGAGCGTCGTCGGTGATCGGAAATACGATCTCTACGCGGCGGTCAAGGTTTCGGGACATCCAGTCGGCACTGCCGCAGAACACTTCCGGATTCTCATCGTTCTTGAACCAGAAGATTCTTGCGTGCTCAAGAAAGTTACCCGTGATCGATCTTACAGTGATGTTTTCGCTTACCCCTTTGATGCCCGTCTTGAGACAGCAGATGCCTCGTACGATAAGCTGTATCTTTACCCCTGCTGCAGAGGCTTTGTAGAGAGCTTCGATGATGTCGGGGTCTGAAAGCGAATTCATCTTGGCGACGATCCGTCCTTCTTTCCCGCCCGCTGCGATCTTAGCCTCACGGTCTATCAAATACAGGAACCTTTCCTTCAGCCATAAGGGAGCAAGGATAAGCCTGTTCCATGCCTTGGGCTCAGAGTATCCGCTCAGCATGTTAAAGACAGCCGTTGCATCTTCACCGATCTCCTCGTTGCAGGTAAGAAGACCTACGTCAGTGTAGATGCGGGCCGTTGCATCGTTATAGTTACCGGTTCCCAGATGCACATACCTTCTGATACCGTCGTTTTCGTGACGGACAACAAGAGTGATCTTCGAGTGGGTCTTTAGACCTACAAGGCCGTATATTACATGGCAGCCTGCTTTTTCAAGCATCTTTGCCCAGACGATATTGTGCTCTTCGTCAAAACGCGCTTTAAGCTCTACAAGAACCGTTACCTGCTTTCCGTTCTCCGCAGCCTGAGCAAGTGCAGCGATGATGGGAGAATTTCCGCTGACCCTGTAGAGAGTCTGCTTGATCGCAAGTACGTCAGGATCCGTTGCTGCCTTCCTTACGAAATCAACGACGGGTTCAAATGTCTGGTAAGGATGGAACAGCATGATATCTTTCTTACGTATCTGTGAAAAGATATCGCACCCTGCGGGAAGTTCCGGAACAGATGCAGGATTAAACGGAGGGTTCTTTAAGTTATCAAAACCCGGAAGTGAGATGATCTTAAAAAGAGCGGTAAGATCGAGAGGTCCGTCTATAGCGTATATTTCCGAATCGTCTATGCTCAGTTCCTTTTTAAGGAACGATACAAGCCTCTTATCTGCCCTGTGCTCGATCTCAAGGCGGAGCGCCTGTCCTTTTTTACGTGCTTTAACGGATTTTTCGATCTCTTTTAACAGATCTTCCGCATCATCTTCGTCGATCGACATATCGCCGTTTCTCGTGATCCTGTAGGGATGCGAGCATACGATATCGTAGTTTAAAAACAGGGACTTCATATTTCGCTCGATGATCTCTTCAAGAAGAATGACCCTCTTAAGATTCGAGCTACCGGGAAGTACAACAACCCTGGGAAGGACCGAAGGAACCTGAACCGTTGCAAATACCAGTTCCCTGCTTCCCTCCTTTTTCCTGACAAGTGCACCGATATTGAGTGACTTGTTAAGGATCAGGGGAAAAGGTCTCGATGAATCAACCGCCATGGGAGTAAGAACGGGATATACGAGCGTGCGGAAATACTCATCCGCGAATTTGCATTCTGCAGCCGTCATGTTCTCATGAGCTTTTACTAGTTCGAGACCGTTTGTCCTAAGCTCCGGCAAAAGCTTTGTGCGAAACGCCTTGTACTGATCGTAGACAAGTGCGTGGATGCTTGCGGATACCGCATCAAGCTGCATGGAAGGAGTCATTCCCGCAATGTCCGGCTTATCGTATCCCGCCTGTTTCATATCGTACAAAGAGCCGACTCTTACCATTACGAACTCGTCAAGGTTCGATGAAACTATCGCAAGGAATTTAAGCCTCTCAAACAGAGGTGTGGCAGGATCTGTCGCCTCGGATAAAATCCGTCTGTCGAATTCTACCCAGCTGAGTTCTCTGTTTGTATAATACTGCGGGTCTCTGAAATTGATATTTTTTCTGGCAGCCATAATTAATCCTTTATTCTCTGATTATCACGGGTCTGATCGAATATATCTCTTCAAAAAAGTCCGAAGCTTCAGGGAAGAATGCTTCCTCGAGAAGGAATGTCTGCGGTGTTTTTACCCTCAGGGATAACTCGCCTTCAGAAAGCGTTGCTTTAACCTCTTTCATCCTCTGCTTGTGGCTTCTGTCGAGGCTGTTTGCAAGTCTCAGGATTGCGGTGAGCTTAGCTATCTTGATGTATCCTTCTTTTCCGAGGTCTGCATCTATATTATGTTCAAATACCGAGTATGCAAAATCGGAATGATTAAATCTTACGATATTTGCAATAATCTCTCTTTCGTAATGCGAAAGACCGATGATTTCCGTTGCCATTACGATGTCATAGGATCTCTCTCCTATATCCGTCATCGCAATGTATTTTCCGCAGTCGTGAAGGATCGAAGCAATGTCCAGGTAAAGCTTGTCTCTTTTTCCGAGTCCGCTTACCTTTTTGATCGAATCAAAGATCGTTGCGGATATCTGTCTTAAAGTCTCAGCTCTTGACTGTGAGCCCTTATATCTCCTGCTTATGTTTAATGCACAGGCTGTGATGTCTTTTTCAAAATCATGCTCGGGTCTTATGATCTTGTTATCTTCTACAAATTCATATGCGATACCGTCCGATAGCGTAACGCCGGGAGCATATATTGTTTCGCTCTTTAAGATATTGCAAAGGCACTTTACAAGAAGTCCGGAGATTCTCATAAGCGGAACCTTTTCTTCCGGAACACCGAAGCTTTGCGCGGTTTCAAAGGTGCCCCCGTTTGAAAGTTCCTCCAAAAGAGCATCGTATTCTTTTCTCGACAGGACTCCGTCGTCATTTTTCCTGCTGCCTCTTCTGAAGCAGTTGCTGATGTAATCGTCCATTACTATCAGGTTTTTGACGGTGCCTGTCAGGAACAGTTTTTTATATGTGTTAAGACTTGCGTCTATCAGCTCTTCTTCAAGAAGCCTCATCCTGTAAGGGTCCGCACCGAGGCTTTCCACCCTTTCACGGATCCTGAGCACGCCGAGCTTAAGGTTCTGCGTACTGACAAGGGAATCCTCGTCGAAAAGAGAGATCTGGATACTTCCTCCGCCGATATCAAGGATTGCCGCGCTTCCCTGGATCGCATTGTAGAAAATATCACCCGCACCTGCGATAGCTTTGTAGTCGAGAAATCTCTGCTCGGAATTGGAAAGCGTATCGATCCTGATTCCCGTTCTGGTCTCTATGAGATCCAGGAGGATATCGGAGTTTACGGTCTCTCTTATCGCACTGGTTCCGTAAGCCTTATAGCTTTCGACTTTGTATGAGCGCATTACGGATGCAAAATGCTGGAGTACACGGCAAAGCTCGTCAACCTTCTGCTGGGATATCTTGCCCGTTGCATAAGTATCTGCTCCGAGGGACAGACCCGTAACAAGACAGTCGATCTCCTTCATTGGCTTTTTCCCGCCGTATTCGAAGATCTTCATTGTGAGCTCAAAGCTTCCGACATCTATGGCAGCAAAAGTGTGTACCATAATACCCTCCGATGGGTGTATCAATAGTTACCCAGAACTCTTAAATACTTGGCTTCTTCCCGAAGTCCCGTAAGCGCACATCTAACGCTGGGGTCGGACAGATTTCCGTCAAAATCAAGGAAGAATCTGTATTCCCACGTACGTCCTTCGATGGGACGGGATTCGATCTTGGTAATGTTAAGTCCGTTGAAAATAAAATGTCCGAGACAGTTATAAAGCGATCCGCTCTCATGGGTCACTTCAAAGCAGATGCTTATCTTGCCTGCATTTTCCCTGTAAACCTTTTGCCCGGTTATGATGATAAATCTGGTCGAATTATTTTCTGCCGAGTTAACTCCTTTTTCAAGGATCTCAAGTCCGTAAACCTGTGCGGCAAGTTCACTTGCAATGGCAGCCTGGGTAATATCGCCTTCTTTGGCAACCTTGCTTGCGGCAAAGGCATTGTTTGGCATGGAGATCTGTTTCCAGTCACGTTCATCAAGATATCTTGCAGACTGCATAAGGGACTGGGGATGAGAAAAGACTGTTTTAATGTCTTCGATCTTCGATCCCTTTACACCCATAAGGCAATGCTCTATCTTAAGGACCTGCTCTCCGACTATGTAATTCTCATACTCTGCAAGAAGATCGTAGATCTCACTTACGATACCTGCGGTTGAATTCTCGATGGGAAGAACGGCGTAATCTGCGCTGCCTTCGGAAATCGCACACATGGCCGCACGGAAAGTCGGAACATGAATGGAATCCACATCGTCTCCGAAAAACTTCTTCATCGCAAGCTGTGAATATGCTCCCTCATCTCCCTGGAAAACCACTCTGGGTGAACCTTCCCTGATATCGCCTACGGGAATGAAGGGAATGTTTATATGTCTTCCGCTCTCAAGAAGGGTCTTGTACTGGAGTTTTCTGCTCATGCTCATAAGAAGCTTGAACATCTCCTTTGCCCCGCTTTCAAACTCTTTATTTTCGACATTTGCGGCTACGGAGGCGAGTTTTACTTTCTCCCTGTCTTTATCGAGAACCGCTTTTCCGGTTTCAAGTTTGGTCTTTGCGACCTCCTCGGATAGCTTCATTCTCCGCTCATAGAGTCCGACAAGCTCCCTGTCGCAATCATCAAGCTGTAATCTGATTTCAGAAAGATCCATTTAAGGCTGCTCCTAACTGTATTTTGACCAGGAAAAGTATTTTTCGAAAACACCTGCCCCGATGATAAACTTAACTAAAATATTTTACTCCGAAACTGCGGATTTTACAATGTTTAGGGCACCTTTGTACCCTTGATTTAAAAGGGGATGCGGGGGTACAATATTTTTATAAAAAGACGTATTTTGAAGGAGATAATAATGGCGAAGAAACTCAAGAAAAAAGAAAAGAAAAATCTTATAATCGCCTCCTCCGTCATAGTATCAATGATCGTTGTCCTTACATTGGTGGCCGTATTTTCCAGAAGAGGCGAAAAAGTTCCTCCGAATCCCGAGGGAACCATCGGAAACATTTCCGGCAATTTAAACGCTGGGGGCCTTGTCTGCGAATCTGACGGAAAAGTATATTTTTCAAATCCCTACGACGGCGGTTCGCTCTATGTCATGAATTCCGATGAAACCGAATGTAAAAAGCTTTCAACAGCCGTTGCAACTTCGATCAATGTAACCGGAGACTATATCTATTATTTCCAGTCCGGAAGTTCGGGCGCTGCGGGACTCGGAGGCGTTCGAATACCTCTTTCCTACATCAGGATGCATACAAACGGAAAAAGAGGATATACGATGACAAGAAGCGTTATCGTAAGAGCACAGGTCGTCGGTGACTGGGTATACATGGAAGGCACGGCGGATAAAGAGCACGATGCCCCCTACCTGATCAGAATGGATACCAACGGTGAGGTTACGGAAACGGTTGCAAACTTTGCCATTAATCCGGCATGTGCGGTCGGTGATCTGATCTACTACAACAATACTCTTGAAAACCATTATCTGATGGCCTATGACACAAAGACAGGCTTAACTTCCGTAGTTCTCGAAGGAAATATCTGGAATCCGGTTTATGACAACGGATACATATATTACATGGCTCCCGCAGATAACTACCAGCTCAGAAGATATTCACTTTCGGACGGGACCATAGAGATCCTTACTGAAGAAAAGGTCGAAAGCTTCAATGTTTACAAAGGTTATATCTATTATCAGACATTCGGAGATACCGCTCATCTGGCATTCATGAACACTGACGGAAGCGGCGTCGTGGTACTTGCAAACGGAAATTACAATTCGATCTCGATGACAAGTAATTACGTCTACTTCAAGGATTACTGGAATGAGACATCGCTTTACCACACGTATTACGGAAGCACGTATTATGAACCCGTAGGCGCAGCGCTCGATGCGGCCGTAGCCGAGATAGAAAAAGCAAATAAATAAACCAAAAGGTGACATGGGGATGTCCCCATGTCACCTGATATTTACTCTTCTATATGATCGATTCCCGTTGAAAGGATGGTGCCTATATGGTCATCCGCCAGGGAATAGTAAATTGTTTTTCCGTCGCGTCTTGCTTTTACAAGATCCTGCTGTTTCAGGACTTTAAGCTGATGTGATATCGCGGACTGTGTCATGGAAAGCGCCTCCGCTATATCCATTACGCACAGCTCACTCTGCTGAAGCGCAAGCATTATCTTAAGTCTCGTATTATCTCCAAACATTTTGAAAAAATCCGCTACGGAATCAAGCTCTTCGTCAGGCGGCGTAGCATCATTAATCTTCTTCAGGATCTTTTTATCCATCATATACCCCTTACTTAAGAACGAAAGTCATTCTGCTGTCATCTGTCATTATTATACCATCCGAAGTGATAACAGCGCCATCATTCATGATATAAATAACCTCCGCGCCATACTGCCCTGCAAGTTTTATGCCCGTATCCGGTCCCAAAACAAAACAGGCCGTAGAAAGCGCATCCGATGTAAATCCGTCATTTGCAATGACGGTAACGGAAACAGGATATATACCTTCTTCAAGACTCCATGCTGGATAACCTGTTCTCGGATCAAGAATATGGTGGTATCTGACTCCGCCTTCATCGATATATCTTTCATAGCTTCCCGACGTTGAGATAAAGCGCGCTCCGGTAAGTTCGATCACTCCAAACGGCGCCCCGTCACTTCCTTCGAACGGATCCTTTATACCGACCTTAAAAGGAGACCCGTCAGGCTTTTTGCCATACACCAGGATGCTTCCTCCTGCACTGATCACTGCTCCGGGTACACTCTTTTCTTCAAGGACAGTCAGGACTTCATCAAGATAAATCCCTTTTCCTACAGCTCCAAGATCAATGATATCCCTGTTTTCAAGCGCAGTTTCAATATCAGCTTCTGCAGGAAGCAAAAACTCAGTCTCTCCCTTGGCTGCGCCGTCTATATCCCACAGATCGGACAGTGCACCGATCCTTACATCAAAGGCACCGGATGATGCCTGATCTATCTCATCACAACGCTTGAGGATATTTTCAACAACATCAGACATAACTCCGCGGTTAAATTCGCTTACCGAAGAATTAACGGAAAATCTGGACAAAACATCGGAATCAAGGTTTTTACCGATCTCAAGAAGTTCTGAAGCTTCGACCTCATTTCCGTACAGCGTCACGGAAAAAACCGTATCCATAACAAGATCCGAAGCTGTCTGAGGTGCCTGCTTCCCGCACCCTGCCGGGATTGCGATAGCAAGTAATAAGGCAGCTGTTGCCACAGCAGTTTTTTTCAATTGTTTGGAAAGCTGCGAATGTATCATTTCTTCAAACGTGATAAAATGCCATTATGCCGGGTAAGAAATCAATAATTAAATCCGCACCCTTTATCATGACAGCGATACTTATTGTGATCATACTTGTATCCGTCATTTGGATCTGTGCGGTTAAAAATACAAAGGGCAAAATCGTAAATATCGTATCAAACGGTGTAACGGTGTGGACAGGTGATCTTTCTTCCATAGAAGGCGAACTGATCCTTACCGTTGTCGGTGATCCGGATACTCCTTATGCCTTCGAAGGTAATTCTCCTCAGGAAAGTCACTACAATGTGATCAGGATAACAAGTGAAGGTGCATGTATCATTGATTCCGACTGCAGAAATCATATCTGCATTCACGAAGGGATCACGGATTCACCCGCAAAACCGGTCGTATGTCTTCCCAACAAACTTATGATAACGGTAACCGGAGAAAACCCGGATACAGATGCCATAACATATTAAACATGAAAAAAGACATCAGAAAAATCACTGCATTGGGACTTCTGAGTGCGCTCTCCCTCGCAATCTACGCATTTGAAAGTATGCTCCCCCCTTTGCTTCCGATCCCCGGAATAAAGCCCGGGCTTTCCAACATCATAATTCTCTATTCGCTGAAGAGATTCGGAAAAAAAGAAGCAGGATCCGTCCTGCTTGTTCGTCTTCTCCTGTCCGCTATCCTGTTCGGAAATGCGATATCTCTGATCTACTCACTTGCCGGAGGATTCCTCGCACTTATCATTGAGATCGTAAGCGATAAGATCCTTTCCGGAAAAAACATTCAGATCACGGGAGCATTCGGCGGACTCTTCCACAATATCGCACAGCTATTCACCGCTATGCTTATCATGCAGTCTGCGGCCGTTTTGTCCTATGCTCCGTATCTGTTTATCACGGGAATCATCACGGGACTCTTTACCGGTTACGCAGCGCATTTCATGCTTAAGATAAAGATTCCCGAAACCTGATCAGTTTTCTTTTTCCCGAAGTTCATTCAAAAGCTGCAAAACGGTTCTGTTAAGAACGGGATGAATGTAGCCCGGTTCGATTTCACATACCGGTTCGAGAACAAATAACCTGTTCTGCATATCTATGTGAGGTATCTGCAGCGTGGAATCTCCGTATACCAGATCGTCATAGAAAATAATGTCTATATCTAGAGTTCTGGGACCCCAGTGTATTTCACGCACTCTCCGGTGCCGGGTTTCAATTCCCTGTACAAAAACAAGAAGATCTGCGGGGCTCAAAAGAGTTGACAGCGTGACCGCACAGTTGATGAACTTACCCTGATCGGTATATCCGTAGGGCTCTGTCTCAAGCATTCCGGAAACCCTGACCACATTGGTGGAAGGTTCTTCATCAAGTTCTGCTATCGCATCCCTTATATGCTTTTCCCTGTCCTCCATATTGGATCCGAGACTGAGAGCGACTTTATGTCTGCTCATCTTACGGACAACAGAGACATAATCAAAGGGATGACCTATGGGAGCCTCGGGCTTTTTGATCTCAACCACAACGCTGGTGATCAGCGGATATTTCAAAAGAAGACTGTTGCTGAGTTCCTCCGCAGCAGTCTCAATGAGTTTAAAAGTATTCTCGGTCAGGAACCTGACGATATGATCGCACATATCGGCATAGTTGGTAGTAAGCATGAGTTCATCCATGCTCGCTGCAGGTACGATGCTTTGATATGCATCAACGCACACATAAAAATTCTGTCCGAATTCGGTCTCCTCCTGGTATACACCGTGATGACCGAAAACCTTAAGATCTTTGATCCTTATGAGAGAATAGTCTCTGTCACTGATTTCTGGTGCCATACATTATTCCTTCCGTCATACGAATGGCCATAGCGTTCATCTTAACATTGTGGACTCTTACAAATCTCGCACCCGCCTGAGCAGACATAACGGATATCGCACAAGTTGCGGGGTCACCCTCTGCGGGCGTAATGCCGAGCGTCTTGAAGATCACTGATTTTCTGCTCGCACCTACAAGGATCGGATATCCCATGTTGGTAAAATCGGAAAGATGTCTGATGATCTCGAGATTCTGCTCAAGGGTCTTGCCAAAACCTATACCGGGATCGAGTATGATACGGTCATGTCTTACACCGGCTTCAAGCGCGATCCTGACGGATTCTCCGAGCTCTCTTGCAACATCGGTGATAAGATCTCCGTAAAATGTATCGTCACTGTTGTGCATGAGCACGCAAAGTGCTCCGTATTCTGCAGCCACCTTAGCCATCTGAGGATCCTGTCTGAATCCCCAGATATCATTGATGATATCCGCACCCGCATCCAGCGCTTTCTTTGCAACGGATGACTTATAAGTATCAACGGAAATGGGAATATTGAGATACTTCCTGATCTCTTTTACAACGGGAATGACTCTTTCGGCTTCTTCATCCGCATCAACCGGAGTATATCCCGGTCTGGTGGATTCACCGCCGATATCGATAATATCAACGCCCTCGGAAACCATCTCCTCCGCCCGTCTGAGAGCACTGCTCAGATTGGTATAACTGCCCCCGTCGGAAAAAGAATCCGGAGTAACGTTTAAGATTCCCATAATGTATGTCTTATGGGAATCGCCGAAATTTGAAATATCCATTTTTAATTACCGCCCTGTGTCATTAATGCAAGATATCTGTCGGTAAGTGCATTGTCGTCTGCAAACACTCCTCTGGTTGCCATGGTGATCGTGCGGCTTCCGGGCTTTTTGATACCTCTCATGGTCATGCAGGTATGCTCCGCATCAAGTACCACAAGAACTCCCTTGGGATCGAGAGCCTTCTCAATGGCATCTGCGATCTGCATGGTCATATGCTCCTGTATCTGGAGGCGCCTTGCATAGATCTCAACGCATCTTGCAAGCTTGCTTATGCCGACAACCTTACCGTTCGGAATATATGCGATATGTGCCTTACCAAAGAAAGGAAGCATATGATGCTCGCACATGGAATAAAAGGTTATGTCTTTTTCTATAACCGGTGAGTCTTCCTCGACGGTGAAAAATGTATTAAGGACATCCTCGGGCTTCTGGGCATATCCCGCCATTATCTCCTCATACATACGTCCGATCCTGTCCGGAGTGGCCTTAAGACCTTCTCTTTCGGGATCTTCACCGATAGCTTCTATGATAAGTTTTGCTGCTTCTTTTATCTTATTCTGATCGATCATTTTTTCTGATTGGATTACTGAAGATCAATATCATTAACATCGCCGACATCACCGGAACCGATATCAAGCATGTTGACGGTACGTCTCTTGATCCTTGCCTCCTCGGAAGTCTTAAGGAGGTAATTTTTTATCTCCTCGGAATTCTTGATATGCTTTAAGACAAGCTCCTTGTCGGTGGTATCACCGGTATAGCAGGTGATGGTGCCGAGTCCGCAGATTCTCTCCATGAGGCTCTGGGTGAGCTTAACGTCAACGATCTTATACATGTAGCAGTCATCCTGCACAAGCTTAAAGAAACCGCTCTTAACATTAAGCATGTCTTCTTTCATGCGGTAAATGGTAAATGTCCAGGGAAGTCCGAGGAACAAAAGGCGCTTTCTCTCAACGTGATCATAACCTTCAGTCTGTTTCATAATTATCCTCCATACCGTGAAAATAATACGTACCGCTATATTCTATCATTTTACCCACACGTTTTCCATTTTTTTATGTGATGAGCCCGGGAGGACATTTCAGTCGTTCCGGGGGTGACGCGAATGCATAAGCTGTCGAGACTTCGATTTCTGCGAAAAAATGCGGCCGCCCGGCCCGAACGAAGTGAGTGGCCTCGCGTCATGAGCTGAAACGTGCCTTGTGAAGCATTTCCGCCTGAAATCGAAAAGCGAGACAGTTATGCGTCGCGGCAGGACCCCAAGGAATGACTGAAATGTCCATCCCATGTCATCTTTTCACAAAGGGGAAATAGGAGTAAAATCATATATGTCGGAGGCGTGACTAACCATGATACATGTAATCATTAATTCTTCATCGGGATCCGAAAAAGGCTCGGTGATTGAAAAAGTCGTTAAACCCTATCTCTCACAGGCAGGTGAGAAATTCGAGATTCACTATTCTGAAAAACCCGGAGACATCGCAAGGATCGGGGCAGAGATCACAAAAGGAGCAACATCCAAAGTCAGGATCCTTCTCATCGGCGGTGACGGTTCCATCAACGAACTCCTCTCAGGAGTCGAGGACACCAGAAATATCATCCTGAGCATCATCCCCACGGGATCCGGCAATGATTTTGCAAGAAGCGTCGGAGTACCCTCGGATATCAGACCTGCTCTTGATATCGCGGTAAAAAGAGGACGAACCAGCATAATCGATCTCGGTGAAGTCATTTATAATGACGGAACATCCAGAAAATTCATCATCAGCGCAGGTATAGGTTTTGACGCGGCTGTCTGTGAAGAAGCCATGCACTCAAAGCTGAAAAAAGCTCTCAATAAATTCGGACTCGGAAAACTCTCCTACGGTCTTATTGCCGTAAAGCAGATCTTCGGTGCCGAAAAGCCCGATGCAATGGTTTCTTTTGACGGACGTGAAGAGATACCTGTCAAAAAGATCCTTTTCTCCGCATTCATGAACGAGCCCTTCGAAGGCGGCGGATTCAAATTCGCTCCGAAAGCTTCGCACACTGACGGAAAACTCGATATCTGTACAGCTAACGATATTTCCTGCGGCAAGGTATTTCTCGTTCTTCCTTTTGCAATGTCGGGAAGACATTTTATGTTTAAGGAAATCCATGGCGAGAAAGCTTCTAAGATACATATAAAGCTCACATCCCCCGTATGGGTTCATACGGACGGTGAAGTTACAAGACAGGCGGATGAGCTTACCGTCAAAGTTCTTAAATCAGCCATAAACATAACACTACCCTGATCCGAAGATCAGGGTAGTTCTTTTTTATCTTTATTCATATCCCAGGTATTCCCAGTTATCCGTATCATAGGGCGATCCGTTAACCGTATACCAGTCATCGGGGATCAGCGTATATCCGTTATTGTCTTCAATATCCCATCTTCCCGAAAATGAGATCCTGCATATATCGTCAAATTTCTGATGACCGTCAAGAGTATTTCCGGTAAAAGGATTTACAGGATCATCAATGACTCCCTCTACAGCCATGGGGCAGGCATCCGCATTTGTCATGAAATCGAAAGATGAATTGAATCCGTGAGCATCAAAATCTTTGACCATCAAAAGAGGCAGATACCATTCGCAGGATTCCTTCCTCTCCCCAACATAAAATCCGTCAAGCCATCCGAGGCCTATTCCGTGATCGGCTACCAGAATGATCCTGGTGTTGTCATATACCCCTTCTTCCCTCAGATAATCAAACCACTCACCGAGCTTCAGGAAGGTTGCCATGTTTATATGGTAGTGGGTGACCTTCTCTCCGTTAGTCATATTGAGAGACTGCCCGAGCAAAAACATGTAGTCGCCGGTATAATAAGCGGTATTATCGACATGTTCCTGCGGAACATAATCGGGAAGCTGCAAAAGCGTGGGCTCATGAGCCGTACAGTTGTACATCATCAGGAATTCGCCGTTTTCGTTGTCGCTGATCTCGGTTATCTCACTCAGATTATCAAGAACCGTATACCAGGACATGAATGAGGACGAGATACCGTCCGCCATAAGAGTTCCTTCCCAGTTCTGTTCGGAGCCTTCCGCAAGCTCACCGGATGCAACCTGATTTGCCGCATGGGATCTCATGTACTCTTTATTGTAATTTCCGCCCTCATACAGGATTCCCTGCAGGAACAGAGGAACTGTTTTCATTTCACCAAAATAAAAAAAGTTTCTCTTAAGATTCTGAACCGTCTTATCACCGAGTACATCGGGATTTTCCAGAAATTTATCCTTGGATATATATGTACTTATCTCAGGATAATCATCGTAAATGCTCAGATCCGGCACCTGCGAATAACCGGCAAGAGGGGGATCCATTACGGTTACGCCGTATCCGTTTTCAAGGAAAAGAACGGGTAATACCTTCAATGCTTCATCGTTTTTTTCTTCAAGAAGCATATCGTCTCTTTGATTCAGCTCATAGGGAGTATACTCATATCCTCCGAATACCGCGGGCATGGCTATATTGGTCGAACGCCCGAAAGAGATCGTATCGTGATAATAAGTAAAGCCGTCAAATGCAGTCATCAGTTCGGGCTTCTCGTTCATGATGAACGGAACGGCAGGTCCCATTGCACGGTCAAGCATAAGTACAACTACGTTACGGCCGGTTCTGGAAAGGGATATCCTGGGCATATCCTCATAATCCGCGGATGCGTTGTACATTTCGTAAAATTTGGAATAAGCGGCGTTGATACCGTGAATGTTGATCGCAGAAATAACGATAACGGCAAAGCATCCCGCCATAGCCAGCGTTCCCGAAAAAGCCGGTTTGAATCTATACAATAGAGCTAAACAAACGGAAATCGCAAGTATCAGCACCACATCCTTGACAATGAGACTTGAAGCAAATACAGGCGGCGTATCATACTTGAGATCTGCCGAGATCTTTCCGAGTCCCGAACCCGAAAGCATATAGTTTATCACTGCGGCTCCGCAGACTATGGTGCTTGCAAGTGCAAAGAGCTTTCTGGTCCTGCCTGCTGAAAACAGATAGTAGATTCCCACCCAGATAACATGAAAACCGATTCCGAGAGCAAGTGAATAGATCAGATACCTCGAAGGATTGAAAATATCGAATGAACTGATAAATTCTGTTGCGGATGCTGCAAGAACGTTTGAAGGAATATAAAGTCCCGTCATAACAGCCATTAACACCGCACAGGACAGGAAGATCCTGTCATAAACTCCGGTGGATTCTTTTTTTGTAAAGACATTTTCCTGCGTTTTGCAGGTTTCAGATACAGCCGCTTTATCCGTGCGCTTTGCAATGATGCTCTCATAAATCTTCTGCACAGTATTTTTCAAAAGTGAAAACAGGTTGTTAAAAGTCCAGTAAACAACAAGTCCCGCAGGTGAATTATAAAGAAGCACAAGGAAAACAAGAGCCGTTACATAAAGCTGGATCTTCTCCTTGCGAAGATGCCCTTTTGAATAGATGGTTCCGGATACAATGTTGATCACTGTCATCAGTATCGGCAGAATATTGATATTATGTCCGAAAAGATGAAGCGCTCCGTCGGGTGAACCCAGGTCCCATATGAGATAAACCGGGCCGTAAGGATTATGAATAAAGCTCAGCAGTATCGAGGGCATTCCCTTCAGAACCGAAACGCCCGACAAAAACCTGAAAGCCGCGATAAAAAACGGGATCTGCAGGAAAAGGGATGACAC
Organism: Lachnospiraceae bacterium; assembly: GCA_018056425.1. Taxonomy (GTDB): domain Bacteria; phylum Bacillota; class Clostridia; order Lachnospirales; family Lachnospiraceae; genus AC2028. Next base: position 25,993 of record JAGPFR010000026.1, read on the forward strand.
TCCTCTCAAAGCATACACAGGCTTATAATCACATATCCTGTAATATGCCTGGAGCATCATTACCTTCTCATCGCCCTTGAAAGTCTTCTTGATATGTGAGATGCGGCTTTCCATTGCCTTCTCACGCTCTCTTTGCTCCGACTGCAGTTTGTCCGCACGCTTGTACAAAGGGAAAACAAGAATGTTTACGATAAGGCTTAAGGCAAAGAGCGTTGCAAAGGGTTTGCCGATCCATCTGTAAACAATGAAAAACACCGTCTCAAAAAGTATTTCAAGAGGCCTGATTGTCAAATAGTAAAGAATGTCTGAAAACATATTTCCTGTATCTCCATCTTTTTCGGACTCGTAACGTAAAAAGTGATCATTCTACCCCCAATTCACTCCAATTGGAACTTACATAGGGATTACCGTCTACAGTGTACCAAACAGATGGAACAAAACTATACCCGTTATTGACATTTATATCAAAACATTCGGACCCTGTAATCTTTATCGGTTCCTCAAATTTTTCGTGTCCATCCAGAGGATTACCGGTAAATGGATTAACAGGATTATCGATGATTCCACGAAGTGCCATGGAATTTGTGTCCGCATTAGTCATAAAATCGGTTGACATTTGGAAACCGTGCGAATCAAAATCTTTAACCATAAATAAAGGCAGATACCATTCGCAGAACTGACGATTGGTTCCAAACCAAAAACCGTCAAACCAGCCTATTCCCCGACCATGATCTGCGACTACAATTATCCTTGTATTATCATAAACCCCTTCTTCTCTTAAATACTCAAGCCATTCACTGAGTTTTAACAATGTGGCCATATTTACATGATAATGTTCAATTTGATAATCATTCTCCAAATGCAAGGTAATACCGTTTAAAGTGTTGTACGCTTCATAATCAAATGCGGTATTATCCACATGTACTTTCGGTTCATATTCAGGGAGTTGCAAAAGAGCAGGTTCATGTGGTGCCGAATTATACATCATAAGAAACTCACCGTTATCATTTTCATTGATAACAGTTATATTGCTGAGATTCTCTAAAACAGAATACCACCTCATAAAAAACGGATTTAATCCATCTGCAGTCTTTCCATCTTCATCAACAAACTGTCCACTATATGCTGTTCCATCTTCATCAGTGTTGTCTAAATAAATATCCTCTCTTTTTGTTCCACTGTTGTAATCGCCGGAATTATACAAGAACCCCTGAAGACAAAGAGGGATTATCTTCATTTGTCCAAAATAATAAAAGTTCCTCTTAAGAGAATTAACTGCCACATATTCATATTCAGAAGATCCGTCAAAAAACTTGTCTTCTGAATAATAAGTGTTTATTTCAGGAATACCATCAAAAATGCTTAGATCAGGTATAACCTTATATCCTGCCAAAGGCGGATCAATAACTGTAACGCCATAACCATTTTCTGAAAACAATGTCGGCAAAACCTTTAGTGCCTCATTAGTAGTATCCACAAGAAGCTCGTCCGGTCTCTGATTCATTTCATATGGAGTATACTCATACCCACCGAATACCGCAGGCATGGCAAAATTCGTATATCCCCCAAATGATATTGTGTCATGATAATAGGTAAATCCGTCAAAAGCTTCCATCAGATCGGGGCGTTCATTAAGGATATAGGGAATTGCAGGTCCCATGGCACGGTCCAACATAAGGACAACTACATTTTTACCGGTCTTAGAGAGCGTTATCTGAGGCATAAGATCATATACATCCGAATTTGAATACATCTCAGAAAACTCACTATAGTCTTTACTGATAGATACAACATTTGAACAAGAAATCAATATAAGAGCACAGCTTCCGGCCATGGCAAGTACAGAGCAGACAGCAGGTTTTATTTTCCAAACAACAATAAGAATCGCACCTGCGATAATGATAAGTCCGATATTAAGCACTATCTGTTTCATTTCAAATACCGGAGTAATTTCATATTTTAATTCTGAGGAGATAGTTCCCAGTCCGGAACCGGACATCATATAATCGATAACAGCAACTGCGGATAAAACAGTCATTGCACCTGCTATATACTTCCTGACCTTATCAGATGAAAACAAATAATATATTCCAATCCATACCACAAAGAAGCCCACTCCAAGTGAAAAGGAGTAGACAAGATATTTAGCAGGATTAAACATATTCACCATACTGATGAATTCTGTCGGGGAAGCAGATAAGACATTTGAAGGAATAAACAATCCTGAGATTAATGCAAGAAACAAAGCTCCGGATAAAAAGATAAAATTATATGTCTTAGATACATTCTTTGCAGATACCGACTCTTCACATTTTTTTACAGAGAGGGTCATTCTGAATCTTTCCACTACCTTTTGAACCGCATTCTTTAATAGTGAGAAAAGATTATTAAAAGTCCAATATATTACAAGTCCCGCAGGTGAATTATACAAAAGGACCAGAAAAACAATAGCGGTAACATAAAGCTGTATTTTCTCTTTACGCAAATGACCTTTTGAATAGATCATTCCAGACACAATATTGATAAGAGTCATCAATATCGGAAGAACATTTATGCGGTGGCCAAAAAGGGTAAGTGCCCCGTCCGGTGCACCGAGATCTTTTATCAGATAAAATGGACCTGCTGGAGAATTTATAAACCCAAGTAATATCGAAGGAGTCCCCTTAAGAATCGTTACACCCGACAAAAACCTGAAAGCCGCGATAAAAAACGGGATCTGCAGGAATAGGGACGATACACCTCTCAAAGCATATACAGGCTTGTAATCACATATCCTGTAATATGCCTGGAGCATCATGACCTTCTCATCGCCCTTGAAAGTCTTCTTGATATGTGAGATACGGCTTTCCATTGCCTTCTCTCGTTCTCTTTGTTCCGACTGCAGTTTATCCGCACGCTTGTACAAAGGAAAAACAAGAATGTTTACGATAAGGCTTAAGGCAAAGAGCGTTGCAAAGGGTTTGCCAATCCATCTGTAAACAATGAAAAACACCGTCTCAAAAAGTATTTCAAGAGGTCTGATTGTCAAATAGTAAAGAATGTCTGAAAACATTATTTTGTCCTGTAATTACTCGTGTCCGATATATTCCCAGTTTGTGTTGTCGTAAGGATTGCCGCTTACCGTATACCAGTCCGAATCGAAAAATCTGGTTCCGTTGTTGGCATTGAAGTCAAACCAGTCGGATCCGATGATCCTGATCTCATCTTCATATTTCTCATGTCCGTCCAGAGGATTACCGGTGAAAGGATTGACCGGATCATCTATAACACCGTCAAGAGCCATTATGCAGGTATCTGCATTCGTCATGAACTCCGTGGACATCTCAAATCCGTGGGAATCAAAATCTTTCACCATGAAAAGAGGAAGATACCATTCGCATGACTGATGCTTCTCGCCAAAAGAGAACGCATGGAACCAGCCGATTCCTCTTCCGTGATCCGCAACGATAATGATCCTGGTGTTATCGTAAACACCTTCCTCTCTCAGATAATCAAACCACTCAGCCATCTTCAGCATGGCAGCCATGTTGACCTGATAATGCTCAACCTGGAACTCATCTTCCATTCGCATTGTTACACCGTTGATCGTATTATATGCCTCATAATCAAAAGCGGTATTGTCAACATGAACCTGAGGTTCATATTCGGGAAGCTGAAGAAGTGCAGGCTCATGAGTCGTGGAATTGTACATCATCAGGAATTCGCCTGTCTCATTTTCATCGACTACGGTCATCCCGCTTAAGTTATCTAAAACGGAGTACCACTGCATGAAATCCTGATTAAGACCGTTGGCGATCTTTATTCCGTCGTTAAACTGCCTGCTGTATGCATAGCCGTGCTCATCCGTATTGTCAAATACGGGGTTAGCGATTCCTCTTCCGCTGTTATAATCTCCGGAATCATATAAGAATCCCTGAAGACATAAAGGGAATATTTTCATCTGTCCGAAATAATAAAAATTTCTCTTAAGATCATCAACGGCGACCTGTTCCGATTCGCTCGATCCGTCAAAGAACTTATCCCTCGAATAATATGTATTGATTCCCGGAATATCATCAAAGATGCTAAGGTCGGGGATTTCCTTGTATCCTGCAAGAGGCGGATCCATAACGGTTACGCCGTATCCGTTTTCCGTAAAGAGCGTGGGCAAAACCTTTAATGCTTCATTGGTGGTATCAACGAGAAGCTCATCGCTTCTTGCGTTCATGTTATAAGGAGTGTATTCATATCCTCCGAATACCGAGGGCATGGCAAAATTCGTATATCCGCCAAAAGAAATCGTATCATGATAAAAAGTAAAACCGTCAAACTCTTCCATCAGATCCGGACGCTCGTTGAGGATATAGGGAATAGCGGGACCCATTGCACGGTCCAGCATTATAATGACAACATTTTTTCCGGTCTTTGAAAGCGTGATCTGAGGCATTCTCGAATAAACATCCGATTCGGAATATCTCTCATAAAACTCGTTGTACTCTTTATTGATTGCAAAGACATTCGAGCAGGAAACTCCTATAAGAGCAACGCAGCCCGCAAGCGCAAGGGTTGAACATATCGCTGGTTTGAACTTAAGGATCAATGACAGCAAAACAGTCACAGCTGCGATCAATCCAAGATTAAGAAGAATACTGCTGACTGCGAAAACGGGATCCTCATCATACTTAAGCTCGGATGAGATGGAACCGAGTCCCGATCCCGACATCATATAATCGATTACCGCTACGGCAGATAAAACTATCATCGCATAAGCGATATACTTTCTTACTTTCACTGAAGAGAAAATAAAATAAATGCCGATCCATACGACAAAGAATCCTATTCCGAGCGCAAGGGAATAAACCAGATAACGCGCAGGATCAAACATATTTATATTGCTTACAAACTCTATGGGCGATGCGGATATGACATTCGAAGGAATGTAGAATCCGGAAATAAGCGCAAGGAAGAAAGCTCCCGATAAGAAGATGGGATTATATTTTTTTTCGGATTCTTTTTTCAAAGAGACACCGGATTCTGCACTTTCGGAAACGGTATTCCTGGTTTCGGCAGCCTTCTTAGCCTTAAGCATCTCAACAAACTTCTGCACCGCATTTTTAAGAAGCGAGAACAGATTGTTGAAAGTCCAGTAAATAACAAGTCCCGCAGGCGAATTATAGAGAAGTACAAGGAAAACCAGAGCCGTTACATAAAGCTGAATCTTCTCCTTGCGAAGATGACCTTTGGAGTAGATGGTTCCGGATACGATATTGATCACAGTCATCAATATCGGAAGGAAATTGATATTGTGGCCAAGAAGATGAATGGCTCCGTCGGGAGCACCAAGATCGTTTATCAGATAAACAGGACCATAGGGATTATGAATAAAGCTAAGGAGGATGGAAGGCATCCCCTTAAGAACAGTAACACCCGACAGAAATCTGAATGCCGCTATAAAGAAAGGAATCTGAAGCAGGAGTGATGAGACTCCTCTTAAAGCATACACAGGTTTGTAATCGCTTATCCTGTAATATGCCTGAAGCATCATGACCTTCTCATCGCCCTTGAACGTCTTCTTGATATGCGAGATCCTGCTTTCCATAGCCTTCTCACGCTCTCTTTGTTCGGACTGAAGTTTATCCGCACGTCTGTACAAAGGAAAAACAAGAATGTTAACGATAAGACTGAGCGCAAACAGCGTTGTGAAAGGTTTGCCTACGCGATTATATACCGTGAAAAACACTGTCTCGAACAGTATTTCCAAAGGTCTGATTGTAATGAAATAAAGTATGTCCAAAAACATGATTACCTTTTCCGTTTCATCTGCATAATGATGCTGCAGGACCGATCATTCGTATCCGATATATTCCCAATTAGTATTATCGTAGGGATTTCCGGTCACTGTATACCACGCAGCGGGTAAAAACCTGTAACCGTTATTTTCATCTATCTTATAAACGCCTGAAGTGGTTATTCTGACAATATCCTCATTCTTTTCATGTCCGTTTAACGGATTTCCGGTAAAGGGATTGACCGGATTATCAATAACTCCGTTAACAGCCATCGGACAGGCATCTGCATTGGTCATGAATTCACTTGAGATCTCAAACCCATGTGAATCAAAATCCTTGACCATAAAAAGCGGCAAATACCATTCACAGAACATATTGTCAAAAGAAAAACCGTCAAACCATCCGATACCGCCGCCATGGTCGGCAACAATGATTATCCTTGTATTATCGTAAACGCCTTCTTCCCTGAGATAGTCAAACCATTCTCCCATCCTGAGCAAGGCTGCCATGTTTACCTGATAATGTTCGACACGATATTCGGTATCCATGTTCATGGTTATTCCGTTAATCGTGTTATACGCCTCATAATCAAATGCGGTATTATCCACATGCACCTGAGGAACGTAGTCGGGAAGCTGTAAAAGTACCGGTTCATGCGTGGATCCGTTATACATCATCAGGAATTCGCCGTTGTCGTTTTCATTTACAACGGTTATGTCACTGAGATTCTCGAGCACGGAGTACCATCTCATATAGACTTCATTAAGTCCGTCTGCGACCTTTATGCTTTCGTTCACCTGACCTCTGAGTATTTCTTCGCTGTGCCCTTCTATCTCATTTAATATGAGACTTGATTCGGTTGTCTTATTACCGCTGCCTGAATTATATCTTCCGGAATCGTATAAAACGTTCTGAATGCATAAGGGTACTATCTTCATCTGACCGAAATAATAGAAATTCCTCTTCAGATCCTCTACGGCAACCTTCTCATACTCATCGGATTCATCAAAAAACTTATCCTCGGCCCTATATACATTAACTTCGGGAAGATCGTCATAAATGCTGTAATCCGATATTTCCGAATATCCGCAATACGGAGGATCGATAACGGTAACGCCAAATCCGTTTTCGGAAAAAAGTGCGGGCATCATCTTTAATGCCTCGTCGGTTTTATCCCCAAGCAGCTCATCGCTTCTCTGATTCATCGCCCAGGGTGTATATTCATATCCTCCGAATACAGCCGGCATTCCGAAATTGGTAAATCCGCCAAAAGAAACCGTATCATGATAGTATGTAAAACCGTCAAAGATCTCGGCAAGATCCGGGCGTTCATTCAAAAGATACAAAAAGTCAGGTCCCATCGCTCTGTCCAGCATAAAAACAATAACGTTTTTTCCTGTCTTCGAGAGCGTGATCTTAGGCATAAGATCATACACATCGGTATTTGAATATCTGTCGTAAAATTCCCTGTATTCTGAGGTCACGGAAAAAGCATTGGCTCCGGAGATCCAGATAAGGGCAATGCATCCCGCAAGTGCTAGGGTTGAACAAACAGCAGGTTTTGCTTTAAGGATAAGTGCCAAAACAACTGCAGCAAGCAGTATGAGTCCCGCATTAAGCAGCATATGAGAAACGGCAAACACAGGATCTTTTTCGTATCTTAGTTCGGATGAGATCGTTCCGAGTCCCGAACCCGACATCATGTAATCGATAACAGCTACCGCGGATAAAATTATCATCGCATAAGCGATATACTTTCCGGTCTTCTCCGATGAGAAAAGATAATAGATCCCTATCCATACAACAAAGAATCCAATCCCGAGCGCCAGGGAATAAACCAGATAGTATGCGGGATTAAACATATCAACATTACTGATAAATTCTATCGGCGATGAAGATATAACATTTGACGGTATAAATAATCCTGTTATAAGGGCAAGGAACAAAGCACCGGATATAAAGACACTGTTATATTTCTTACCGTTTTCTTTTTCGGCGGATTCCGATCGTATAGCGTCAGCGGGGGCATTCTTTCCGTGTTTTAAGTTTTCGGCAATCTTCTGGACAAGATTCTTCAGCAAAGAAAACAGATTGTTAAATGTCCAGTAAATAACAAGTCCCGCAGGCGAATTGTAGAGAAGAACCAAAAAAACAAGCGCCGTGACATAAAGCTGGATCTTCTCCTTGCGAAGATGACCCTTTGAATAAATGCTTCCCGATACGATATTTATCACCGTCATAAGTATCGGAAGGAAATTAATGCTTCTTCCGAAAAGATGAAGGGCTCCGTCAGGAGAACCGAGATCATTTATCAGATATGCAGGGCTTCCGGAATCGCCGATAAAACCAAGGAGAATGGAAGGCATCCCTTTAAGAACCGTAACTCCGGACAGGAATCTGAAGGCTGCGATAAAGAACGGAATCTGAAGCAGGAGTGAGGACACCCCCCTGAGAGCATATACAGGCTTGTAATCATTTATCCTGTAGTAAGCCTGAAGCATCATGACCTTCTCATCGCCTTTGAAAGTCTTTTTAATGTGCGA
>JAGPFR010000067.1 GCA_018056425.1 Lachnospiraceae bacterium
GGTTTCCGTTCGTGCACCAGTATTCGAGTTCCTTATAAACTCCTTCGCAGCCCGAGATCCTCTCCCAGAGCTCTTCACTGCCTCCGAGGGAGCAGATGTAATCATGCAGAATTTTGCGGTCCATAAGCACCTCCAAGTGATGAAGATTATAACAAAAAAAGCGCTTCCCGAAAAGAAAGCGCTTCATGAAGCAGGGGAAGAGAGGATCGAACTCCCATTAACGGTTTTGGAGACCGCCGCACTACCATTGTACTATTCCCCTATGAGTCGTAAAGTGACCGACTCACATATTATACAACATGCCTTTTTTCAAGGCAAGCAAAATTTACATCACCTTATCTGAAGCTTCTCTGACGTTGGAAACACCGATGATCTCGGTATCTTTACCGCCTGCTTTTTTGGCCTCGGAAAGTACCGATGCGGGTACTATTATCGTCTTGAAACCGAGCCTGACCGCTTCCGATACCCTCTGGGATACCTGTGATACCGTCCTGACTTCGCCCGAAAGGCCAACCTCACCGAACGCCACAACGTCGGGAGGAATGCATACATTCTTAAAAGAAGACACAATGGCAAGGACCATGGCAAGATCGAGAGCGGGCTCCGATAACTTCATTCCGCCGGTCAGATTGACATACGCGTCACAGTCGCCGAGATGAAGTCCGCACCTCTTCTCAAGTACGGCCATGAGAAGATTTACCCTGTTATAATCAACGCCCGATGCCTGCCTTCTGGGGACACCCAGATTGGACCTGCAAACAAGGCTTTGAATCTCGATAAGGATCGGTCTGGTTCCTTCCATGCTGCAGGATACGACCGAGCCCGAAGCATCAACCGGTCTTCCGTCGAGCAGATATTCGGAAGGATTGGTAACTTCCGTAAGCCCTTCGCTTCTCATCTCGAAAACGCCGATTTCATTGGTTGATCCGAAACGATTCTTAACGCCTCTTAAGATGCGGTAGGACGCGTGTCTGTCTCCCTCAAAATAAAGCACCGTATCGACCATGTGCTCCAAAACTCTGGGTCCCGCAACGGTTCCTTCTTTGGTCACATGTCCTACTATAAAGATGGATATTCCCAGAACCTTGGCCAGCTGCATCAAGACCTGGGTGGATTCCCTTACCTGTGATACGGATCCGGGTGCAGAGGATACCTCGGTGCTGTACATGGTCTGAATGGAGTCTATGACACAAATGTCAGGTTTGTCGCTTCGAACCGCTTCCGAAATGATACCGAGGTCCGTTTCGCATAAAAGCTTCATATCCCCGGTGAACTTACCTATGCGGTCAGCTCTCATCCTTATCTGGGCCTTGGATTCCTCGCCGGATACATACAAAACCTTCTGACCTGCGGCGGACATATTCCTGCACACCTGCAGAAGGAGGGTCGATTTGCCTATTCCGGGATCGCCGCCTATAAGAGTAAGTGACCCCTTCATCACTCCGCCTCCGAGAACCCTGTCGAGCTCTGCGATTCCGGATGAATCCCTCTTTCCCTCACTCAGTGATACGTCATTAAGGGAAGTGATCTCCGAGAGGCCTCTTCCAGATGTGCTGCCCTTAGCTGCGCTTGATATGCGAAAAGAGGCACTCCCGGGATCAGCCTTAACAACAGGCTCTTCCACGAATGTATTCCATTCGTGGCACCCCGGGCACTGCCCCATCCATTTTGCCGATTCATATCCGCAGCTTTGGCAGAAATATACGCTTGTCTGCTTAGCCTTAGCCATTTATCAAGCCTTCTTGACGCTTACGAAAGCCTTGCGGTTGTCTGACAGATCAAGGGAAAGGCTGAGCTTTCCGCCGAGTCCGGTCTTAACAGCGCCGGTCTCTTTGCCGTCTTCTTTTACCTCATAAAGAGTGTCATCAGCAAGTCCGAGAGTAATGGAAACGGAACCCTTGCCGCTTACGGAAAACTCCATGGAATCCGCGGTTTCTACAAAATCGGTAACGGTGGTTCCGGGCACGGATTCGTAAACGAAAAGACCGTTCTTCTCAAATCTGGTGATATCCTCATAGGTCTTAACCTTGAGAAGATCCCCTCCGAAAGGGAAGTCCTCTACTTTCGTTTTCTCCTTAAGATGATAATCTCCGAAAGCAAGCTTTCCTTTATCGTCCGTGTAAATAATCTCAGCCATTTTTTTAACCTCCGTTATTTTTTATTCTTTGGCTTAGCGGATTTAAATACAATGTCTTCTCCCGAGCAGGAGCAGGTAACACTGTCGCCCGGTCTTATATTTTTCCTGAGGATTTCCTCTGCGAGTCTGTCCTCCACAACACTCTGGATTCCGCGCTTAAGCGGTCTTGCGCCCATCTTCTTATCGGCATACTTATCGATAAGATATTTCTTGACGGAAGGAGCGAGTTTAAGATTGATATCCATCTGCTCCTTGCATCTGGCTGCCAGCTGCGATGCAAGAAGATCCACAATGTCCTTGAGATTCTGATCACTGAGCTGACTGAATACGACGATGTCATCGATCCTGTTAATGAACTCGGGCTTGAAAGACTTCTTGACCTCTTCCATTACTCCCGCTTTCATTCTCTCGTAATCGGCCTTTTCGCCTCCGCTTGATGCACCGAATCCGAGATTCTTGGGATCGACTATCCTCTGCGCACCCGCATTGGAAGTCATGATTATGATCGTATTCTTAAAAGAAACCTTCCTGCCCTTGGAGTCCGTCAGATGTCCGTCATCAAGAACCTGGAGCAGTATATTGAATACATCGGGATGAGCCTTCTCGATCTCATCGAAGAGAACTACCGAATAAGGATTGTTCCTGATCTTATCGGTGAGCTGTCCTCCTTCCGAGAATCCTACATATCCCGGAGGTGAACCGATCATCTTGGTGGTCGAAAAGCTTTCCATATATTCGGACATATCGATCCTGATAAGGGAATCCTCGGATCCGAACATTGCCTCCGCAAGTGCCTTGGAAAGCTCGGTCTTACCTACACCGGTAGGTCCGAGGAACAGGAATGAACCGACAGGTCTCTTGGGATCTTTAAGTCCTACCCTGCCTCTTCTCATCGCCTTGGCGATGCCTTCAACGGCTTCTTCCTGACCAATGACTCTCTTATGGAGAATGGACTCGAGCTTAAGCAGTCTGTCGCTTTCCTTTTCATTGAGCTTGGTAACGGGAATCTTGGTCCACATTGCGACTACCTTTGCAATGTCATCCTCGCCTATACTTCCCTTGCGCACATTCTTATTGGCCTCGCTCTTCTTAAGAGCCTTATCATATTTCTTGATAAGCTCGTCCTGTTTTAACTTGATCTCACGTGCCTGAAGGAATGCTTCCATTCTGATGGAAAGCTCGATCTGTCTGTCCATCTTATTGATCTCATCAAGGATGGACTTGTGCTTTTCGGGAACTTCAAGGCTCTTGAGATGCGCACTTGCGGCAGCTTCGTCGATAAGGTCGATCGCCTTATCGGGAAGATTTCTGTCGTTGATATATCTCGCAGAGAGCCTTACTGCAGCTTCGATCGCATCCGTAGTGATCTCGATGTTGTGGTGATCTTCGTATTTATGTTTGATCCCCTCTAAGATCCTTACGGTCTCTTCTTCCGTGGGTTCCTCTACCATAACAGGCTGGAAACGCCTCTCAAGAGCGGCATCTTTCTCAACATATTTATGATACTCGTCGATGGTGGTTGCACCGATGAGCTGAAGCTCTCCTCTCGCAAGCGAAGGCTTCATGATATTGGAAGCATCGATGGAACCTTCAGCACCGCCGGCACCTATAAGAGTATGTATCTCGTCCAGGAAAAGAATGATGTTTCCGCTTTCTTCAACTTCTCTTATGACACGCTTGACACGCTCCTCGAATTCGCCGCGGTACTTGGAACCTGCGACCATTCCGGGAAGATCGAGTGTAAGGAGTCTCTTGTTCTTAACGGTATCGGGAGCTTCACCCGATGCGATGAGCATTGCAAGGCCTTCTACCACCGCAGTCTTGCCTACTCCGGGTTCACCGATAAGGCAGGGATTGTTCTTGGTACGTCTGGAAAGGATCTGAATGATCCTCTTGATCTCATCCTTCCTGCCGATAACCGGATCGAGTTTACCATCTGCAGCAAGCTTTGTAAGATCTCTTGAATACTGGCCGAGTATGGACATCTTGTCCTCTCCGTCAGCACCTTTTGACATAAGATCTTCTCTTGCGAGCCTGGGATCCTGTCCCATCGCGGCAAGAGTATCCGCATAAACCTTCATGGGATTTATGCCCATTGTTGCAAGCAGTCTTATGGCAACATTTTCGCCCTCCTTGATAAGGGACAATAAGATATGCTCGGTCCCAACCAGTTCGCGACCGAATCTTGCGGCAGTTCTCGCCGCCTCTTCCAATATGCCTCTTGCTCTGGGGGAATATGTTTCCTTTGATTCAATGGCAAGTGCCGTATTAAAACTGATCATATCCCTGATCATATTGGTAAGCTTGTCCGGATCTGTTCCGTTGGCTGCAAGGACCTTGCCTGCCATGGAATCCGAATTAAGCACAAGTCCGAGCAGAATGTGCTCAGAACCTATATAACTCTGGTGAAGCTTACCTGCCCACTTCGCAGCAATCTGAAGTGAGACCTTTGCTTTCTCGGAATAATTACCTTCCACCTTGTTCTCCTGACTGATCGGATCTGTATTCTTCAAAGATCTGATCTACTAATTTGTGTACATCCTCGCGGGAGATATTTCTGCATGATGCGCGTGCGATATCGACTCTTAAGCTCTCCTTGAGTTCGGCAAGTGCATTAACCTTGCCGGGATCGACACTTATCACCGCACCGCGTCTTCTGTCCACCTTGACATACCCCTGCTGTCTGAGTACGGTATATGCCTTGTTTACGGTATGCATATTAATACCGATATCATCAGCAAGCTGTCTGACCGAAGGAAGAGGATCGCCATCGCACAATCTGGCTGCCGCGATTCCCATGATTATCTGATCGCACAGCTGATTGTATATAGCTTCATCACTGTTAAAATCTATCTCAATATACATCTCTTCCTCCTTTCCGCACTGTTATATATAAGATATAACAAAGCCCGCTTACGGTCAATATTTACGGGGCTTTTTAAACCTTTTTTAATAAAAGAAAACGGGACGGTTTTTACGCCGTCCCGCTGCAATGTTTAATTATTTGTCATCGTCGTCCCAGTTGAGGAATCCGAACTCAAATTCATCATCGTCATCATCAACGAGCTGCTTTCTGTGATGGTCCTTAACAATGGGATCTGACTGAGGCCTTACACTTCTGTGGGGCTTCTTTTCAATGTATTCTACGGGTGCCTCATCTTCTGCAACATCTTCTCTTACCGATTCTCTGACAGGTTCAGCCGCTCTTCTGTCTGACTCGGCTGCTCTTCTGTCTGACTCAGCGCTTCTTCTGTCTCCGTCAGTGGGTCTTACGGTGTGTGAGCTCTGACCCTTCTGTATATCTACGGATCTTCTTTCACCGCCCTGTGCTCTTACAGGTCTTTCGGAAGGCTGTCTCTCGGATCTGGCAGCGCCCTCGGCAGGTCTTCTGCGCTCACCGGAAGATTCTCTGCGTGCTCCTTCACGGGATGCGGGGCGTGATGAACGCTCACTTGAACGCTCGGGTCTTCTGCCCTCTCCGTGTCCTGCGATCCTCTTGGCCCTTTCCTTCTCTGCCTCTGCAAATGCAGCTCTGTCATCGAGATCCTTCCACTTCATGAAGAAGAATACCGCTGCAACGATGGCTGCCACAAGAACGAGAATGATGATCACGAGTACGGTCTTAAGAGACTTGATCTTTCCTTCCTGCTTCTCAAGAAGTTCGGTATTGTGAGCATTGGTCTCGAAGAGATTGTCGATGTTGTACTGCTTGCCCTGATCATAGTCAAGGAGGAACCATCCGTCAGTCTGCTCCTGAGTATCCCAGCGCTTCTGAACGGTGGTCTCAACGGTCTCGGTAGTGGTCTGAACAGGCTCCTCGGCAGGGCTTTCAGCTGAAGGCTCATGAAGCTCTCCGGAAAGTCTTACATAGTCAGATCTGATGTAACCGGTGGTGCTTACTCCGTCCTTGGTGAATGAAAGATAATACCAGGTATTTCCGTCGGTTCCCTGCTTGGTTCCGGTAACGGTAAGAGTAAGTCCGTTGTTAGCCTTTGCTACGATCTCACTGTTGGTGGATGCATCGGCTCTTACGTTAACGTCTGCGGTGGTAGTTCCGCTGACGGGTTCTACGGGAGTGATCCCCTCCGCATTTGCTGTGGGAGGAGTTGTGGTTGTTGTTGTGGTGGTAGTGGTTGTGTCGGCTGCTCCCGAAGTGGTGGGAGTGGTTCCGTCAGTGATCTCTACAAGATCCGATCTGATATAGCCTGTGGTGGTGGCATTTACTGTGATCTCGTACCAGATCTGTCCGTCTGTTCCGGTGGTCTGGCTCTTGATCTCTACGGTGTCGCCCTTTGAAAGGGATGCAACCGCATCGGATGATGTTGATGCCTGTGATCTTACATTCGCGGTAGTTGCAGTTACTTTACCTGTGCTGGCAAATACGGTAAGTGCAAACTGCTTTCCGAATAATACGACAAGTACTGCTGCGACGATAAATACTGTCAGGGCCGCCTGTCTTATTTTCTTACTGAGATTATTGGTTTCCATTTTACCTTTTCCTCCGAACTCATGCTTCATCGATAGCTTTGCCGATGTCATGTCTCATGTACTTATTTGCAAATGATACCCACTCGGTAGCATCGTACGCCTTCTTACGTGCTGTCTTAAGATCACTTCCGAGAGCAGTAACTCCGAGTACTCTTCCTCCGTTTGTAACGATCCGCCCGGATTCGTCGAATTTTGTTCCGGCATGGAAGCAGAATACATCGTCTCTGCCTTCGAATTTATCGAGTCCCTCGATGGGGAATCCCTTCTCATACTTAACGGGATATCCGTCGCTTGCAAGGACTACGCATACTGCG
Source organism: Lachnospiraceae bacterium (assembly GCA_018056425.1). Taxonomy (GTDB): domain Bacteria; phylum Bacillota; class Clostridia; order Lachnospirales; family Lachnospiraceae; genus AC2028. The sequence goes on from JAGPFR010000067.1 coordinate 6,940, forward strand.
GCATTGTCGGAGAACTTAAGATCGATCTGATCGAGCTTTCCGTCTATGCATGCTTCGAAGACATCTATAATATCATTCTCAAGCCTGGGAAGCACAACCTGAGCCTCGGGATCTCCGAATCTTGCATTGTACTCGAGAACCCTGGGTCCCTTGGGAGTAAGCATAAGGCCGAAGAAGATCACACCGTGGAAAGGTCTTCCCTCCGCAGCCATTGCATCAACCGTAGGCTGGAAAATGTATTTATCGCAAAAATCAGAAACTTCTTTGGTATAGAAGGGGCTGGGTGAAAAATTGCCCATTCCTCCGGTATTGAGTCCGGTATCTCCGTCTCCCGCTCTCTTGTGGTCCTGAGCGGAGGACATGATCTTGACGGTCTTGCCGTCGACAAAAGAAAGAACGCTTACTTCTCTTCCGGTCATGAATTCTTCGATGACCATTCTGTTTCCGGCGCTTCCGAACTTCTTGTCCTCCATGATCTCCTTAACTCCGGCTTCAGCCTGGGCAAGGTCTTCACAGATGAGAACTCCCTTTCCGAGAGCAAGTCCGTCAGCCTTAAGAACAACGGGGAAGTCAGCTTTTGTTCTGAGATATTCGAGAGCCTTCTCGGCATCGTCGAAAGTTTCGTAAGCAGCGGTGGGAATGTTGTACTTTTTCATCAGATCCTTGGAAAAAGCCTTGCTGCCTTCTAGGATAGCTGCGTTCTTGCGGGGACCGAATGTTCTGAAGCCCGCATTTTCAAACTCATCAACAATTCCGCCTACAAGAGGATCGTCCGGTCCTATAACCACAAAATCGATCTCTTTTTCCTTGGCGAAAGCAACGAGCTTGTCAAATTCCATCACACCGATGGGAACACACTCCGCAATAGCTGCAATTCCTGCATTTCCGGGTGCGCAATAAAGCTTGGTACATTTGGGGCTCTTTGAGATTGCACAAGCAATCGCATGCTCTCTTCCGCCACCACCTACTAAAAGTATTTTCATATCATGCCTTTCTGACGGCGCGGCCGTTTTCCATGACCAGGCGTCCGTTCGCAATATCATCTATAGCCTTGGGA
>JAGPFR010000027.1 GCA_018056425.1 Lachnospiraceae bacterium
GTATTCCCAGAGTTTCATCGATATTATCGAGTTCATCCTGAGCCTTGGGAGGAAAAATCTCAAAAGAAACAACCTGTTCTTTGTTTTTATATATGTCGGTAAGTTTCATTTTATTCTCCGGAAAATTTATTTACGACAATTGATATAATACCGCCAAACCGCATAAACAGCAAGTTTGAAGGCAGTTATAAAATTTCTTTAAAAAATATTTTTATTTTTTCTTGACAAAAAAATCACACTGTCATAATATACGCACATAAGATTTTTACATTTGATGGCAATGGCGTCACAGATTTCTTTCTGTGACGCCTTTTTTGTTTTCAAAAATGCCATATGTAAAAATCACACATACAAAGTGATCGTGTTTTCGGCCGGAATGCATCCCTTTGTGATCAGAGGAGGAAAGATTATGGCACAAGAAATAGTAAGTTTCGTCACAGACGAAGTATACGGCGTGTGGTTTTTGATCGGCGCCGCACTGGTATTTTGGATGCAGGCCGGATTTGCAATGTGTGAGGCCGGATTTACAAGAGCCAAGAACGCAGGCAACATTATCATGAAGAACCTGATGGACTTCTGTATAGGAACCGTAATGTGGTTCATCTGCGGTGCATCACTCATGCTCGGAGATAATATCCTGAACGGATTTGCAGGAGGCTTCAGCTTCGATGTATTCACAAGTTACGGAAATTTCGATTATTCCGCATTCGTTTTCAACCTTGTATTCTGTGCGACAACCGCTACTATCGTTTCAGGATCCATGGCAGAAAGAACCAAGTTCTCAAGCTACTGTATATACTCGGCGATAATCAGTGCTATCATCTATCCTATTGAAGCACACTGGACATGGGGCGGCGGATTTCTCGCACAGTGGGGATTCCACGATTACGCAGGTTCCAACTGCATTCACATGGTCGGCGGTATCTGCGCATTCATCGGTGCATGGATGCTCGGACCCAGGATCGGCAAGTTCGAAAGAGACAAGAGCGGTAAAGTTACCAAAGTAAACGCATTTCCCGGACATAACCTTGTAATCGCAGCACTCGGCGTATTTATCCTTTGGCTCGGCTGGTACGGATTCAACGGTGCGGCAGCAACCGATCTCCCCACTCTCGGATCCATCTTCCTTACCACAACCGTAGCTCCCGCAGTTGCAACCGTTGTATGTATGATCTTCACCTGGGTTAAGTACGGAAAGCCCGATGTTTCAATGTGCCTCAACGCTTCACTTGCAGGTCTTGTAGCGATCACCGCACCCTGCGACGTAACCGATTGCGCAGGCGCAGCCATCATTGGTGTGGTAGCCGGACTTCTCGTAGTATTCGGTGTATGGTTCAACGATAACGTAACTCATGTAGACGACCCCGTAGGTGCTGTTGCCGTTCATATGCTCAACGGTATCTGGGGTACCATCGCAGTAGGTCTCTTCGCAACCGAGACCGCTCCCGGATTTGCAGGTGCAGGAATTACCGAAGGTCTCTTCTACGGCGGCGGATTCGCACAGCTCGGAAAACAGTTCGGCGGTATGTTCGTAACAATAGCCTGGACAGTAGTAACCATCCTTATCGCATTTACTCTTATTAAGAAGACGATTGGTCTTCGTGTTACCGAAGAAGAAGAGATCCAGGGTCTCGATGTTAAGGAGCATGGTCTTCCTTCAGCTTACGCAGGCTTCTCCATCATGGATACCACAAGCATGACCATGGATATCAATGAGAATACCAACCTCGGATCCGATTCCTATGAGGAAGCTTCCGAAGCTAAAAAGAACGCAGCTGTTCCTGTTGTTAAAGAGCCCGAAACTCTTATCCCCGAAATGGCAACCGGAATTTATAAGGTAGTCATCATTGCAAAGCTTTCACGTTACGATACTCTCCGTAAGGCTATGAACAAGCTCGGTGTAACCGGTATGACCGTAACCCAGGTAATGGGATGCGGAATCCAGAAGAGTGCAGGCGAGAGATATCGTGGAGTCGAGATCGATGCTACACTCCTTCCCAAGGTTAAACTCGAGGTTGTTGTAAGTGCCATCCCTGTTGACAAGGTAATCGAAACAGCCAAGAAAGCTCTCTACACCGGACATATCGGAGACGGTAAGATCTTCGTATACAACGTACAAAAGGTTGTTAAGGTCAGAACCGGTGAAGTGGATTTCGATGCATTACAGGATGTTGAGTAATTTCTTTATCAGGAATATCTTTCCTACCTTGTAAAAAGTCCCGGCAGGCTGCAAAGCCTGCCGGGACTTTTATTATTTACCTGCCATATCGGCTTTGCGTATCGCCGCCCTGCATATCTTTCCGTTAGTTGTCCTCGGAAGATCTTTTACGAATTCAATTCTTCTGGGATATTTATATATCGCAGCTCTTTCTTTTACGAAATCCTGAAGTTCGTTTTTTAATTTAGTGCTTCCCTCGTATCCTTCATTAAGTATGATACTTGCCTTTACTATCTCTCCTCTGTTACCGGAAGGATAGCCTGTTACCGCACATTCAAATACCGAAGGATGCATCATCAGGATATCTTCCACCTCCGATGGTCCGATCCTGTATCCGCTGGATTTAATGACATCATCGTTTCTTCCTATAAAAAAGAAATATCCGTCCTTATCCTTTTTGGCTTTATCCCTGGTGTGATAAACTCCGCCTTCCCAAACCTGCTTATACAGATCCGGCAATCCGAGATAACCTTTGAACACTCCCAGAGGAATGCTTCCCGAGTCAGGAACTATTACAATCTCCCCTTCTTCACCGCACGGAACCGGAGTTCCGTTTTCATCAACAATTTCGATGTGATACAAAGGGGATGCCTTGCCTATGGAGCCTTCGGGAGAACTGCTTCCAACAGGTATGCAGATCTGCAGTGCGGTCTCCGTCTGTCCGAATCCTTCCCGTATTCCTATTCCCGTAACTTCAGTAAATTTGGCCGATACTTCCTTGGGCATCGGTTCACCCGCGGTAGATGCATATTTAAGCGAGCTAAGATCATAGGATTTAAGATCTTCCAATAAGAAGTATTTATATATCGTGGGCGGTGCGCAGAAAGTATTGACCTTCTCTTCCTCGAGAAGATGAAGCATATCCGCCGCATAGAAATTATCGTAATCATATACGAGGATTGCGGCGCCCATAAACCACTGACCGTATAGTTTACCCCATGCGGACTTTGCCCATCCCGAATCAGCTACCGTAAGATGCAGATCACCGTCCGTCATTCCGTGCCAGTTCTTTGCAGTATAGATATGTGCTATGGGATATGAGTGATCATGGATGACAGCTTTGGGTGATCCGTTTGTCCCTGACGTAAAATAATACAGCATATCATCCGTCACCTTGGTTTCCACTCTGGCAAGTTTATCGGATGATCTTTCTATTAGTTCATTAATATCCCCGGCATCACCGTATTTGTCACCGACAACAAGCTGAAGAGCTTTCGTTCCCGAAACTGCTTCTTTTACCCTGTCGCATATATTATCGGAATTAACACATATGACCGCCTTTGCACCGGCCGCCATGATGCGTTCCCTTATGTCTTCTGCGGAAACCATATGTGAAGTGGGAACTGCAACAGCCCCTATCTTATGAATAGCCAGGATAAGAATCCAGTATTCATATCTTCTTTTTAAAAGAAGCATCACGGGATCTCCCTTTTTAATCCCCAGTGAAAGCAAAGCATTTGCAGCCTTATCACTGTATTTTTTCAGATCACCGAATGTAAGGACCGTTCTTTTCCCGGATGTGCTTCTGTGAATAAGTGCGGTTTTATCCGGGGTTTCGGATGCCAGGACGTCAACAACATCATATGCGAAATTGAAATTCTTCTCACAGGAAGTTTCTATTCCGGTAACCGTCCCGGAGGCATCTTTTATTTCCTTATAAAATCTTTCATATATTAATGACATTTTTTTATCCTTAATAAGAGCGGCATCCTATCTTTCTGAACTTCTGATATCTGCTTTCCGTAAGATCTTCCATGCTCATTCCGGACAGCAGGGATACTTCCTCTTTAAGATCAGAAAGCAGTTCCTTCATGCGATTCTTTCTGCAGACCTTATCTATCAGTCCGAGTCCGAGAAGTTTTTCTGCGGTAAGATTTAAAGCACCCGCAACCTCCGCCGCTCTTCCCGGATCTTTCCATAATATATTGGCGCAGCTTTCCGGTGATACGACGCTGAAATATGCATCCTCCATCATCCATATACGATCCGCATGGCACAGAGCAAGCGCGCCTCCGCTTCCGCCCTCTCCTATGACCACAGAAAGGATCGGCGTTTTAAGATCTGACATCTCGAAAAGATTCTCCGCGATCGCTCTTCCCTGCCCGCGTTCTTCCGCATCGATCCCGCAGAAAGCACCGGCAGTATCAACGAAGCAGATCACGGGTCTCTTAAACTTCTCTGCCTGTTTCATAAGTCTGAGCGCTTTCCTGTATCCTTCAGGATGTGCACTTCCGAAATTCCTGAATATCCTGTCCTCGGTATTTTTACCCTTCTCTATTCCTATAACGGTAACCGGACGGTTTCCGAGAAAACCAACACCTGCGATCACCGCTTTATCGTCACCATACAGTCTGTCGCCGTGGAACTCCGTAAAATCCGTAATAAGAGCATCGATATAATCCGTAGCTGTCAGTCTCTTGTCGGATCTTGCTTCGAGTACGATACCGTAATCATCATTTGTATCAATAGAATTCTTAAACACCTGCATCTCCGTTTGTTAAAGATCACATACCATGTATTTTAAGAAGCTTTGCGATATACGCTTTCTGATCGCGGCGTGACACTATCGCATCGATAAATCCGCATTCAAGAACCCGCTCCGCCTTTTGAAAATCCTTCGGAAGCGATCTGTTAAGACTTTTTTCTATAACTCTGGGACCGGCAAATCCTATCCTTGCTCCGGGTTCCGCAAGTGTAATATCTCCGAGCATCGCAAAGCTTGCATCCACTCCTCCCGTAGTCGGATTGGTCAGAAGAACAATATAAAGATTTCCTGCATTGGAGTGACGTTTTACCGCCGCGGAGACCTTGGACATCTGCATCAGGGATATCATTCCCTCCTGCATCCTCGCGCCTCCCGATACGGTTATGCCAATAACTGGCAGATTACGAAGAGTTGCATATTCAAAAACTGCCGCGATCTTCTCTCCGACCACAGCACCCATGGAGCCCATCATAAAATTCGAATCCATGGAATAGATACATACCTTATGTCCGTCTATATCTGCTTCTCCGCAGATAACTCCTTCATTCTCCCTGCTCTTTTCCATTGCAGTGCGAAGCTTATCATCATATTCGGGGAATCCGAGTGTGTTAACGGATTTTATATCCCTGTTCATTTCCACAAAGCTTCTTCTGTCAGTCAGCATCAGGATCCTGCGTCTTGCCCTCACCTGGAAATAATGGCCGCAGTCGGGACATACAAAATTGTTATTCCTGATCCTGGTAACAGTATTTTTCCTGCCGCACTTCCTGCATGCGACTTTTCTGTCACGGCTTCCGGTGCCCGAATTTTCCAATTCGTTATTAGCCTTTAAGAATAATCTCTTTAATTCCATTTTCACAGAACCTTTTCACAAATGTCAGATTCGTAATTTCCTACTATGAATCCCTCATTTTCAAGAATCTTCATATGCATTTCCCTGTTATTCTCAACGCCTACAAGTACGAATTCCGAAAGCGCGCTCTTCATCTTGCGTATCGCACCGTCCCTTGTATCTGCACAGACTATAAGCTTGCCGAGCATGGAATCATAAAAGGGAGTCACTTCACAGTTTTGATATAAAGCGGAATCAAACCTTACATCGACACCTCCGGGAATATGCAGCATCTCAACCTTTCCTACCGCAGGTGTAAAGTTATCGGAATATTCCGCGCAGATCCTGCACTCGATCGCATGCCTCTTTCTTCCGATGTCTTCCTGCGAAAAAGAAAGCGTAATTCCCGCTGCAGTCCTTATCTGCCATTCAACTATATCTATGCCGCACACGGGTTCCGTGACCGAGTGTTCAACCTGGAGCCTCGTATTCATTTCCATAAAATAAAACTCTTCGCCCTTCACGAGAAACTCTACGGTTCCGACAGTCACATATCCGACTTCCGAAGCAAGCTTTCTTGCGGCATCGTACATGCGCTCCCTTGTCGTTTCACTTAATACGGGTGCAGGACATTCTTCTATCAATTTCTGGTTTCTTCTCTGAACACTGCAATCCCTGTCACCCAGTATCAGCACATTTCCGGCTGCATCCGCAAGGATCTGAATCTCGACATGCTTAACATGCTCAAGATATTTTTCCATGAAGATTCCGTCATCTCCGAATGAATTAAGCGCTTCCTTTTGCACCTGTGAAAAACTGCACTCTATCTCGCTTTCGGAACGTATGATACGGATTCCCTTGCCTCCGCCTCCTGCTCTTGCTTTCAGGATTACCGGAAGACCGATTTTTTCCGCCTGTTTTTTTGCATCATCCGCATCCTTTAATATCCCGCTTCCGCTTGCAACGGGAACATCGCACTTCATTGCAATGCTTCTTGCGACTTCCTTCTGTCCCATCTTCTCCATGACAGTTGAAGACGGTCCGATAAATACCAGTCCTTCTTTTTCACATGCTGCCGCAAACGCAGGATTTTCCGAAAGCATACCGTAACCGGGATGAACCGCTTCGGCTCCAGTCTTTTTGGCAACCGTAATAATAGCGTCTATGTTAAGATAGCTGTCTTTTACCAGAGGACCCCCGATGCAGTAAGAACCATCTGCCATTTCCGCATGGAGGGCGTCCTTGTCCGCTTCCGAATAAACGGCAACGGTCTCTATTCCCATTTCTTTGCAGGCCCTTATTATCCTGACTGCAACCTCACCGCGATTGGCAATGAGAATTCTGGAAAACATGCTACTCTCCTTTCTTATTATCAACTATTGCAAAGGAAAACTCTCCGCTCATGCATTTCTTACCGTCAACGGATACTTCTCCGCTGAGCCTGTACAAAGGATGACAGCCTCTTTCTATCTTCACATCGATTCTTATCCTGTCTCCCGGAACGATCTGCTTTCTGAAGCGGACCTTATCGAGTCCCGTATACACCGGAAGCACGTTACCCGAATTCATCCTGTCTTTAAAAAGAATACAGGCTGACTGCGCCATCATCTCACACTGGATCACGCCGGGCACGATCGGGTTATCGGGAAAATGTCCTTGAAGAAAAAACTCATCTCCGCGAACATTGTAATAACCCGTTGCACTTCCGTCTTCATTTAATACGACTTCATCAACAAGAAGCATCGGCTCTCTGTGAGGAAGTATTTCTTTTATCTCTTCTCTGTTCATAGCCTGACCTTATCCGATAACAAAAAGTGTCTGATGATATTCGACAAGCGAACCGTTCTCCGCCATGATCTTCAGCACGGTTCCGTCTGCACTCGATCTGACTTCATTCATCATCTTCATCGCCTCGATCGAGCAGAGGACATCACCTTTTTTAACATTGTCTCCTTCTTTTACCGGAGTTTCATTTGAATAGAATACTCCGAGAAGAGGCGCTTTTATCTCGGTTCCGGTTACTTCTTCGGAAGCCTTTTGCCCCAAAGAATCCGTAAAACTTGGTGCAGCGATCTGCTTTGCATCTGCCGCAGGTGATACCTGTTGAATTACCTGCGCCTTTACTTCACGTTTTAAAGTAAGCTTAAGTCCTTCTTCCTCAACGCTCAGTTCAGACAGATCCAGCTTCTCAAACAAATTTGCATATTCCTGTAATGAGCTCATAATTGTCCTCTTTCGCGATCAGATTTTTTTAACGCGATCACAGCATTGTGCCCGCCAAAGCCAAGTGAATTGCTGATGGCATATTTTATATCCGCCTTAACCGCCTTATTCGGAGTGTAATCAAGATCACATTCCTCATCACGTTCTTTGTAATTGATGGTCGGAGGAATAATGCCGTTTGCAAGTGCAAGGACGGATGCAACAGCTTCAACAGCACCGGTTGCGCCCATCATGTGACCTGTCATCGACTTGGTAGAACTTACGTGAAGATCGTATGCTCTGTCTCCGAATACTTTCTTAAGAGCCTTTGTCTCCATCGCATCATTTAAATGAGTTCCGGTTCCGTGAGCATTTACATAGATCTCATCGGTATCCGTTATTCCGGCCTCTTTTACAACGGACTTTATCGCCCTTACCGCACCGTCACCTTCAGGATCGGGAGCAGTGATGTGATATGCATCGGAGGTATTGGCATATCCCACCACTTCGGCATAGATCTTTGCTCCCCTTTTTAAAGCATGTTCATATTCTTCGAGAAGAAGTATTCCTGCTCCCTCTCCCATTACAAAGCCGCCCCTTCTCTTGTCGAAAGGAAGACTTCCTTCATCGGGGTTATCCGACAGATTAAGTGCCTGACAATTAATGAATCCCGCCATCGCAAGTTCATTGATCGATGCTTCGCTTCCGCCGGCGATAATCGCATCTGCATATCCGTGCTTAATACTTCTGTATGCTTCTCCGATGGTATGAGTTGAAGTTGCACAGGCTGTAACAACGGGAAGACTCGGTCCTTTAGCTCCGAATCTGATGGATACGGCACCTGTTGCCATATTGCTGATCATCATCGGAACAAAGAAAGGCGAGACCATCTCAGGTCCCTTCTCATCCAGTTTTCTCGTTTCCTTTAAAGTTGAATTTATACCGCCGATTCCGGATCCTATGTATACTCCGAAACGTTCTTTGTCAATATCGCTTTCAAGAATACCGCTGCTTTCTACGGCCTGCTTTGCAGCAGCCATTGCATACTGCATATACAGATCGGACTTTCTGATCTCCTGAACGGTATCAAAATATTCCTTGGGTTCAAAATTCCTGACTTCCGCGTCAAGATTTACCTTAAGACCGGATGCGTCAAATCTCTTAATATGATCTATTCCGCAAACGCCTTCTGTAATACTATTCCAAAAACTATCAATATCATTTCCAACAGGCGTGATTACCCCCATTCCCGTTACAACAACTCTACACATACATTCCTCCGTCAACTTTGATCACTTCACCGGTTATATATCTGGATGCGTTACCCGCAAGGAATAATGCAAGTTCTGCGACATCCTCCGGTTCACCCAAAACCCCCAGGGGGAGAGATTCTGCGATTGCCCGGGTCATTTCTTCATCAAGTGCCGCAGTCATTTCGGTTGCAATATAACCCGGGGCAATGGCATTACATCTTATATTTCTTTTTCCGTATTCTCTGGCAACGGTTTTGGTAAAACCTATAATGCCCGCTTTGGAAGCGGCATAATTGGCCTGTCCTTTATTACCCATAAGACCGACAACCGAGCTGATGTTTATTATGTTTCCGCATCTGTGTTTGACAAAGCTTCTTATGAACGCTCTTGTCACATACATGCATCCCTTAAGGTTTACATCAATTACATCGTCTATATCGGAATCCTTTAATGCCGGAAGAATGTTGTCCCTTGTTATCCCCGCATTGTTTACCAAAATATCTATACGGCCGTAATCCGCAAGGATCATTTCTGACATTCTCGATACTTCTTCGGGATTTCTTACATCGCATACATACAGCCTGGCATCACTTCCGAGACTTTTAAGTTGTGCCAGGGTCTGCCTTGCGGCATCGGATTCCGAAGTTGCCATTATTGCAACGTCCGCTCCGTTTTCGGCAAACTTAAGTGCAATAGCTTTTCCTATTCCTCTTGTTCCGCCTGTTATAACGGCATTCTTATCAGACAGCATTTACTTAAGTTCCTCCAAAACCTTCTTCAATGATTCCCTGTTATCAACATTTAATATCCTTACATCCTTAAGTGTTCTTTTTACGAAACCCGATAAAGTAATACCGGGACCGCACTCAATGAACGTATCCACTCCGTCATCTGCCATACGTTTGATTATCTCCTCCCATCTGACGCTGCCGGAAACCTGCTCCGACACATTTCGGATTATCCCTTCTTTGTCGGAAGGATAAGGAGATGCACTCAGATCGGAATAAAGTGTTTTTGAAGCGGATTTAATGTTATATCTTCCGCTTTCAAGTTCTTCCAATAAACCTGCGGATGCGGATTCCATATATGGAGTATGGAACGCGCCTCCGACGGGCAGATTAATGAATCTTACTTTTCTTGCTTCAAGCTCAATGCAAAAAGAATCCATCTTCTCTTCGCTTCCCGATACAACAATCTGACCGGGGCAATTGTAATTAACCGGATAAACGCCCTTCTCTTTACATAGTTCTTCCAGCTCTCCGGTATCCATGCGAAGGACCGCAGCCATTTTGCCCTTTACCTTCTCTGCAGCATTCTGCATGAGTTTTCCTCTGACCGTAACAAGATTAAATGCATCCTCATTACTCAGTACTCCGCTCACTGCAAGACCTGCGATCTCACCGAGCGAAAAACCCGCAACGCAGTCGGGCATGATGCCTTCTTTTTCAAGCGCGATAACTGCCGCCATGTCAGCCAGAAAAACGCAGGGCTGTGTGTTGACAGTCTGTTTTAATTCATCACCGCTTCCTTCAAACATCTGCTTTAAGGTACCCGGGCAGAGCCCCTCGGCAGCGTCAAAAAATGACTTGACCTCCGGTACATCTTCATACAATTCTTTTCCCATTCCGGGATACTGGCTGCCTTGGCCCGCCAGCAAAAATGAAAATTTGCTCATAACATTTCCTTATAAGAATATCTCAGACTGCTCCGCCTGGGGTTGAAGGGGGGTGAATCAGGGGATAGGGGTCCCAATCAGTGAATAGGCTTCACTGCAGATTCCTGTAATGATTTCCTCGCAGGTTCCCTCGCTGTTTACAAGGCCTGCGATCTGTCCGCACATGCACGAACCGTTTTTGACATCACCATCTATCGCTGCTCTTCTGAGAGCGCCTGCTCCCATCTTTTTCAGATCTTCGGGTTTAGTCTCAGGGTCCTGCTCAAGTTTGTTAAACTCTCTGGTCATCCTGTTTTTGAGTGCGCGGACCGGATGTCCCAGAGATTTTCCGGTCACGATCGTGTCACGGTCGCGCGCGGATAATACTTTTTCTTTATAATTCTCATGAACTCTGCATTCTTTTGCCGTAAGGAATCTGGTGCCCATCTGCACTCCCGAGGCTCCCAGCATAAAAGCAGCAGCCATTCCTCTTCCGTCGGCGATCCCACCCGCTGCAATGACCGGTATGTTAACCGCATCAACAACCTGGGGAACCAGTGCCATGGTGGTCGTCTCGCCCACATGTCCTCCGGATTCACATCCTTCGGCAACAACAGCGCTTGCACCCATCTCTTCAACCATCTTTGCAAGTGCGACGCTGGCAACAACGCAGATAACCTTAACTCCGGCCGCCTTTAACTTCTCCATATACTTGGCGGGATTTCCGGCGCCGGTTGTTACAACCTTTATATGTTCGCTGCAGACTACATCAACGGCTTCATCAATATACGGACTCATGAGCATCAGATTGACTCCGAATATCTTATCCGTAAGTTCCTTAGCCTTTACGATCTGTTCCCTGAGCTGCTCTCCGTTGGAATTCATGGCAGCGATCAGTCCGAGACCGCCTGCTTCGGATACGGCTGCCGCAAGATAAGCATCTGCGATCCATGCCATTCCTCCCTGAATAACCGGGTATTTAATCCCAAGCAATTCGCAGACCGGACTTTTTTTCATGAGATATTCTCTATCCATTACTGTTCCTCGATGAACTTGGCAAGTTTTTCGATTGATGTGATTTCCTGTGAAAGCTCGATCTTGCAATCAAGCTCTTCCTGAAGCTGCATTACAAGCTCCATAATGTCGAGTGAATCAAGTCCTATCTCCGAAAAGGTATCTGTTGCTTTGATCTCGGAAGGATCCTTATCAAGATACTCGGCAATAACACGGATGATTGTTTCGGTAACGTCTTTCATTTTTTGTTCTCCTTTTTGAGTTGTTTATCTAAAGCCCTTAAAGGATATACCCGGGTGTTACCCCCGGGTCAAGATTAATTTATTATCCTAAAAAACGTCAGATACGTCCTCAAAATACATATTTCATCCCAAATGGAAGACAATAATACAAAAAACCTTGGGGTCAGCCCCAAGGTTTCCTTTGCTTTTCAAACGCATATCATTTAAAATATCCGTGAGTTAAATTCTTTTTGTTTGTTTATTTGATATATTCATGGGTCAGAACATCTCAGTTAAAAACAGTGAATACACTCTTCAGGTGTCGGAGTTTGCTTCCCTTTGCAATACCACAAGAGACACACTGAGATATTATTATGAGCAGGATATCCTCGTTCCCTGGAAAAATCCCAAGAACGGATATCACTACTATTCTTCCGCACAGATCGGGTCATTCTTCTTTATCACAACTCTCAGACAGTCAGGCTGTTCCATATCCGAGATCGGTAAGATAGTCCACAATCTTTCAAGAGACGGTATAGAGGAACTTGCCAATATCAAGATAAGGGAAATGCAGCATGAAGCATTCCTTATCACCAAGAAAATTTCAGCTCTTCAGCTCGGAATGTGGATCCTCGGAAAATATAACTCTCATAAGCAGGGTGTTCCTTTCGTGGATGTAATGCCTCCCATGAGCGTATTTTCAAGTCCCATAAGCGATAAGGATTCATCATTCCACACGGGTGATATCGCGGCAGATATTTCCGCGCACATCACACAGACCTCCAGGAATGATTCTCTCCCGATGTTTCCTGCCGGCGTTACGATAGATTACGAGGATCTGAAAGCGGGCAAATATGTCTACAATAAGATCATCAGTCTTTCATTTCTGCCTGCGGATAATATAGGGACATTTCCTCTTCCGGGAAACAAGGCAGTCCTGTGCTATCACGACAACAATTCAGCGGATATTGAAAAGAGTTACCGCAAAATGCTTTCCTTAATAAAGAAGAATAATTTCAAAGCAGTATCCGATCTGTATTCGATAAGTCTGTTCAATCTGTATGATGACGCAAGGAACCACACCTATTTCAAGTATCTGTTCATTTGCGTTGAATAAAAAACTGTCAGGTAAAGATCATGTCCGAAAAAAAGCTGTTAAATTTCAAAAAGCACATCACCAGTCACAGAGTATTCAGATTCATGCTGTCACTCTTCGGAGGAGTGGCCGTTCTCATCCTCCTGTTCATTGGAATAACCTGGGCAGGATTTGACCGGGAGGATACCATCATCAGATGGTCAGGTGTATATGAGGGGACCTGGGAGAGAGTATTTCCCGACGGAACCAGAGTTGTACAGGACCTTCCCATACTTGCAAATCCCGGAGAACTCGGGGTTTTTGCCGTCGAGTCCGTTCTTCCGGACAATATAAGCGAAGGTACGATTTTTTGTATCTTTGCATATAATGATTCGTTCATTTATGTGGACGGTCAGTTAAGAGCATCCTTCACAAATGAAAACAATCCTCTCCCGGGACTTAACGAAAAAACCGTATTTCTACAGGTCCAGCTCTATCCCACCGATGCAGGCAAGACCATCCGCATCGAAAAAATAATGACTGACAGCCAGCAGGAAGGATTCGCCACTATTTTCTACGGTGATTCACTCGGTGTCTTCATGGAAGTCATGAAAATGGCAGGTATACAGTTCGTGCTCTCATTTATGCTGTTTTTCTTCTCCCTGGCTCTTGTCATTTTCTCCCTTTTCCTTATCGGAAAATACGACGAATGGAAAATGCTCCTTTCGATCGGCTTCGGCTTTGCACTTGTTACCTTCTGGCTCCTCGTCGACAGTCTCATCCCTCAGTACATCACCGGACTCTATTACGTGGACGGAGTATGGGGCTATCTTCTTGTTACCATAATGATCGCACCTTTCCTGTACTTCATGAATGAGACGCAGAAAAGGCGTTATGAAAAAGTATTCATTGCAATACTCATCGTATTGTTCTTATCATTTTCCGTAATAACATTTCTCCACGCTTCGGAAATCTTTGATTTCAGATATTCGACCGTTATCATCAACACGATCATATCCATTGCCATCATTTGTCTTCTCACAACCATCGGAATAGATATCACAAACGGATATGCCAAAGAGTATATATATGTTCTTATCGGAATGATCGGGCTCTCGGCAGGAAGCCTTGTTGAAGCAGTTATCATGATCCTTATCACCGACAGGATCGACGGCCTGTATATTCTGATCGGTTTGTACTTCATGATCCTGATGATGCTGTTCCAGACCATCAGACAGATGAGACTCAGCAGGGACCGGATACTTGAAGCTGTCCGTGCAAACAAATATAAATCGGAATTTCTGGCCAATATGAGCCATGAGATCAGAACGCCCATCAATGCGATCATGGGTATGAACGAGATCATTCTTCGCGAAAATATTTCCAAGGAGGTAAGAGAATGTGCTTCCAATATAAAGAGTGCAAGCGATTCGCTCCTGTCACTTATCAATGACATTCTTGATTTCTCCAAGATAGAAGCGGGAAGAATGGAACTTGTCGAGGGCGATTATTCCCTTTCCTCTCTTACCATTGATGTCGTTAAGATGATAGAGATAAAAGCTTCGCAGAAGTTTCTTGATCTTGACTTAAGTGTTCAGCCCGATCTTCCGGACGCCCTGTTCGGCGATGAAAATAAGATCAGACAGATCATGATCAATCTCCTGAACAATGCCGTTAAATACACCGATAAAGGAAGTGTATCGCTAAGCATCACCGGAAAGGCAAGTGAAAAAACCGTCAGCCTTGAGATCAAGGTCAGTGATACCGGTATAGGGATCAAAGAAAAAGATCTGGACAAGCTTTTCGAAAAATTCAGCAGAATCGACGAGAAACGCAACAAAGACATTGAAGGTACAGGTCTCGGTCTTGCAATCTGTGCGGGAATGGTCAAGTTCATGGGTGGAACCATTGAAGTCGATTCCACGTACGGCAAGGGCTCCGTATTTACGGTCAAAATAGATCAGAGCGTCAAGTCATCCGATCCCATCGGCAATATCGAAGACAAGTACAACAGAGAAAACTTCGTCCTTGTGGACGATGACTTCACCTACACCGCACCTCTTGCTTCAATCCTGGTCGTTGATGACAACAAGATGAACATCGAGGTCGTAAAGGGTCTTCTCAAGGATACCCTGATTCATATCAAGGAAGCCTTCAGCGGACGCGAAATGCTTGATATGATTGCACATAATCATTACGACATCATTTTCCTCGATCATATGATGCCGGAAATGGACGGAATCGAAGCACTGGAAAAGAGCCATGATCTTCCCGTTAACAAATGCAGTGATTCACCCGTTATAGCTCTTACAGCCAACGCCATCAAGGGTGCGAAAAAAGAATACATCGACGCAGGTTTTACGGATTACCTGAGCAAACCCATTAAAAGGGACGAGATGCTTGGCATGATCCTCCAATACCTTCCCGAGGGCATGGTAACCAAGTCTCCTAAAGCTGCCAGCAAACCCGTGATTCAGGAGCCCACATACCTGAAAGCAGCGGACGTTCTATCCATTGATTATATCGATAAGAACTCTGCAATGAAATATTGCAACAACGATGAAAGCTTCTATGAAATGATCTGCGGTATCTATGTTGAGGATCACGATGACAATGTGTCCAAGATAATCGAGCAATACGAAAAAGCAGATTGGAAAGAATACGGAGTTCTTCTCCATGCACTGAAATCCAATTCAAGAAATATCGGAGCGGATAACCTGTCGGAACTTGCCAAGCAAATGGAATATGCATCCAATGAAAAAAAAGAAGATTTCATAAGAAAGCATCACGAAGAAGTACTTGAAGCGTACGAGAAAGTAGTTAACAAACTAAAAAAGTAATATCGTAAAAGAAGAGGCAGCTATTACTGCCTCTTCTTTTTAATTTCCCGAGCTTTTGTAAAACTTTATGCTGTATCTCCAAAACGCATATGCGAGGATATACATCACGATTCCCAGAACGGGAGTGAGATACATAAAGATTCCGGGATATAATGACATGTCTTCTTTTCTCAATATAAACTGTGCGGGAAAATAATTAACAAATGCAAAAGGCACCACAAAGGTCATGCAAAACTGTATTGCCTTGTGGAATATGCTTATGGGATATCCCGCAAATTTTCTGGCGTTCCAGTAGAACACTTCCTTCAGGCTGTTTGTCTCCAGCAGATAAATATTAAGCGAAGCAAGGAATAAAAAAATGGCTCCCTGGATAAGAACTCCTCCGATTATGGAGAAGATATAATAAACGATTCTCCATGGTGTCCATACCACTCCTATCTTTGCCGCAGAGAGAATAAAGAGCAGTATACAGCGAGCTCTTCGACTATTACAAAAAAGAAAAGAACATCCTGCTTCTCGGTATCCTCGAGAACATGGGAGTTGAAAAAGAGATCAAACACAACATCTTATCCGAAGCACAGAAATCGACCAATTACGGAGAGATCATCCAGAAGCTCAAAAACGTCAAGACCATGGAAACGAACGAGCCCCGCTTAAATCCCGGAGACGATTATATAATCCCTTCCAATTCGGGAGCCATCATACTTGGAGAAGAAAAATGACTAAGTACACGGATAAGTTAAAAACATTTCCTTTGTTCGGAAAACTCTCCGACGCTGATCTTGATGATTTTGCTTCGCTTCTCGAAGAAGTGAAGGTGCCCGCAGGAACAAATGTGATCACGGAAGGCGAGACCGGATCGGATATGTATTTCCTTATTGAAGGAAATGTCGACATTATTAAAACAACCATCTTCGGTGACAGTTTTATATGTGCGAGTCTCGGAAGCAAGGACGGTTGCGTATTCGGCGAGATGGCTCTTCTCGACAGCGATGAAAGATCCGCAACAGTCAAAGCAAGAACAGGTTGTGTGGCACTCAGGATATCCAGAAATGATTTCGACAAATATGCCGAGTCACATCCTTCCGCAGGTGTATCGCTCCTCAAATTCATCGGTATCAATCTCGTGCGAAACATCAGACGTGAAAACGAAAATCTGAACCTTGTCTATCAGGCACTGATAGAAGAAATAGAATCAAATTAATATCTGCTTTTCACAAGAATATTTGGGGGTATGTATTAATGTACAGAGTTGATGAACTTCTTTTAATCGAGCTTCTGACCTATATGCCGGGAAGCGCTCCTCTGATCTCAATCCTGGATGCGGAAGGAATGACGGTGGGAGATTATCTCCGGCAAATAGATCTGAATGCGCTGGATAACGAATACACATATTCCACACAGATGAACGGATTTGATTTCAGGAATATCATCATGGCCATCCTGAACAATCCTAATGTTTCCGATTCGCGTATTCTCGAATCCCATCTCGACATGGCATACGGTGCAGGCGGCGGAATCTCAATCGTTGTCGTCAACGAAAAAGAAGAAGCTGACGAAAGCGGAAAGCACGAAGCGGTTGTTGCATTCAGGGGAACCGCCGACAGAGAGTGGACTGATGATTTCGAAGGTGCGGGACAGGTCGATTCTCTTCAACAGATAAATGCTCTCGAATGGTACAAGCAGGCATATGACAGAAACGATCTCGAAAAATACTTTGTGACCGTCATAGGTCATTCCAAGGGAGGAAACAAAGCAAAATATATCACCATCTTAAATGACACACCTGACAGATGTGTTTCTTTTGACGGACAGGGATTCTCCGATAAGTTCATCGATCATTACAAAAAGAGGATCATTGCACGTCAGTCCCTGATCACCAACCATAATATCGATTACGACTACGTCAACATTCTCATGAACGATATCGGGGAAAAGACGTATTATATCGGATATGATTACGGAAAGTACGGTTTTTCCGAATCACACGCCCCCAATACTTTCTTTGATTTCGGTGAGAACGGAGAATACAGCATCCGCATCAACCCGAACGGTCAGCGTCCCGAGATGCAGATCGTCGATCAATTCATCAACAGCATGATCCGTTCCGCTGTCAGTGAAAAAGAAAGCGAAGAGACCAACCGTCTTGTGGGAATGATCGTAGAGCGCGGATTTGCTCTTTCCAACGGCGGAAACATTACCGATTTCATCGCATTCCTGTGTGATATGATAGGTGACCCCAAGTATTCGGACAACGTTGCTTATCTCCTTGCATATTGCATTCTTTAC
This sequence comes from Lachnospiraceae bacterium, assembly GCA_018056425.1. Taxonomy (GTDB): domain Bacteria; phylum Bacillota; class Clostridia; order Lachnospirales; family Lachnospiraceae; genus AC2028. The sequence continues at coordinate 18,084 of JAGPFR010000027.1, forward strand.
TCGCGCAAAAATCCCAACCTTCTCGAATCATTCAGAAGCATCATGACCGCTTTTAACGCACTTGATATTCTGAAAGTCATAGATATGGTTGACGACCTTATCAGTTCGAGAAAGCTCAACGCACTCCTCGGCCTTACAGATTTCCTTGTTGTTCACGTTAACAGGCCCATCGCAAAGAGCATCAGGAATATCGCCAGGAAAAAATATGATGTTGACCTGAAGCCCGAGCAGATCGGAAGCATCCTTAAGATCGCAACTCTCACAAGACAGATGATAGGATCTCTCGAACTTAATATGGACGGATCGGACCTTACCGTTGAAGATGTTGCCATTACCGACGATGAACTCAAGGAATTCGTCCTTCCCGGAAACCTCAACATAGTCGTACTTGCCGGAGGTCTCTCCAACGAAAGAAACCTTTCACTCAAGACCGGCGTCACCGTTTCCGACATTCTCAGAAACCGCGGAAACAATGTTATCCTTCTTGATTCCTTTATGGGATATAACGAAACTGAAGAACTTCTTCCCGATGACGTATTTGCAGATCCCTATAAATATTCCCTCAATCCCGGCGATATCCCTAATGAGATCCCCGATCTGTGGGCAACAAGAAAGCGCAGAAAAGATCAGTCCGATGCATACTTCGGCCCCAATGTTTTGCAGATCTGCAGACAGTCCGATCTTATCTTCATAGCGCTTCACGGAGCGGAGGGTGAGAACGGTAAGGTTCAGGCTGCATTTGATCTTCTCGGACTCGATTACACGGGATGCGATTATTTCTCATCTGCGGTATCTTCCAATAAAGCAGCGGCTAAACAGCTGATGCGAACTCTCGGAGTTCCCGTACCGGACGGATATACGATCAAAAAAGGCTCAGTGATCCCGAATCCCGAAGATCACGGCCTTACATTCCCGGTTATCGTCAAGCCTAATAACGGCGGAATCGGTGTGGGCATATCCATAGCAAGTGACATAACCGCATATGAAAAAGCAGTAAGAAATGCGTTCCGATGGGATACCGAGATCCTTATAGAAGAATACTTTACCGGAAGGGAATTTGCCGTATGCACCGTTGAGGGCAAAGCACTTCCCGTTCTCGAAAAACTCCCGCTCGAAACAGCAGATAAAGAAAAAGGCCTCACCATGAGCGGTGAAACCGCAAATAAATGTCCTGCGGAGATCCCCGATGAGCTTGCCAAGGCCCTTCAGAAAGCAGCCGAGGATGCTGCCTTTGCTCTCGGAGTAAATGCATATGCGAAGATGGACTTTATCGTAGCAAACGATCTTAAGAGTTTTGTCTGTCTTGAGTGTGATTCGCTTCCTCAGCTCTATCCGGATTCACACCTGGTAATATCGGCAAAGGCCGCCGGAAGAAGCTTCGGCGACCTCTGTGATAAGATTATGGAAATGAGTCTTGTCAAAAAGTTCGGATGATGTTTTTGTTCATCCCTTGAAATCGATATGACCTCCTACCATACGCTCGGCATCGGTCATAACATGACCGGCTGCATTATTGTAGGTATACGTCTGAACATTTCTTATCAGATCATCAAGAGTATGTGATGTAACAGTCACGTACTCTTTTTCTTCGGAAAGAACCTCATCGGGATCATCGCTTCCGATACGCTCTCCGGCTTCTTTTCTCTCGGCTCTTGCCTCTTCGCGTTTTTTCTCGATACGTTCTTTTTCAGCTTCCTTATGTGCTTTCTTTTCCTCGGCCTTCTTCTGAGCTTTCTTTTCTTCCGCTTTATGCTCTATGCGCTCTTTTTGAAGCTCCCGGGATTTTTCGATGGTGGCAAAGAATGATTCGTTTCCGCTGTCATCAACCGAAATACCAAAATTCCTGACAGCCGCTCCGCTGCTGGTCAGTGAATTCTTAGCCTCCAGGAGTTTGGCCTGAGACATGGCAATAATGCCTTCATACTTGTTGCGGTAATCCTCATCGGTCGCCATGCGCTCAAGTTTTTCTTCATCTATAAGCACGACCGGTTTATTGGCATTACCGTATGCTGCCGCATTCTGCCTGACCTGAGCCATCATATCCTTGCTGACGACTATGAAATTCATGTTTCCGAATTTTGCTTTCAGCTTTTCATAGTAATCCGCTGCAGTGTCGGACAGCTTAACGTCACCGACCGCATAGCCGTATTCAGTCTTACGGGGAATAAGGCTGCTTGTTTCTTTTAACGGATTCCAGGCTTTTATTTCGACCTTAGATTTTGATACGCCGGTCTTTCCCGAAGATTCACTTTTTCCGGTTTCTGTGGTTTTTGCCGAATCGATACGAGATTGTCCTGTTTTCCAGGCTTCGGCATTCTGCTGATATGCAGAGATCTCATGAATACCCGCCATAATTTTCTACCTCCTTGTAGTATTAAACGGTTAAAGTGCCCTGACAAAAATCCGTTTCGTCCGCCTGCGCGTGGGCATAATATGGGCACTTTCAGTTATCCGTATTATATATCGGCAGCCGTCCGGATAATCTTTATATCTTTTTTTATATAATGTGTTGACATACTTCATCTGTCGTAGTATATTTACCCCATCAGACATAGTACGACAGTCGTAGTACGTCTGACGTGGTACTAAAAACAAACCTGACGAGGCAAGTGAGCGGTCCGGCCGGCCGCAGTACCATGTAAAACCAAGAAACCTATTAACAGGAGGAAGAAAATGGTAGAGATCAGCAGTGATGTGATCCGCGGTTACAACGATACAATGATTCTCTGCATGCCGGAAATATCGAAATTAAGGATATGACCGCAGATAAAGCAACCATAAGTGCGGATGCCGGAAACATCGATCTTAAAGATTGTTCGATCGAATTATTCTACGCAGATGCCGATGCCGGAAACATCGAAACTCATGGCTGCACCATAGGCAGCGGAGAAGTTAAGACCGATCTCGGAAATATCGATCTTGGCGGAGACATCGGAGATGTTCAGACACACACATCTCTCGGAATCGTAAATGTAGATAACTGAATGATAATATAAATGTGATCAAAAGGGACGCATCTTTCGGCATGGATCTTCTGCCTATAGATGCGTCCCTTAGTTATCCGGTTATTTCCTGATCCTTATATCCGTAAGAGCCACCTGATCCCCTGTGACTGAAACGTATATATTCTTATTATTATCGCGAATGGTAGTAATATTGGTAATGGAGATACCACCATTTTCGGTTTCTGTGATGATCTTATTTTTCATCCGTGAAAACCTTACCATACATTCAAATCCTTTTCTGTTAAGTTTCTTCCAGTTCTCCCAGGTTGTAAACTCCTTACCTTTATTCACCTCATTCCTGTTCTCGGAAGAATCTCCCCCTCCCTGTGCCTCGCCGTCCAATCGGATCATTGCATATTCCTTATACCCTCTTCCCATGACGGTTCCGTCATCCGAGGTATAAAGCAGAATAAAGGGACAATGCCATACAAGATTGGCAGACGGAAGACTCATTGTGTGGAAAATAAGTCTCATACCGTCCTTTACTTTAACTCCCTGTGTGTAATCACTTCGGTTACTGTCAATCTGGACATTGGGTATATCACTCTCAAGCCTGTTTATATAACTGATTTCTTCGGATATTCTGGGTATTTCTTCTTCAGGCATCTTCTTGCCGGTTTTTTCAACCTCGATGGATGAAATATGACAATTCTCACCTGTAAGTCCGATGTATGCATATTTGGAACTGTCCGGAAGTGCGATCACAACTTCGGACATATAACCCTTACCTTCCAGCTTGACATATACATGGTCACGGTTTCTTGCAACCTCTACGAAATATGTCTCATCTTCATCCTGCCTGATCTCCTCAATGGAGATAAGCTTCATATTTCGTGCCTCCGAACATACAAAATGTCCGTCAAACCATATTTCTCCAAATTCGGAATATCTGGTATCTTTAATCGCCCTGTCAGTATCATGTACTCTTTCATCGAGAGAATCGAATAGGATAACCGCAGGACCCGAGAAAGGATTCTCTTCATCCAAAGGACTTGCACTGAAAGCGATTATCTTTTTCTCAGGTCTGATCCTTATTCCGTATGATATGGCACTCCTGTATTCTTCACAGGTAAATTCATTCTTAAATATCGTATCTACATTTTCCGTCTCTTCCTTCATCTGATAATCAACATCACTGTCGATCAGCTGAAGCATGTAACTCGTATATTTCCCGCGAATACGGGCATATATAACAGACAGGAGGAAAGAAAAACTCCCGCAACCATCTGCGCAATCCGTCTTCCGGTTTTTCTATTTATTACGATCATTAACGATATCCTCCGTTAACTATCCTGATACTTCTTAAGCACTACCTTGATCTCAGGCATTGCATTTATGATCATTGAAAACAGAAAATAAGAAAAGCCTTCACCCTCTGAAAGCGTGGAGGCCGCGTTTGCCACATCCCTGAACTGGGGGCCTCCGAGAAGAAGCCACTGGAAGATGGTGCCAAGAACGCCTGCAACACCGGCTATGGACAGTATATACCAGAAAAAATTAGCTTTCTTCTTGTGAAATTCATGCTTTATAAAATGCGACGTGCCAATGGCAATGATTACACCGATAACGGTATAGTATATGGAAAAATTGTTGAACAATGAACTGAATACATTAGTCAGGACAGCCGTTATAAGTCCGGGCAGCATACCGGCAAGTGCGGCAACAAATATGCTTCCTGCACAATCCAGATAAAGCGGTATACCCGACAGATCGGTCAGATATGCCATAAGCACGTTGACCGTTATTCCGCCAATGATCGCCACAAATCTATAAATGCTGTTTTTTTCGATTCTCGGCTTATTGATTCTCATCATTCCTCCGTACATACAAAAAATGCCCGGACGAAATTCCTGCTAAAACAGCAAAAATCCGCCCCGGACACACTTAGATATCTGTCTATTCGGCTTAAAACAGAAAACCGTATGAAATTTCGATACTATGGTACACATTCCCAGCTTCCCGCCTCAAAAACCGTCAGTGCATACTACATATGCTTATAGCATACGCTATAAGCATTTTTCTTGTGACAAAATGGTGTATTTTGGCGGTTTTAGGGGTTTTTTAGCCTAAAAAGTCCCGGACACAGAGTCCGGGACCTGAAATCAGCAGATATCCTCTTTTAATACATCTATTATCTCGTCGTTTTTAATCTTATTCATGCTCATCAGCATGCTTAAGCCGATGACTCCGAAGACTGCGGCTATCACGACCGGATACATCCTGTAATTGGGGACGAATGCGAACAGATTGCCCCTCATTCTGCTGTACATAAGATAGCTCAGGAGTATCGATATCGGAATTCCGAAAAGAACTGCCTTAATACCGTACAAAAATGTCTCCAGTCTGATCATCTTCTTAAAACCGTGCGCATCCATTCCGACGGATCTGTACATTGCGAATTCTTTTCTCCGAAGGAGTATTCCGGTTGAGATCGTGTTGATGATATTGGCTACGGCAACAAGCGTCAGAAGAGTGGTAAATCCGTACATGCTGACCTTGAGTATCAAAGTGACCGTATTCATGATAACAAGGGTCTGGGTAAGATCTGCGCTGTAATAGTACTCATACTTACCTTCTGCAAACAGATCCTCTATAGCCTGTTCAACTTCTTCCGCATTATCCGTTTCTATGCCAAATGACGCAACAAGTCTCTCATCCGGAAGTACCTTTACAGCACTCTTATAATACATTGATTCCGGTACGATAAGTACAATACTCTCTTTGGGTAAAAGCTCGTAAGCATAACTTCCGCCCTCATAGGGGATAAGATCACCGACTTCCACTGCGGGAGGATTTCCCATAGCCTCATCGTAGTAAAGGGACTGTCCAATGATACTCTCATTAAAGATAGGTTTGTCAGAGGATTTATGGAAATACGAATTGATCATAAGTCCTCTTAAGACATCACCGAAATACTTGTCTTCCGGCAATCCGTTTCGTGAAAGGATCTCTCTGAAATCATCGTCTTCAATTGCCAAAACTGCCATGGCATTTATGTCAAGCCCTTTGTAATCATCCGTTCTGAAAGAAGGATTCGTTATGGACGCATTGGCAAGTACAATCTCTTCTACTTCTCCGTCAGCTCTGACCCCGGGTTTAAATTTGTAAGATACGAAATCACAGATATACATATCTTTAATTCCGTCAATCCCCGCAAGGTCTTCTTTCAGCATATCCTTTTGGTCATAATAGCAGGAAGCACTTACCTGATAAGGTGCATCGTAATCATATTTATTCACCTTATCCACGCTTTCGCAGAAATAATCTATGGTAAGAAACAGTATGACCGATACGGTTATGGAAAAAGAAATAACCTTGGATTTAAATCCGTTTCTTTTGATATTCTTGAGAGCAAGTTCTCCTTCATATCCGAGAATCTTACGAACAATAGGATTTGTTCTGAGACTTCTGGCTTTAAGTTTCACGGTATTAGTCTCTCTCAATGCATCTATCGGCATTACCCTTGATGCCTTTACGGAAGGAGCAAGGAGCGAGATCAGAATGGTAAGTCCCGAAATAACGACCACCGCCAGAAATACTGTGGGAGAATAGACCACAGGGATTCCCCCGGTCATTTTATCCCCGCCGTTTACCATTCCGGATTCAAGCATTTTGGATCCCAGCACAAGGAGCGTGATCTTGGTTCCTAAAATACCTGCAAGTATTCCCAGAGGAATTCCGATAACTCCGAGCACAAGTCCTTCAAAATAGACCGAAAACCTCTTCTGCTTTCCCGTTGCACCGACGCTTGCAAGCATTCCCAGATATCTCATTCTCTCGGCCAGTGACATTCCGAATGAATTAACTATCAGGATAACCGAGGTGGCAACCACTATTGTCAGTCCTATCAGCATCATTGAAAAGAAAGAAGCGAATCCGCCCATTCCTTTTTCAAAAGAAAAACGTGTTACTAACAATTCACTATTCTTACTGATATGTTCGATGCCGTATAAACTTACTATGTCATTGATCTGACTGTTCGCAGTATGATCACATTTTTTAAGAGTAAACGTGATCATTGTATTATCCTGTTCGGGGAAATAGCCTTCATCAAGACCTCGTAAAATATCGTATCCTCTTGTCGGATAATTTCCGTTCAAAACAGCGGTAATGGTGCAGGTTACGGTATCAATCGTTTCAAATGACTCTTCGGAACGGTAATTTCCGGCCCAGTAAGTAACATTGCCGTCCGCGTCTATAGAGTATCTGTTTCCCTCTTCAAAGGTAATGGTATCGCCGATTGACAGATCAAGTCCGTTATCATCCAGAAATTTCCGTTCCACTGCAACTTCAGATGATGATGTAGGAAGTGTACCTTCATATTCATCCGTGACTTTAGCGGTTAAAAAAGAGGTATCACCATGTACAATATTTCCTATTCTGAATCTGTCCTCTCCTTCACGGCTTAGCCTGACGGCACTTATAACAGAATCAGTGTCCATAAGTCCCACCGACTCAATGCGGGGATCTTCTTTTAATGCTTTAAACTGCTCTTCGGTCACTTTGTAGCATGCCGCATGAACATTACCATTCATGTGAATTTCTACATCTCCGAAAAAATCAATCGCAGAAAACGCTCCCAGAAGCATGGCGGTTATCAGAGATGTTGCCATGACTATGCCGAGAATCGTGACCACGGTACGTTTCATGTTTTCCCTCAGATGCCTGAGAGTGAGCCTGGCCATTATGTTCATACCGCACTCACCTCCACTCTTCCGGAGTCCTTGGTGATCCTGCCGTCTTCAATTGTGATGATGCGGTCTGCGGAAAGTGCGATCCTTTCATCATGAGTTATTATAATCACCGTCTGATTGTTCTCTTTGTTAAATTTCCTAAGAAGCGCCACTATTTCCTTACTGTTTTCACTGTCAAGGTTTCCGGTAGGTTCGTCAGCAAGAAGAAGCGCAGGATTATTCATAAGAGCTCGCCCTATGGAAACCCTCTGCTGCTGTCCTCCGGATAGCTGATTGGGAAGATGCTTAAGCCTTTCCTTAAGCCCGAGTTTTTCCAGAAGATCTTTCAAAAGCTTTTTATCCGGCTTCTTACCGTCCAGAAGAAGCGGAAGTGTCATATTCTCTTCAACGTTAAGGATCGGGATCAGATTATAAAACTGATATATCAGACCGATCTGTCTTCTCCTGAAGATTGCGAGTTTGGTTTCATTCAGTTTGCTGATATCCGTACCCGCGATATTAACCACACCGGAAGTCGGAGAATCCACACCTCCGAGAATATGAAGCAGTGTTGACTTGCCTGATCCCGAAGGACCTACTATTGCAACAAACTCTCCCTGTTCCACTTCAAAAGAAACATTATCAAGAGCATCAACCTTGGTCTCTCCATTTCCGTAGACCTTGCAAAGGTTTTTAATCTCAAGTATTTTCATTCCAAAAACTCCTTTCTCAAACGCGCAGTATCTTACTGCCTGAGAACAGGTTAACAATATCACATTACAATACGGTGACTAATATTATTACAATTTTGTAATATTAGACGATCGTCTTATAGAACCTGACAAAGAATGTACTTCCTTCGCCCTTATTGCTCTCGACTATGATGTCTCCATGCTGGGAAGTCATGATTGTTCTGGCAAGAGCAAGTCCGATACCGACACTGTCCTTAGATGCATTCTTGCCTTTATAGAATCTTTCAAAGATATGAGGAAGATCGGACTCATCGATTCCGCATCCCGTATCGGAAACAGCAATCTGGGTATAGAGATTCGTCTCGGATGTTTCGATGCGGAGAAGTCCTCCTTCATCCATATGCTCGATGCAGTTTTTGATGATATTCTGGATTACCTCAAGAGTCCAGTTTTTATCGCAGGTTATATCAATATCAGGCCCCGTGATATTCTTTGCGATGTCCTTAAGTTCCATCTGTATCTCAAAAGGCTTAAGTGCATCCGACACAAGGACCGAGCTTTTTATGTCTTCATTCTTTAAGAGTACGGTCCCCGCATCCAATTTAGACAATTTAAGCAAAGTCTGAATAAGCCAGTTCATTCGTCCAAGCTGACTTGACTGTGTTTTAATAAACTCTTCCCTCTTTGCCGCATCCTCCTCGTTCAGCAGAAGATCGTTCATCACCATCATTGATGTGAGCGGTGTTTTAAGCTGATGTGATATATCCGCTATCGCATCTGCCAGCATCCTTTTATCATCAGCAAGAAGTTCTTTTTGAAATTTTAATGTGGTGGTCGCTTTATAGATATTGGTCTTTAGAATAGAAAGCTCTCCCTCTTCCTGATCAGTAATATCCGGAACATCATTACCCGAGAGAACCTTGGACAGATATGTATTCAGATCATCTATATCCTTATATCTTTTTCTTGTATACAGGGCAAAAACAATGCATATTAATGTCCCTGTCAGAAGAACAGTGCATCCCGCCACAGGTCCCCCAAAGCAAAACCCGATTACAGCGGATACTGCAACTGTGATGCAGGTGATAATTATCATCTTAAAAAAATCTTTATTCTTGATCATAACAAACCTTTACTTCTCGATCACATATCCCATTCCGCGAACCGTTTTAATGATCTTCGGATCTGCGGGATCTTCTTCTATTTTATCCCTAAGTCTTTTGATATATACGGTAAGCGTATTATCGTTAACAAACTCTCCGCTTACATCCCACATATCCTCCAGAAGTTTATTTCTGGACATGACGATTCCTCTGTTATTCACAAAATCAAGAAGAAGTCTGTACTCCAGCGCGGTAAGTTCTATATGCTTTTCTTTTCCGCTCTCCTTATCGGACAGATATACCTTAGCTTCCGCTGTATTGATGATCATGTTTTCGATTTTGATGGTGTTGTCCGCAGTCGCAGAAAGATCCTTCGATCTTCCGCTTCTTCGAAGCACGGTTTTCACCCTGGCCATCAGTTCTCCGACTCTGAAAGGTTTGCAGATATAATCATCCGCTCCCATCTCGAGTCCCATTACCACATTGACCTCAGCGTCACTTGCTGTCAGAAATATCACCGGAACATCTTCTTTTTCTTTGATGAATTTGCATACATCATATCCGTTCCCGTCGGGAAGATTGATATCGAGAATACACAGATCATATTCACCCGTTTTCCATGCATTAAGGGCATCTGCTTTCGACTTGTAGAGGCAGGCCGAATATCCCTCTTTTTCCAGAGAATACTTTAGCCCCATTCCGATGGCATCATCATCTTCAAGCAAAAATACTTTCATATATACTCCTAACTTCTGACAAGGGGACATACATCTTGCGTCAGGTGTTTTACTGACGCAAGGTGTACGCCCCCATTGTCTGCCGGTTCTCAATACTTAATAACTGTAAGGTCGTTCATATCCAGATCTTCAACATGCCTTGCAGGTTTGGCTAAAGGCAGTTCTTTTCCGGGTCTTATAAACACAAGTACCTCATTAAGATCAGCTTTAATGTAATGATCTCCACTTTCAAGAACTTCGGTATCATAGTCCGAATAGCTTCTGAATCTGATCATCTTCATATTCTCGGGAAGATAAACATATCTTCCCGTAGCATTCTGTTCATGTACCGGTGCGATCATTATGCTCTCACCCACAAGAAGCTGATCCTCAACCTCCCTGCACCTGTCATCACCTCTGTAATCAAACCACAGAGGTTTCATGTACATATCATTATTCTCTGCAGCATTCATAAATGCATTGCTTATGTATGGAACAAGAGCATATCTGAGTTCTACCAGATTCTTGAAATCACTTTTTCTGTTAAAACGGTATAATTCCTGATCTCTTGTTCCGATCGCGGAATGATTTCTGAAAAGAGGAGTAAAGATTCCAAACTCCACCCATCTCATCATCAGATCTTCCGTGGTGTTTCCGCCGAATCCCCCGACATCAGCTCCGGCAAATAAAAATCCGTTCATGCTGAGAGCGGGCATCATCTGAATATTTAAGAGAAGGTGACTCCACCTTGCCATATTATCACCGGTCCATATACCTCCGTATCTGTGCATTCCGGTATATGAAGCTCTGGAGAATAGAAGTATCTTCTTATCGGGAGCAAGTCTTTTGAATGCCTCCGATGCAGATCTTGTCATATTAACACTGTAGAGATTATGAACTTTGTCGTGTCTGACTTTTCGTCCGTCAAGATTATGATAAAAGCTCTTGTAATCCTCGGGATTATTATCTATCGATCCCAATACATCCTTGAATTCAAAGAATCCCCAGATATCAAGTTCTTTCTTTTCAAGCTCTTTAACATGCTCGAACACTTTGGCAAGATGATCCTCGGAATAGAAGATGGCAGGCTCGTTCATATCGTTCCAAAAGCCTTCCAATCCGGCATCAAGAAATACCCTGTAATTATCACCGAACCATTTTCTGACATCTGAATTCAGGAAATCAGGAAAATGAACCTTGCCGGGCCATACGGCTGCTACCAGATCTTTTCCGTCTTCTTTTTTACAATAGTATCCCTTTTTCTTGCCCTCTTCATAAATATCGTAGCCTTCTTCGATCTTTACACCGGGATCCACATTGGGAACAAGGCGGATACCTTCCGCCTTCATTTCCTTGACGAATTCAGGGAAATCGGGGAATCTTTCGGGATTAATGGTAAACACCTTGAAATCCTGCATGTAATCTATATCCATATAGATCATATCAAGAGGGATTCCCAATTCTTTGTAACGCGCTGCAACTTCTCTGATGTCATCCGCAGTCTTATATCCCCATCTGCTCTGTCCGTATCCGAAAGCCCACATGGGAGGGATATAACTCTTGCCTATCAGTTCTCTGAACGCACGAACAATCTCAACAGGTGTTTTTCCTTCTATAACATAAAAAGTGGTGTCATTATATTCGGGATGAATACTCATGACATTCATGTCAGTATATCCGATGTCAAAAGTCACACTTCCGGGATTATCTATAAAGATACCAAAACAATCCGAACCATCATCAACGATCAGGAAATTTTGTGAAGCATACAGTGAGGTTTTGTTTTCATCATGAGCAGGATCATCTGCATTGTTGCTCACGTAGATCCAGCCTCTTTTATTGATACCGCGAATTGATTCGCCGAGTCCGAATACCATGTCCTTCTCATGAAGATCATATATAAAAGTCTGAGAATCCATGTCATACTTAAATCTTTCAGGTATACCCACCAGCTTAGGGATATCACATACAACAGCACCTGTTTCATAAGGTGTTCCAAACTCATATTTTCTGATCTGATCTGTCATAAATTCAGCCTCCGAATTGCTTTCACGGATCTTGTCCGATTTGCGATAAGTATACCTTATCAATTTTTCACTTACAACAGATTATGTGCTTCGCACAGGCTTTGATAAACTTCGTTATATGGTTTCATTCTTCTTTTTCCGTTTGCTCAAGCGACTCTTTAAGTCTCGGAAGACTTACCCCCAGTTCATCCGCTTCACCGACTATTTCCTTCACCGCATATCCGGCTTTGAAACCGTTATGAGCAAGTGCTTCGTAGGCCATGCTTTTCGGAGAATATAAAGTCATTTTCAGAAGACCGGCCATGGCACGTGGAGGAAGCAAAGCCAATAACCTCACTGAAAGGTCGGGCGTTACATTTTTAGCCTTAAGATAGGGAATCATCTCCCTTATATTTTCAAACATTCCCGTCAAAGCTTCCTTACTGTCAGCCACGTTCTTAAAGCTTCCTGCCTTTATAACCTCCGCCTCCATAGCGGCATTTGCCACATAATGATTGATCAAAAAATTCTGTATATCGTGTTTTTCACTAGTCTTAAAACCGGAGGATGCAAACAGGTCAAGAACCATTCTTTCCCGTGCATCGGGCGCTTCTTTCTTTATCCCTATCTGAACTCCTTTAAACAGATTTCCGTACAGTTTGGTTCCGTCATATCCTCCGCCCGCTCCGGGAAAACCGACCACAATCTGATCTTTGGGGATCGGCATCATTGCATCATATGGGTCCTTTCCGAAATTGTTAAAAAATAAAACAGTTGAATCACCGACTCTCGGTGCCAAATATTTGGCAGCTTCTTTAACCTGTTCGGGATTTATGCTGAAGAATATAAGATCGTACTTTTCTTCCGGATCGATCTCTTCTATGAAACTTACATCAAAGCGCTCCTGTACTGTTTTTCTCTTCTTTCTTCTTCCGTCAGAAATCTTAAGGTCAACATAGGGTCCATACTGCACGCTTCTCCCCTCCCTGACATAAAACACTACAGTATGCCCCGCCTTTTCAAACGCCCATGCATACTGTGTTCCGATAGCTCCCCTTCCGAAAAATAAAATTTTCATCATCTGTTCTCCTTTTAATGAATATGTGTTGATTTATCAACACGTGTCTGTTATCGTCATCTTAAAGACATCTCATTCCCAAAACAATGAGTAAAATCCGAATTATGTTGATTAATCAACACATCATATACATTTGTTCATTTGAAAGGACTGTTTATGGACAGAAGAATAGAAAAAACAAGGCAGCTGATAATGACTACCTTTATGGATCTTGTCAGGGAAAAAGGATTTGAGAAGACAACGATCCGCGACATATCCGAAAGAGCAGATATCAATCGCGGAACCGTTTACCTTCATTTTGTTGATAAATATGACATATTGGAAAAGTGTATAGATAAATATTTAGAAGAACTTACAATTCATTGTAAGAACGAACCGCAGATAAAGCTTAAAAAAGATGCTCTCCCCGGAATGTTTTCTTACATGGAAGAAAACAAAGAACTCTACAGCCTCTTATACAAAAACGATAAGGCCGGAATCTTTCGCAGCAAACTTCACGAAATCATAAGTGCTCAGATTGATGCAGCATTTACCAAATTCCCCAAGGAAATGGTTGCGTCCAAAGATATCACGACCGAGTTTCTATCCAACGGTTTTCTGGGTGTAACCGAATGGTGGCTCAGGGAATCATTTCCGTACACTTCAGAAGAAATGGCAGCACACCTTTTTACTTTGTTTAAGCCTTATACCAAATATTTGAAATAAGCATGATTAAAAAATCGAATAAGCATCTAATCCTGTAAATCCGTGAGCTTTCGATGCCTTTTCGCATGCTTGCCTATCCCAAAAGCATCAATTTCCTAGGATTTGCGAACGTTCGATGCCTTTTCCCGCTCCGGCCATCTCTAAAAGCATCAACTTCTGAGGATTTGCGAGCTTTCGATGCTTCTTCGCTTGCTTCGCTATCCCAAAAGCATCAATTTACGTAGATTCGCTAGCTTTCGATGTTTCTTCACTTACTTCCCTATCCAAAAAGCATCGATTTACGTAGATTTGCTAGCTTTTGATGCCGCCAAAAATTAGGCAGACAAAAATAGCATCAATTCTTTCTTGCTATCGCAGTAAACTCTCCGGGAAGTTTCTCATTCTCCCACGAGGGATGCTCATCAAACCTCTCCAGGGTAAATCCGTTCCTGATGATAGAATTGATGATCTCGCTGATGGTGTACTTCCTATAATGGCACTTCGGAATCTGCTTTCTGATCTCCTCATCGTAAAATCTTGCGTGCGCCATCTCTCCTTCAAAGATGTCTGTCGAGAAATAGCTCATGGTAGGTTGCTGAAGCCCCAGGATATCCGAGATCTTGGTGAACGGGTGAAAGTCGCTGCAGATCATCTTTCCACCGGGGTTAAGCAGTCCGTTCATAATACTCATGAAAGCATCTATGTCATGAAAATAATGAAGGATCCCGCCTTCCATGAATACCACATCAAAGCATCCGGCATATCTGTCCATATCAATCTTCATGATGTCACAAACTTCATATCCGATCTTTACGCCCGCAGCCTCAGCTGTTTCGACAGCGTATTTCTTATTATCTTCGGAAATGTCAAAGACCGTAACATCGGCTCCGAGGATTGCAAGAGGTACTGCCTTCTTTCCGCATGAACCGCAAATATTTGCTACCTTAACACCGTCAAAAGAATCAAAATAAACCGCATGCTGTTTCAGCATCTTCTTAGGATTTTCTTTATCCTTTGTCGCTCTTTCTTCCGGTGTTCCTGCAGTTCTTACCCAGAAATCGTAAGCATCAAATTCCCAGGCTTTCTTATGCTGCATGCTGTAATCTTCCATCCGTATCCTCCGCTGAATTTCAAAAAACAATTCTCTGATATCTCATCTGATTCTCTGAAACTGCTTTCCGAAATTATTCATATAGTAATCATACTCTTCGTTCCTTGCAAAAAATAAACGCACTGTATGCATTCTTTTTTTCATTTCGCAAAAGTGAAAGATGATTGCTTCCGCACAAAACACTGAATCTGTGATCCTCAAATAATACAATGAACGGAGCATTCGCAGAAGGGAGCATACTGCATTATCTTTGCATATATCTTATCGAAATAATCTTTCTTAAGAACCTTGTCTCAAACATCTGAGTCCAGTTGTGCCAGTAACCTTCCTGATCTTCGTTAAATGTCCTATATTTTCCTCTGGGCTATGATTACTGTATAATCCTTCGTCGATTTGATTGAAAAATTAAACCTGTTCTTTGACAACTGAAAATCGCCAAAAAAGTCTGGTTTACTCTTGCAACGGACTCTGTTAATGTCCATATACGATTACTATCTGCAGGATAGGAGCAGATATGA
>JAGPFR010000068.1 GCA_018056425.1 Lachnospiraceae bacterium
GGATAGAACTGTTCGAGATCGGTGAGTTTTTCTCCCATTCCGACATAGAGAATGGGCTTGCTGGTTACGGCTTTAATGGAGAGAGCCGCACCACCTCTGGTATCGCCGTCGAGCTTCGATAAGATAACTCCGTCGATCCCAATCTGCTCATCGAATGTCTGAGATACGTTTACCGCACTCTGACCGGTCATTGCATCGACAACAAGTATTGTCTGGAATACATTAACCTTTTCTTTGATCTCTTTGAGCTCGTTCATGAGCTCTTCATCTATATGAAGTCGTCCTGCAGTATCGAGGATCACAACATTGAAGTTTTCCTTCTGAGCTTTTTCATAAGCTTTCGTTGCGATCTCTGCGGGAGGGGTGTCGGTTCCCATATCGAAAACCTCTACGCCGACTTTCTGTCCGTTAACTTTGAGCTGTTCTACAGCCGCGGGTCTGTATACGTCACAGGCAACCAGCAGCGGTTTTTTTCCTTTTTTGATGAACTGTCCGGCCATCTTGGCTGATGCGGTAGTTTTACCTGCACCCTGAAGACCTGCCATCATGATGACGGTGATCTCTTTACCGGGACGGAAAGCAACTTCCGTGGTTTCGCTTCCCATAAGCGAGGTAAGCTCATCATTTACAATCTTAATGACAGTCTGGGAAGGATTAAGTCCGTTTAAGACTTCTGTTCCGATACATTTCTCTTCAATGGTCTTTACAAAGTTCTTTACAACCTTGAAGTTTACATCGGCTTCAAGAAGTGCCATTTTGACTTCTTTGAGTGCTTCCTTTACATCATCTTCGGTAAGTTTGCCTTTGCTGCGGAGATTCTTAAATGCATTTTGCAGTTTTTCGCTGAGTCCTTCAAAAGCCATTAGAGTTCTCCGATTATCGTATCCGCAATGCGGCTGATCTGCTTAAGTTTGGTTTCATCATCGCCTTCCGATACGGAAAGCTTTTTTATTTCTTCAATCTCATCCTTCATCTTAAGGAATCTCTCGACCAGATGAAGCTTGGATTCGTATTCGTTAAGTGCTTTATCGCAATGTCTTAAAGCGTCATGTACCGCCTGCCTTGAAATGCCTTCACTCTCTGCGATCTCCCCGAGGGACAGATCTTCGAAAAGGGAAGCTTCATAGATCTTTCTTCTGTGCGCGCTTAACAGCTCGCCGTAAAAATCATACAGAAGGGATTGTTCAAGGATTTTATCCATAATGCTCCTTTTGACACGCAAAAAGTATCATATTACAAACCAAAACAAGTGTCAAGCAAAATTGCTTGACACTTGCAAAAGTTTATTTATCTTTGGTTTTTTTGGTATTTTTCTTATCTTCTTCATCCGGTCCTTCGGTTTCATGTTTGGTTTTGATCAGATAAACGATAAGTGCGGCATTCATGAGCAGGAAAGTTGCAATCGGCCATATGAAAACTGTTATGAAAGCCAGGAAATCCGGCACCAGGTTTTTATCAAACCCGATGAAAACAAGCGAAGCAAAGATCAGTGCTATGAACATCGCAAAACAGAATACAAAAGAGATCATAAAATGCATGATCACCACGCCTGCATGTCTTAAGGGATAGTCCGTATATTTAATCCTGAGGAACCACTTAAAATAGTAAAGCAGGAAACCTGCGTATATAAGAACACCGCCCACATATGAAAAAGCATTAAATCTCATATCGATATAAGGATCAAAGAATTCGTTCTCAAGGGCAGGTGTAAGACCGATGCACTGAAAAAGCGAACATGCCACGGCAATGATCGTAAGTGCTATCGAAAACAAAACATCCAAACCAAGAAATTTAACGCGTTTATTCATAAATGCTCAACTTTCGCACAGGCAAATTTCTATTTCAGGATCAGATATTGGTCTTAACGACCTTGGGCCTGTATCCTTCTTTTTCAAGAGCCGCAATGATATCTGCTTTATGCTCCGTTCCAAATGCCTCAAGAGTGATCCTGAGTTCAACAGCGGCATTTCTGTTGATCGAAACAAACTGGTTATGCTCAAGCTTGATAACGTTACCGCCCTGTTCGGCAAGTATGCCGGATACCTTGGCAAGCATGCCGGGCTTATCGGGAAGAAGTACGGATACGGTAAAGATCCTGTCTCTTGCAATAAGACCGTTTTGCACAACGGAGCTCATGGTAATGACATCCATGTTACCGCCTGAAAGGATCGAAACGACTTTCTTACCCTCGGACTTCATATGCTTAAGTGCAGCAACGGTAAGAAGACCGGAGTTCTCAACTATCATCTTGTGATTCTCGACCATATCAAGGAAGCATACTACAAGTTCCGAATCATCAACGGTGATGATATCATCAAGGTTTTCTTGGAGATAAGGGAAAAGATTGCTTCCCGGAGTCTTGACCGCGGTACCGTCCGCAATTGTGTTAACACCGTCAAGAGTTACGACTTTACCTGCATCAAATGACGCTTTAAGGCAGGCCGCACCCGCAGGTTCTACACCGATGACTTTTATCTTGGGATTAAGGAGCTTGGCAAGTGTGGAAACACCTGTTGCAAGTCCGCCTCCCCCGATGGGAACAAGAATATAATCTACAAGAGGAAGTTCCCTTACGATCTCCATAGCAATGGATCCCTGACCGGTAGCAACCCTCAGATCGTCAAAAGGATGAATGAATGTATATCCCTTCTCCTTGGCAAGCTCAAGAGCCTTTGTGCATGCCTCATCATAAACATCGCCGTAGAGGATAACCTCGGCACCGTAACTCTTGGTCCTGTTGACCTTGATAAGAGGTGTGGTGGTGGGCATTACGATAACAGCCTTTGCACCGTATGCCTTGGCAGCATATGCCACGCCCTGTGCATGGTTTCCTGCAGATGCTGTAATAAGTCCCTTGGATCTTTCCTCATCGGTAAGGGTACTTATCGTATAATAAGAACCTCTGATCTTATACGCACCGGTAACCTGCATATTCTCAGGTTTAAGATATACTTTGTTTCCGGTCTGATTGGAAAAATATTCGGAATAGATAAGCTTGGTATCTCTTGTAACTTTCGAAACTATTTCGGAAGCTTCCTCAAACGCATCCAGGGTAAGCATCTCTTTAGCCATTTTACTCCTCCGCATCAAATATCGCTCTTACGAACGAATCTGCATCAAATTTCTGTAAATCTTCTATCTTCTCACCGACTCCGATGTATTTTACGGGAATGCCCATCTGAGCCTGAATTGCGATCGCAATACCGCCCTTTGCTGTTCCGTCCATCTTGGTCAGTATAATACCTGAAAGCTTGGCAGCTTCATTAAATTCTCTTGCCTGATTAAGAGCATTCTGTCCGGTTGTGGCATCAAGAACAAGAAGGTTTTCTCTGTGTGCGGCTTCAAATTCCTTATCAATGACCCTGTTCATCTTGGCAAGTTCATCCATAAGGTTCTTTTTGTTATGAAGTCTTCCGGCAGTATCTATGATAAGAACATCGGTATTACGTGCCCTTGCCGCGGAACACGCATCATAAACTACGGATGCGGGATCCTGTCCGTCCTTGCCTGTTACGATCTGTACACCGCTTCTTTCGGCCCAGACTTTAAGCTGATCCTCTGCAGCGGCTCTGAATGTATCGGCACCGGCAACAAGAACCTTTCTGCCCATTGCGTTAAGCTTGGCGGAAAGCTTGCCGATAGTTGTTGTCTTACCAACGCCGTTTACGCCTATTACGAATACAACGGAAGTCTTATGCTCAAAATCATAAGCATTCTCTCCGGTCTCCATTCTTGATCTTATTGAATCTATCAAAAGAGAACGGCACTCGGTTCTGGACTTAAGATGCTTTTCTTTTACCTTATCCCTTAATTCATCAAGGATATCTTCCGTAATGACAGCACCGACATCAGCACCTATAAGAAACTCTTCAAGTTCATCATAGAAATCATCGTCGATCTCGGATGCGGTAAAGATGGAAGCAAGACCTGCAGAGAAACTCTCCCTGGTTTTAGACATTCCGGACTTAAGTCTGTCGAAAAGAGCTTCTTTGTCTTCCTTATACTCATGACCGTCTACGGGAGTCTCTTCATGAAGCTCTCGTGCAATGGGGTCTTTTTCGGCCTCGTCTGCGATCCTGCTGAGTTTGGCCAGTGCTTCACTGAAATCATTATCAGGTTGTTCGTTCTTTTTTTTACCGAAAAGAGCCATTAATCATCCAATTCCGACTCGATCATGTTGACGGCTACCTGAGAAGATACACCCTTCTCCTGCATCGTTATACCATAGAGTCTGTCAACCTGTTCCATAGTACCTCTTCTGTGAGTGATACATATGAACTGAGTGTTCTTGGTAAGTTTGTGAAGATACTTAGCGAATCTTCCGACATTGTTATCATCAAGCGCAGCTTCGATCTCATCGAGGAGACAGAAAGGTGAAGGCTTGAGATTCTGTATCGCAAAAAGAAGTGCGATTGCGGAAAGAGCCTTCTCACCACCTGAAAGCTGCATCATATTCTGAACTTTCTTTCCGGGCGGCTGAGCGGAGATATTGATTCCGCATTCGAGAATGTCTTCATCATCCTGAAGAGAAAGCGATCCGGAACCTCCTCCGAAAAGTTCTTTGAATACCTTGTCATATTCTTCATTGATGAGTTTGAATTTTTCGGAGAACTGAGTTCTCATATTCTCATCAAGTTCTTCAATGATCTTCTTAAGAGTCTCGGCAGCTTCGATAAGATCATCGTGCTGAGTCTTCATGGACTCATAACGCTCGGATACGTTCTTATACTCTTCGATCGCACCGACATTTACATCACCCAGTTTCTTGATCTTATCCCTGACCTCAGCCGCATCGCGCTTAAGGACGGTAAGATCGGTAAGAGATTCGTCTCTCATCTCTGCGGCCTGGCTTAGAGTGATCTCATACTCCTGCCACATATAATTGATACGGATCTCCATGGTCTCGTTTGCCTTATCACGCTGGGCGGTAAGACGGTTGACCTCTTTGTCGAGTGAAGACATTTTCTCCTGAAGCTTTTCGGTATTCTCGAAGAATCCTTTTTGCTTCTCGGTAAGGGCTTCTTTTCTGGAAAGGGAATTCTTGAGAAGATCCGCAGATTTCTCCTGTTCCTCATAAGAAGCTTCTATTGTCTTTCTGATCTCATCGATCTGAACTTCCTTCTCTGAAATCGCGGTATTGTTAACCGCAATGGAATTGTTCAGACTTTCAAGTTCGTTATTTGCACCTGCAAGAGATTCCTCTACACGGTTAAGGTTAGCCTGCTTGAAGTCCTTGGCCTGCTTCATCTTCTGGACTTCAACTTCCCACTCGTTAACACGTGCGGCAGCTTCGGATTCGACAGCCTGTTTGTCTTTAAGCATCTCATTGAGATCCGCCTCTTCTTCACGAAGACGCTTCTCGTTGGATTCACTGGTCTTAAGAACATCGGCAGCCTCGTCGCGGGCATTTGCGGCATCGACCATTTCCTTCTCGATATCCTGCTGTTCCTGCTTAAGGTTAACTGCATTCTCACTCTCTTCGTCAAATCTGTCACGCTCGGCCTGGAGAGTAAGTCTTGCGGTATTCTGCTCTATAACTTTGTTCTGGATATCAAGCTTGAGCTTATCGAGTTCGGAACGGGATGTATTTCTGTTCTCCCTGGTCTCGTCAATCTCTGTTTTTAGCTTTTCAATATCCGCCGAAAGCTTTGCAACCTTCTTCTTAAGATCACCGATCTCACGGCTCTTTCCGAGGAAGTTGTTATTATTCTTAAAAGCACCGCCGGTAATGGATCCGCCGGGCATAAGAAGTTCACCCTCAAGAGTTACGACTCTGAGAGTATAATTAAACTTTCTTGCAGCCTTGGTCGCATTATCCATCGTATCGGCTACAATGAATCTTCCGAGCAGGCTCTTAATAACATTTCTGTACTCGTCATCGGTCTCTACAAGATCGCTTGCAAGTCCGATCATACCCTTTTCGTTAAGAGCATCCTTGGCCTTAAGTTCCTGAGGATCCTTAACGCTGTCGAGAGGAAGGAAAGTTGCTCTTCCCAGCCTTCCCTCTTTAAGGAATGTGATCATCTTCTTGGCAGTTGATTCATCCTTGGTAACGATATTCTGGATATTTCCGCCGAGAGCCATTTCGATAGCGGTCTCGTACTTTTTATCAACCTTAATGATATCCGCAACGACACCGATGATGCCGGGTTCGGATTTCTTCTGTTCCATTATCTTCTTGACGGAATTACCGTAGCCTTCATAAGCCTCCGCAATGTCCTCAAGTGCCTGATATCTGGAATTTTCTTTATGATATTCTTCCTGAAGGGTTCTGAGCTGTTCATCCTTGGATGAAAGAGCTGCCCTGAGTTCTCCGACCTTGGTCTCGAGAGCGGCAGCATCCTTGTTCATCTCAGCGATCTCTGCGCTTACCTTCTCAAAAGCTTCTTCGTACTGCTTGATGGAATCTTCTCTTGCTTCCTCATCGGAACGAGCTCTTAGTAGCTTGCTCTGAAGTTCGGCCTTTCTGAGTTCGATCTGCTGAATTACCGCTGTATAGTGGCTGATACGTCCCTGGATCTCAGAACGTTTCTTGAGCTCATCCATGATGCCGGTTGCGGTTTCTTCGATTCTGGTATTGAGATCCTGAATCTCTTCCTGAGCCTTATCAAGAGCTTCTTTTCTGGCAGCAGCTTCGGTCTCGACCTTCTGCGCCTGCTCTTCTTCGGATTCGGAATCCTGTAAGATGGAATCCTTTTCCTGATTGTATTTATCTATTTCACCGAGAAGGGCTTCTTTTCTCTCGCTGAAATGTGTGATGTTATCCTTGCTGGACTTGATCTGCTCCTTTAAAAGTTCGATAGAGCTTTCAAGCTTCTGTCTGTTCGAATCGGCACCGGAAACAAGTTCTCTAGCTTTCTCGATAGCTTCTTCGAGATCTTCCATCTCCATCTGTACGGAGTTGTAATCTTCCTTAACCTTGTTGTACTCACCGGATGCGGTATCAAGATCTGCGGAAGCTACATCCAGTCTTCCCTGAAGGTCATTAACAGCCTTCTTGAGAGTTTCATTTTCAAGAAGGAAGGAATTTACATCTATGGTTTTTAATTCTTCTTTATACTTCAGCCACTCTTTAGCCTTGGCGGACTGTCTTTCCAAAGGTCCGATCTGACGCTCGAGTTCGGCTAAAATGTCATTGACTCTGACAAGGTTATTCTGCTCATTATCGAGCTTTTTGAGCGCTGCGGATTTACGGTATTTGAATTTAACGATACCTGCAGCTTCATCAAAGAGTTCTCTTCTCTCTTCGGGCTTGCCGGAAAGGATCTTATCGATCTGTCCCTGTCCGATGATAGAATATCCCTCTTTACCGATACCGGTATCAAAAAAGAGTTCGTTTACATCCTTAAGTCTGCAGGGCGAACCGTTTAAGAGGTATTCACTCTCGCCGGATCTGTAAAGCCTTCTGGCAACTGTTACCTCTTCATATGAAATATTGAGTGCATGATCCGAGTTGTCGAGGGTGATCGCTACATACGCGTAAGAAAGAGGCTTTCTTGTCTGGGTACCCGAAAAGATGACGTCCTGCATGGATCCGCCACGGAGCTGTTTAACACTCTGTTCGCCGAGAACCCATCTTACAGCATCGGCAATATTACTTTTTCCGGAACCGTTGGGTCCTACGATACCTGTAACGCCTTCATGGAAAAGCAGAACGGTCTTAACCGCAAATGATTTAAAACCCTGGATTTCTATACTTTTAAGAAACATCTGTACTCCTGATCTTGAGCAAAGCTTTATAAGCAGCTTCCTGCTGAGAAGCCTTCTTACTTCTTCCGCTGCCTTCGGCGGTAAGTTCTCCTCCGATCAATAC
>JAGPFR010000069.1 GCA_018056425.1 Lachnospiraceae bacterium
TAGATTATTACAATAATAGAAGAATTCAGGCAAAAACAAAATGGATGCCACCTGTGCAATACAGGATAGCATCCACATGTTCAGTCTAGTTCATAAATATGTGTCCAGGATTCTGGGTACATATCAAGGTGCGGGGGCGTTTTTGTGTATTGGGGTTGCTTATAGGTATTACTTACTGCTTGTTCTCTTCGTTCATAGCCTTCTTCTTGGACTTATAAGTCTTGATTGTTCTGAACTCAAGGAAACAGATAAGAGCGATAAGAAGAATGTCTACGGTGTAGAGGACCTTAACCCATCCGGGAAGTCCGGTACTTATGCTCTTGTCATAAGCACGGCTGTTTACTACAGTGTAGAGAATGTTCTTGGATGCCTGTCTCATTGCAAGTACGCTCGTTGCTGAAGACTGATCCGTAACGGTTGACTGAGGAGTCTCATAAGTTGCAAGCATGAGATCACAGCCGTTTCTGATCATTCTATCAGAATCCTGATATCCGTATCCACCGAAGTAGTCGGTCTCGGCAAGTCCTCTGAATCCCCACTCGTCACGAAGAACGGTGACAAGAAGTTCGGAGCAAGCTTCTGCGGGAACAGTTCCGATATTGTTGAAAGCTACCATGGTAGCTGCAGGATTTGACTTCTTGAAAGCAATCTCGAAGGACTTGAGATATACTTCACGAAGCGACTGCTCATTGAGCCATGTGCACAGGAATCCGGTTCTGTTGGTTTCCTGATCATTGGTTGCAAAATGCTTAACGTATGAATACACTCCATGTGCTCGTGCTCCATCTACAGCGCTTGCGCACATATATCCTGCAAGAACACCATCTTCTGAATAGTACTCGAAATTACGTCCTGCGAATGCACTTCTGTGAGTGTTGGTTGCGGGTGCGTACCATCCGGATACATCCATCTCATCAGCCATCTGACCGATGGAATCACCAAATGCGTAAGCAAGATCCTTGTTCCAGGTGCATGCGATCATAACTGCTGCAGGGAAACCAATGGAACCCTGGCCGGTGAAGTTATTGTTGATAGATGCAGGACCGTCACAGTCGTAAGTCATTATCTTGCCGATTGATTCAACTGCTGAAGTCTCATATCCTCCGAGAGCGATAAGAGTATTCATCTCAGATACAGTGAGCTCATCAAGGAGAAGATCCCACTTCTCATCGTCGTAATCAACACCGCGAAGATCTGCAAGCATGATTCCGTTCTTAGCGCCGGTAGTGGGCATTTCATCGGAATCGTTGTTGTATGCGGTAGGATCATAGTTGGTCTCGTTAAAGTAAGTTGCCTTGTAAGCATCTGACATCTCGTAAGATGAAGGAGCTGCAGTTGCTTCGTCGTAGTTAGCAAATCCGTCTTCTCTGGAAAGGTAGGTGAAGGAATCTCCCTCAGCAAATTCAAAGTGATTGGTTGCTGCTACGTAATCGGACTCACGCTTGTTAGCTTCATCATAAACAACCTTTGAAGATACGGTTACGGTCTCTGAAGCAATCTTGGTATGTGCATCGGAGTTGATAGAGATCTCATAATCTCCGGCATCAAGTACGTAACAGCCTTCGCCGTAGGTATCATAAGATGCCATTTCTTCAAGTTCAAAAGAGATCTTAACGGTCTCGGAAGCACCGGGTTCAAGAATTTCGGTCTTTTCAAATGCGATAAGGTTAGCTGCTGACTTCTCAATGCCGCCGTTGGTATATGGAGGATTGTAGTAAACTTCCACAACGTCCTTACCTGCTACGCTGCCGGTATTGGTAACGGTAACATCGAATGATACGGTCTTTCCGTCATTTGCAACTTCACCCATCTCCTGAGTGAAAGTGGTGTAAGAAAGTCCATAGCCGAAGGGATATACAACTTCCTTGTCATAATCGAAATCCATGTTTCCTGCAAGTGCTTCTGCATAAGCAGTCTCATAGAATCTGTATCCGACATAGATGCCTTCAACATAGTTTACGAAAGTAGGATAGCTCATTCCGCCTTCTGCAAACATATTCTCATATCCGAACTCTGACATGTTGGTATAATCAAAATCGCCAAAGTTATTGGCCGTAGGAGTTGCAAAAAGATCAGCAACAAAAGTATCTGCGGTCTTACCGGAAGGATTTACGATACCTGCAAGGATCTCGCCGAGTGCTTCAAATCCGGTCTGACCGGTACCGGGGCAATAAAGAACCGACTTGATCTGTGAGTAATCATTTACAAATCCAAGCTCCATTGCATTTGCAGAGTTTACGATTACGATAACCTTGCTGTAATCGGAAGTGATCTGATCAAGAAGAGCCTGTTCACGGTTTGAAAGCTCAAGGTAGGACTTGTTCTCATCAAGGTCATCAGCCTGGTCGGAATATCGTGTTCCGGTTCCGCCGAAGAAACTATTAGGATCAAAGTTATAAGTATCTGCGCCATCATAATGCATGGGAAGATCTGCACCCTCACCGCCTGAACGTGCGATGAAGAAAATTGCGGTGTCGGAGTACTCTTTAGCTGAAGCAAAAAGATTACCGTACTCACTGATGGTAGGTTCAGGGATAGTCCAGTCCTGTCCCATCATTCCGACTGAAGGTCTTGAATCTCTCCAGCTCTTGTAGAAATCAACAAGCTCAGTGTTGTATTCAATGCCTGCATCCTTAAGTCCCTGAAGGAAATCAACGGTAGGATAAGCTGCTGAAAGAGCACCTGATCCGGTTCCGCCATAGATAGGATTGGTTGATGACCAGCCGAATACGTTGACCTTAGTTCCGGATGCAAGAGGAAGAACAGAGTCATCATTCTTCAGAAGAACGATACCTTCTTCAGCAATCTCGGTACAAAGTTCCTTAGCCTCTTCAGAGGATTTCTCTGAAATGGTTCCGCCACCCATGGCCATGTTTACCATTGAGTAAACGGGTCCGAGTAAAATATTGGTAACGGTTATGATAAGTACAAGGAAGAATGCAAGCCATGCCTGCTTTCTTACAAAGCCCTTTAAAGGCTTCTTGATTTTGAATGCCGCAATGGTACAAATGATCGCTGCGACAAGTACTGCACCGATTATTACCAGCTGCGGAATCATTGTTTGTAATACGGCAATAACGTCTGCAATATTGATTGATAGCATAATTTTTCTCCTTTGCTAATATTCTATCAAAAAGGGATCCGTCCCTTAAAGATACTTATTAATCCTGCGCCTTCGGTGTTTCGGGGAAGATGATCTTGTTTACGAAGAAGAACACAACCATTGAAACTCCGCCGTTAAGCACTGTCGTTCCGATATTGTAGAGCCAAGCCGGAACATATATACCCGCTACTGCGACCCAGATACAGTTAATGGAGTTTACGATACAAGTGATAAGGATAAACGCCATAACGTACCATGCGATCTGTCTTCCGGGCTTCTCGCGATTCCTGAATACGAAGTATTTCTGAATCGGGAAGTTGATGCACTCACCTATTACCATTGCAACCATGTATGCTGCGAAGTAGGCAAGTCCGCCGTGAGCCTGATCATAACCTAAGATGTTCCACTGGAAGGTCTCACCAAGCAGTGTTACCGGAACCCCCGGCCATCCAAAGCTCCTGTCTCCCAGTCCCGCAAATGCTGCGGGCAAAAAAGTCAAAAGAAGATATTTGAAAACTGTTATGAGATTGCTGACTATTACGAAAAGTCCGCCCTCTCTCACCCATTTGGCAATCGCAGGGTGCTTATCCGAAAAACTTTTCCAAAATTTCATCTGTCTGACACCTCCTTATCCGCGCCTCATGAGTTTCTTTTCATACGCTTTATTATTCTTGGAATTTCTGAAGTAACCGCCAATGATCTGACCGAGTCCTCCAAAGAAATGTCCGTTTACAAGTTTTACGATTCCGTCGACCATTTCCATGCTGATCGCGCCGCCCGTCATCTTACCCATTGCTCTGAAAGGCATGTTGTATATGAAGAGAATATTCAAGTCGGGCTTTCCCTTTTCATCCGCTTTCTTTTTCATAGCGGTCAGACGTTTGTAGATGAATCTTGCTAGTCCGCTCTTTGCGTAATACATCTGGCAAAGTGCATCGTTTCTTCCAAGCTGTCCGCTCCACTTTCCTTCGGGGATTGCTCTTCCGAGAAGCTTCTCAAACTCTTCGTCGCTTACATCCTCAATCTTGCCTGAGTAGTAAGAAGGAAGATCTGCTTCTGTGTAAGGCATTATGTCAGTGGTTCCGATCTTTGTAACAGCTGCGGTAAGTTTAATATCAACACTGCTGCTTCCGATCTTAACTTCGTACTCGCCGCCTTCTGTTTCCCACTTGTCTGTCTTTACGTTAAAGTAGCGGAATGTCTTATCGTCGAAGCTAATCATAACTTTCTTGCTCTCTCCGCTCTTTAAGCTGACCTTTGCGAAACCTTTGAGTTCCTTTTCGGGTCTGTAGATCTTGCTGCCCTTCATGCTGACATAGAGCTGTGTAATCTCTGCTCCGTCTCTTTCTCCGGTGTTCTTAACCGTGAAAGTAACCCCGTTTTCATCAACAGTAATGTCGCTGTATTCGAAGCTTGTATATGAAAGGCCGAAGCCGAAAGGATAAAGAACCTGAATTCCTGCAGTGTCGTAATATCTGTATCCGACATAAGGTCCTTCTCTGTACTCTGCAGTTCTCTCTCTGCTGGGGTAGTATCTGTAAGCGGGTGTATCTTCCAGTCTTCTCGGAATTGTCTCTGAGAGCTTACCCGAAGGATTGATACTACCGGTCAGAATATCCAGCACCGCGCCCGCGCCGGCCTGTCCGTTAAGATAACAGTGGAGCAATGCTTTGAAGTAATGATGCCAGGGCATCTCAATTGCGGAACCTGCACTGATGATTCCGACGAGATTTGAATTAACCTGTCCCAGCTCCTGAAGAAGATTTATCTGATTCTGAGGTATTCTCATGTGAACTCTGTCCATCCCCTCGGACTCAGAATCTTCATTTAATCCGAAGAAAAAGAGAACGACATCTGCTCTTCCCGCAAGATCAAGTGCTTCCTTCTTAGTCTCTGCGTTGTCTTCACCGCATCTTGAATATCCGCGGCTCATTCCGACTACCTGAAGGTCATAGGATGAAATCATCTCTGAGATGGTCTCGACCTTGGTGGGATTTACGAGTGAAGATCCTGCTCCCTGATATCTGGGATCAAAAGCAAAATCTCCGATTACCGCTACCTTCGCTCCCTTTTTAAGCGGAAGGACACTATCGGCATTCTTGAGAAGAACAGCACTTTCTGCCGCAGCTTTCTTAGCGATCAGATGGTGTGAATCATCGTCAAAAGAATCCGGAGCATTATTTGCATTAGAGGAAAGTGTTATCACCGCATCGAGAAGTTCATCAACTCTCGCATCCACATCGTCCATGGAGATCTTGCCGCTCTCTACCGCAGCTATCAACTCTCTTGCGGAATCAAGCCCGGGATTGGGCATTTCAAGTGTAGATCCTGCCGCTACACCGAGTGCGTGATCATTACTTGCACCCCAGTCCGTAATTACGAGTCCGTCAAATCCCCATTCATCTCTGAGAATTTCCTTCAACAGATGTTTATTTTCATTGGCGTAGGTTCCGTTGACTTCGTTGTAGGCAGACATAATGGTCT
This sequence comes from Lachnospiraceae bacterium, assembly GCA_018056425.1. Classification (GTDB taxonomy): domain Bacteria; phylum Bacillota; class Clostridia; order Lachnospirales; family Lachnospiraceae; genus AC2028. Next base: position 5,588 of record JAGPFR010000069.1, read on the forward strand.
TCGCCCCGCCTTCCTTAACCGCTATCTCAAATCCGGTAAGGTAGATCTCTCTGAGAGTTCTCTCATCGATCACGGAGTTCATCGCCATACGTCTGAGCTCCTGGGAGTTTACTGCGAAATGCTTGGGGCAGGCATATACGCCACGTGACTGGATTCCTCTTACATAAGAAGCTGCCATCTTGCCTGCAAGATACGGATCTTCCGAAAAATATTCAAAGTTTCTTCCGCAAAGAGGACTTCTCTTTATGTTAAGGCCGGGGCCAAGGAGAATATTTACTCCTTCTGCCAACGCTTCTTCACCGATCGTTCTACCGAGTTCTTCACCGAGTTCTTCGCTCCAGCTGTTTGCAATCGTTGCAGCAGTGGGGAAGCATGTTGCGGGAAGGGATTCGTTAAGTCCGAGATGATCACCTGCTCCTGCCTGTTTTCTGATACCGTGAGGTCCGTCGGAGCAAAAGATGGAAGGAATTCCGAGTGCCTCAAAATCTCTGGTCTGCCACTCGTTCTTGCCACTTAAGAATGCAGCCTTTTCTTCAATTGTCATCTTGGAAATGATATCTTTATGCTTCACAATGGTTTCCTCCTGATTCATTTTCAGTTTATCCCCAAAAAAAATCGTGCCGCTTTTGTCACAAACGGTACGATTTTTGTCATAAACTGATTATTTTTTCGTTTTTTCAATTGGGCTGAGGTATCAATATCCTCAGTTCAAACCAGTTCTTATTCACATCAAATGTCACTGTTCCCCGGTACTTCTCCACGGTGTATTTGATACTCTTTATGCCAAAGCCGTGGATGGATTTATCCGCCTTTGTAGTCACGGGATATCCGTCCTTCATCTTTATGTTGTTCTCACAGTAATTGCTGACATGGATCATGACGAAGTTCTTCCTGGTAGAAAGAGTCAGATGGATCAGTCTCTTCTCGACATCATCTATCAGTGAAACACTCTCTATTGCGTTATCAAGTGCGTTTCCGAAGATCGTACATATGTCTGCAACATGCATGAAGTCAAGGATATTACCGTCCGCAACACAGGTTATCTTGATATTATTGTTACTGCAGGTCATCATCTTACCTGCGATGATCGTATCTAAAACACTGCTTCCCGTCTGAAGCTCCGGCCTGTATGATTCAAGTTCCTGCTCCATGGTATCGATCCACTGCTGTCTTTCTTCGCTCGTCATATCCGCACGAAGCCCTGCAATCTGATGCTTCAAGTCATGGTACTTCATATTGATCATGTCAAAAGTGGTCTGATAGTTTCTGTACTTATCATACTGAGCTTTGAGCATCGACTGAATATTTCCGAGTTCTTTTTCCGCAAGGAGCTCACATATCCTGCTCTGATATACATACAAAACCATGATGCCGGCAAGATCGACAAGAGTTCTTACATAGAAAACATCCGCAGTAAGTCCTGCTGAGAAAGGCGTATCCGACAAAATAAAACTGAGATTACTGAATGCAAATACAGCAGCTGCAATGACAATCGCAACCAGAAGTTCCTGCCTGTTGATCTCAAGATGGAATATTCCCTTCTTGATCCTAAGCTCCATATAGTATGCCCAAGAAAAAACAAGTGCATATACCGCAAAGAGAATGATTATCTGGAAAACCGGTGAGGAATTTCTTTTGCCGATGAAGCAGGCAAGCTGCCATTCAAGAGAGGCTGCAAATTCGGCAAGCAGAAATGCTCTTGCACAGAAATATCCGATCAGGATCTTCGTATCTTCAGCCACAATACACATAAACAAGTACATAAGAAGTGCAGCCGTAAGCATACAAGGAAGCCATAAATAGATATGAAGACTCCTGGTCGTAACCAGAAAAATGCTCTGAATAACCAAAGCGGCTGCGGAGATTCCCACAAACTTAATCCCGGAGATTCTTCGCTTTAATACAAGGCAATAGGTTAAGCATGCAAGCCACTCTGCAATTGCAGTATATAATCTTGGAATATCCGAATATATATCGTACATATCACATCTCCGCCATGAAGTTGGTAAGGGCATCCATAAACGCGCTCTTTCTGGATCTGCTTATCACCAGTGATTTACCTGCTATCAGACAGGCGCCGTCCTCTACTCCGTCAACAAATTTCAG
>JAGPFR010000070.1 GCA_018056425.1 Lachnospiraceae bacterium
TAAGGCTGCAGTCGGTGTATCCGGAAGCCTTCGTAAAAAGCTTTTCGATCACATCATGGGGCTTGAAGCTTCGGATGTCGATAAGGCCGGCACCTCCCCTCTTATTACCCGCATGACCTCCGATGTCAATCAGGTTCAGACGGGCGTCAACATGACTCTCAGACTTCTTCTCAGAAGTCCCATCATAGTTTTCGGTGCCATGATCATGGCTTTTACCATTGATGTTCCTTCGGCACTTATTTTCTGTATTGCCGTTCCGGTTCTTGCGATCATCGTTATCGGGATCACACGCTTCAGCATTCCGATGTTTTCCCAGGTTCAGAAGCTTCTCGATAAGGTAATGCTCTCATCCAGGGAAAACCTTACCGGCGTAAGAGTTATCCGTGCATTTAATCTTCAGGATGATGAGAAGAAATCTTTTTATGAGAAAAACGATTCTCTGAAAACAAAACAGATCTCGGCATCCGATTTTACCGCACTTACAAATCCCATTACTTTTATCGTAGTTAATACCGCTGTCATGTTCCTTATCTACAAGGGAGCTGTCAGGGTTAATATCGGTGCCATCACACAGGGTCAGGCTGTTGCTATTTTAAACTACATGAGCCAGATCCTTGTTGAACTGTTAAAGCTTACCAATCTCATAGTAACGATTACCAAGTCCATAGCATCGGCAGATCGTGTAAGCGATGTGTTTGATCTTGGCAAAAAAGAAGAAAGGTCATCCGGTTTGGGTGAGACCTCAAAACAGGATAAATCTTCAACCGTTTCATTCGATCATGTCTTGCTTAAATACACCGCAGGATCCGATGAAGCACTTTCCGATATCTCTTTTGATGTTAAGCCCGGCATGACAGTCGGCGTGATCGGCGGAACAGGTTCGGGAAAATCATCACTTATAAATCTCATTCCCGGAATGTATGAAGCAACTTCAGGAACGGTTACTGTACTTGGCGAGGATGTCAAAACCTGTGACAGGGTCAAGCTTCGTGAACGCATCGGTGTTGTTCCCCAGAAAGCCGTTCTTTTCAAAGGAACCGTAAGATCCAACATGCAGATAGGCGGGGCGGATGCAACGGATGAAGAGATGATCGAATGCCTTAAGAAAGCGCAAAGCTATGATTTCGTCTCCGAAAAAGGAGGACTTGATGCGGAGGTTCTTCAAAACGGCAAGAACTTTTCGGGAGGTCAGAGACAGAGACTTACGATCGCAAGAGCTCTTGTAAGAAAGCCGGAGATACTGATACTCGATGACTCGACATCGGCACTTGATTTTCTTACCGAAAAGCACATAAGAGAAGAGATAGCAGCTCTTCGGGATATGACGGTATTTATCGTATCCCAGAGAGCATCATCCGTTATGAATGCCGATATGATCATAGTTCTGGATGACGGTAAAGCGGTCGGGATCGGAACTCATGATGAGCTTCTTAAGACCTGCAATGTTTACGAAGAGATCTACTACTCACAGTTTGAGAGAAAGTAGTATTTGGTAGTTTTATATCCCGCAGGCGGGTTATAATAATATAGCTGATCAGGGACATTTGGTCCCATAAAAGTGTAGGAGGAAGAAACAGATATGAAGGAGTTAATGCTTGGAAATAAAGCATTTGCACGCGGACTTTACGAAGCGGGCTGTAGTTTTGTTTCCAGTTATCCCGGAACTCCCAGTACCGAGGTAACTGAAGAAGCGGTCAAGTATGACGAGATTTATTGCGAGTGGGCACCCAACGAGAAGGTAGCTATGGAGGCGGCTTTCGGTGCATCTCTTGCAGGTGTCAGAAGCTATTGCGGTATGAAGCACGTAGGATTAAACGTTGCCGCAGACCCTCTTTATACCATGTCATACACCGGAGTAAACGGAGGCGTTGTTATCTGCGTTGCAGATGATGCCGGAATGCACTCATCACAGAATGAGCAGGATTCGAGACATCATGCGATCGCATCCAAGGTTCCCATGCTTGAGCCTTCGGATTCCGCAGAGACTCTTTCTTTTGTAAAGCTGGCATATGACCTTTCGGAAAAATATGACACACCCGTAATAGTCAAGATGTGCACAAGAGTTGCACATTCTCAGTCCGTTGTAGAGACTTCCGAAAGAGCTCAGATTGAAAAGAAGCCCTATGAGAAGAATATTCCCAAGAATGTCATGATGCCCGGCAATGCCATCAAGCGTCATCCTTTTGTGGAGGAAAGAACGGAAAAGCTCCGCGAGCTTGCAGAGACCGCTGATTTTAACAAAGTGGAGATGAGAGATGCTTCCGCAAGCGGCAAGCATATCGGTATCATCACCTGTTCAACGACCTATCAGTATGTAAGAGAAGCATTCGGAAATACCGTATCCGTTCTTAAGCTCGGAATGGTAAATCCTCTTCCCAAAAAGCTCATCCTTGATTTTGCATCGAAGGTTGATACCGTGATCGTAGCAGAGGAGCTTGATCCTATTATCGAAAATCACTGCAGAGCACTCGGTATTAATGTATTCGGTAAGGACGTTCTTCCCATCTGCGGAGAGTTCTCACAGAACCTTCTTAAGAAGTATCTTTCTCCCATCGTAACGGGTGAGGAGTATAAGGGAGAGGATGTATCGGCAGTATCCGACAGCATCCCCAACAGACCTCCCGTAATGTGCGCAGGATGCCCTCACAGAGGACTTTTCTATACACTCAGCAAAAATAAATGCACCGTTCTCGGTGACATCGGATGCTATACACTCGGAGCAGTTGCACCTCTTTCAGCAATGGACATGACTCTTTGCATGGGTGCTTCCGTAAGTGCGATCCACGGATTCAACAAGGCAGGAGGCGGAGAAAACGAAGGAAAGACCGTAGCCGTTATCGGTGATTCAACCTTCATGCATTCCGGTATGACAGGCCTTGCCAATATCGCATACAATCAGTCTGATTCAACCGTTATCATCCTTGATAACTCGATCACCGGTATGACCGGTCATCAGCAGAATCCTACAACCGGACTTAATATCAAAGGAGATCCCGCAGGAAAGATCGACCTTGAAGCTCTCTGCCGTTCAATGGGTTTTGAGAGAGTCCGCGTCGTAGATCCTTATGATCTCAAGGCTTGTGATGAGGCTGTCAAAGAAGAACTCGCAGTCAAGGCTCCTTCAGTGATCATTTCCAGAAGACCCTGCGCGCTTCTTAAGAATGTTAAGCATAATCCTCCTCTTCGTGTTAACAGAGACAAGTGCGTCGGATGCAAGTCCTGCATGAAGATCGGATGTCCCGCAATATCAATGAAAGACGGCAAGGCACACATCGATAACACCCTTTGCGTAGGTTGCGGAATCTGCGAGCAGCTTTGCCCGGTAGGAGCATTTGAGTCCTGCCAGAAGGAGGACTGATATGAGTACAAAGAATGTAATGATCGTAGGTGTAGGCGGCCAGGGATCACTTCTTGCAAGTAAGCTTCTCGGAAGACTCCTGCTTGATGAAGGATATGATGTCAAGGTTTCCGAAGTTCATGGAATGAGCCAGAGAGGCGGAAGCGTTGTGACTTACGTAAGATACGGCGAGCATGTTTATTCTCCCGTTATCGATAAGGGTGAAGCGGATGTGATCGTTTCATTCGAACTTCTTGAAGCAGCAAGATGGCTTCCTTTCCTCAAAAAGGACGGAACCGTTGTTACCAATATTCAGCAGATCGATCCCATGCCCGTTATAACAGGAGCCATGGAATATCCCGCTGAACTTGTTGATAAGATGAAGGCTGCAGGTGCCAAGGTTGATGCACTTGACTGCCTTAAGCTTGCGGAAGAAGCAGGTTCTTCAAAAGCAGTTAACATCGTTTTAATGGGACGCCTTTCTCACTATTTTGACATGCCCGAAGAGGCATGGATGAAAGCGATGGAAGCGATAGTTCCCGCCAAGTTCCTTGAGATGAATAAGAAAGCGTTTGAACTCGGTAAGAATGCTTGATATATCTTGAAACCTGAATCCGAATTTAATGTAAAAGGGGTATGAAAGTGGAGAAGTATTTTCAGAAAGAGATCGAGTGTGCTTCGAGAGAAGAGATCACTCAGATTCAAAACAAGAAACTGGTAGAACAGGTAAAGCATGTCTGGGAAAACGTACCTTACTACCGTAAAAAAATGGAGAAGGCAGGAGTATCTCCCGATGACATCAAGTCCATAGAAGATCTTCACAAACTCCCCTTTATGTCCAAAGCGGATCTGAGAGAAACATATCCCGACGGTCTTCTGGGCGTTCCCAAGGAGGAAGTTGTAAGGATCCATTCTACTTCAGGAACAACCGGTAAGAGAGTAATCACTTACTATACACAGGGAGATATAGATCTGTGGGAAGACTGCTGTGCGAGGGCTCTTGTTGCGGCTGGTGCATCCAAAGAGGATGTTGTTCAGGTATCATACGGCTACGGCCTTTTTACCGGCGGACTAGGTCTTGACGGAGGCAGTAAAAAAGTCGGTTGCATGACCGTTCCCATGTCCTCGGGAAATACCGAAAGACAGATCATGTTCATTCAGGACCTGAATGCATCCATCATCTGCTGTACTCCTTCTTACGCAGCATATCTTGGTGAGTCCATGAAAGAGATGGGACTTACCGCAGAAGAGATTCCTCTCAAAGCAGGAATTTTCGGAGCAGAGGCATGGAGCGAAGAGATGAGAAAGAGTATCGAAGAGACTCTTGGCATCAAAGCCTTCGATATCTACGGACTCACCGAGCTTTCCGGCCCCGGTGTTGCATATGAGTGCAGCGAGCAGCACGGAATGCATATCAATGAGGATCACTTCATCGCAGAGATAATCGATCCCAAGACTTTTGAGGTTCTTCCTCACGGAACTCAGGGTGAGCTTGTATTTACCGCAATCGATAAGAAGGGCTTCCCCATGATGAGATATCGTACGAGAGATATCTGCGTTTTGTCCGAGGAAAAGTGCAGCTGCGGAAGAACATTTATAAGAATGGCCAAGCCCATGGGCAGAAGTGATGACATGCTCATCATCAGAGGCGTTAACGTATTCCCTTCACAGATTGAAACCGTACTTCTCGAGCATGGCTATCAGGCTAATTACCAGATCATCATCGACCGTGTAAATAACACCGATACATTTGACATTCACGTTGAGATGACTCCCGAGATGTTCACCGATAATGTCGCTGAGATCTCCAAGGCACAGAACGAGCTTATGCAGGGACTTATAAATATGCTGGGCATCAAGGCCAAGGTCACTCTTGTAGCACCTAAGAGCATCACCAGAAGCGAAGGCAAAGCGGTCCGTGTCATCGACAACAGAAAGATCTGATAAGGAGGTACCTTTATGAGCGTTAAACAGATTTCTATTTTTCTTGAAAATAAACCCGGAAAAATGTGTGAGGTGTCTGAAGTTCTTGCAGAGCGCGGCATCAACATGAGAGGTATTTCCCTTGCAGAGACCGAGGGCTTCGGTATAGTAAGGATCATCGTTGATGATGTTTATGAAGCAACTACCGTTCTTAAAGACAATGACTTTTTAAATAAACTCACAAGTGTTGTGGTTGCAGAGATCCCCGATATTCCCGGAGGTTTAAGTCAGATCCTTAAAGTATTTGCCGATGAGAATATCAATCTGGCATATATGTATGCACTTTCTGCGGAAGGTTCCACCAATAAGGCATACATGGTATTTAAGGTCGATGATCATAAGACCGCGCAGGCTGCGCTTACAAGAGCCGGAATAAGGGTTGTATCCCAGGAAGAAATATCAACATTATAATTCCTTAGTCTGGAAAGTAACCTATGGAAAAAAAGACTTCCAAAAACAGAATGAAAAGACTTCTGGCATATACACGTAAGTATATGCCTTTGGAAGTGTTGGTTCTTATCTTTGCACTTCTTTCCGTTTCGTTTTCACTTTATATTCCCGTACTTACCGGAAGAGCGGTGGATCTGCTTACCCCCGGCGCAGGTGCGATAGATATGAGTGCCGTTATCAAGGCGGCATCGAAAGTCGGTATCGCAGCTCTTATCAGTGCATTTTTCCAGTATCTGATGAGCAGGGTGGGAAACCATATTACTTATAATGTGGTGCGTGATATAAGAAACGATGCCATGAATAAGATCCAGCAGTTATCGGTATCTTATCTTGATTCGCACAGAACGGGAGACATACTCAGCAGAATGATCGCTGATGCGGATACTTTTGCAGACGGTCTTCTCATGGGATTTACCCAGCTTTTTACCGGTGTGATGACAATACTGGGAACGCTAATCTTCATGCTGAGGCTCAATCCCTTTATCACACTTCTCGTTGTGCTTATTACTCCCATGTCACTTCTCGTTGCAAGATTCATAGCTACAAGATCCCATTCTCTTTTTCTGGCACAGTCATCGGCAAGAGGCACTCTTACCGAACTGACGGAAGAGATGATCTCATCACAGAAGACGGTAAGACTGTTTTCGTATGAGGATGATGCAAGAAAGAATTTTAACGAAGCGGATGATGCACTCTGCAAAGCCTCACTTAAAGCAATCTTTATTTCAAGTCTTACAAATCCTTCGACAAGATTCGTAAATTCATGCGTTTATGCTCTTGTCGGTATAGGAGGCGCGATATATGCTCTCGGCGGCGGGATCACGGTCGGTGGTCTTACGGCATTCCTGGGATATGCAAGCCAGTATACCAAACCCTTTAACGAGATCTCCGGAGTTATCACCGAATTCCAGAATGCACTTGTCTGTGCGGGAAGGATTTTTGAACTTATCGATGAACAGAGCGTAATATCCGAGGCTGCAGATCCGGTTGCTAAGGATGAGATAAACGGATTCGTAAAGATAGATAATGTTGATTTCTCATATACGGAAGACAAGCCCCTTATCGAAGATCTTAATGTGGATGTAAAGAGCGGACAGAGAGTAGCGATTGTCGGACCTACCGGATGCGGCAAGACTACCATTATTAATCTGCTTATGAGATTCTATGAACCAAAAGGCGGCAGGATCACTGTTGACGGAAGGGACATTCGTGAGATCTCGCGTAAAGATCTGAGAAACTGCTACGGAATGGTTCTTCAGGAGACATGGCTTAAATCAGGCACCATTGCCGATAATATCCGTATGGGCAAGCCCGATGCGACGGACGAAGAGGTGATCGCTGCTGCCAAGGCTTCTCATGCTCACGGATTTATCAAGAGACTTGAAAACGGCTACGACACCGTTATCGGAGAAGAAGGAGAGGGCCTTTCACAGGGTCAGAAGCAGCTTTTGTGTATATCAAGAGTCATGCTTGCGCTTCCTCCGATGCTTATTCTTGACGAAGCAACAAGCTCCATCGATACCAGAACGGAGCTTAAGATTCAGAGTGCCTTCGCCAAGCTTATGGAAGGCCGAACCAGCTTTATAGTAGCTCACAGGCTTTCCACCATCAAAGAAGCCGACATGATACTTGTCATGAAAGACGGACACGTTATCGAGCAGGGAACCCATTCGGAGCTTTTGGCTTCCGGCGGTTTTTACCACGAGCTTTACACGGCACAGTATTCGTGATCGGATACAGTCAAAACAAACAAAAAGGGAAGGTTCTTACAGTAAGAACCTTCCCTTTTATTCTTGATTTATTCAGTAAAATCTATATTTACCGATCCTCTTGTGGTTGAGATTGTCAGCTTCTTATTACCGTCACTTGAATCGCTCAGATTACTTGATTCGG
>JAGPFR010000028.1 GCA_018056425.1 Lachnospiraceae bacterium
AATAAATTTTCCGGAGAATAAAATGAAACTTACCGACATATATAAAAACAAAGAACAGGTTGTTTCTTTTGAGATTTTTCCTCCCAAGGCTCAGGATGAACTCGATAATATCGATGAAACTCTGGGCATACTCTGCGATCTGAAGCCTGATTATATCAGTGTGACATTCGGTGCGGGCGGAAGTTCGAATAATAATAAGACTATCGCAATCTGTAAAAAGATACGCGAGGAATATCATACCGAAGCTGTTGCTCATCTTACCGGCCTTTGCTATGACAAAAATGATATCGATGAGTTCTGTAAACAGCTTGAGGATAACGGCATTGAAAACATTCTTGCATTGAGAGGAGATGTTAATCCCAATGCACCTTCCAAGGGAGTGTTCAATCATGCATCCGATCTGATCACCTATATCAAGCCCCGCACCGGTTTTTGTATAGCAGGTGCGTGTTATCCCGAGAATCATCCCGATTCGGAGGGCCGCGTTGATGAGATGACGAATTTACGTAAGAAGGTTGAAGCGGGAGCAGAGGTGCTCCTGAGCCAGCTGTTTTTCGACAATAATGATTTCTATGGTTTTGTTGAGGATGCGAGGATCGCAGGGATCAGTGTTCCGATAACTCCCGGTATCATGCCCTGCCTTTCCGCAAAGACCATTAAGAGAATGGTTACAACCTGCGGTGCAAGACTTCCGGAACGATTTGCGAAGATCATCGACAGATATGAAGATAATAAAGAAGCACTTTTTGATGCGGGACTGTATTATGCCATAAGTCAGATAATCGATCTTCTTGCATCGGGATGTGACGGGGTTCATATCTATACGATGAACAATCCTGCTGCGGCCAAGAGGATCTGTGAAGGAATCAGAAATATAATTTAATATGACACAGATGTCAAATCCCACGACTTAACGGTCGTGGGATTTTTTATATTCGTTAGGGGAACATCCTTTTAATTTCTTGAACTGTCTGTTGAAATGTTCGATGCTGTCATATCCGCAAAAGGCAGCGGTTTCCGAAATGGTCGTATTCTGATTCAGGAGAAGATATGATGCATATTCTATTCTGGATATGATGATATCTTTGGTGACGGATACGCCGTACAGCGCCTTATACACATGCTGGAAGTATGAAACGCTCATGTTCATCTCTTCGGCAAGAGCGGATACTTCCCTGATCCTTGCAGCTTCGCCGCCCTGATAGATCCTGTTTCTGAGAATGTTGAATCTTCTTCTGTAACTTTCGATGGTGCCCGATGTGAAATCTATCGTATTATCAATGTTTTTCTTCTTAATGTCGCTTATCTTGTACAGAAGAACCCGTATGAGCGAATCCATGATCAGTTCATGATTTTCTGAATTTTTCCTGGCTTCCGCAGCTATCATCTGCATTATCGAAGAGGGCTCGGAGCTGTCATATAAAGTCAGTGCGACGGAAAATGGAAGCTCCAGCTCTTCAAATAATCCGGCGATCTCTTCGTCATCCCCGCTAAAATGTATCCAGTCATCCGTGTAGGGTGCTCCGTGAAGATAGAAATGCTGATAATCCGTCGGCCTGTAGAACAGAAATGACGGTCTTTCCACATATATGGTCTTTAGCTCTTCACCTTCTTTTATTACATAATAGAAAGGGTTTCTTATGAATATGATGGTATAGTGCCTTATACCGTCCGGTCTTGTTATCTCCCAACCGTCCTGATGGTAGTAATTGTATCCTGCGTAAGGGACACTGATCATGCATTTCCTCCGATAATGACATTATTTGGGCTCTTTATAACAAATAATGGGTTTGAAAGCAGAAAAAGTCAAGTATACGGCAGAAAAAACCATTGAATTATCGGCTGGTTGGCTTAATATCTGTTTTATAAAAAGCAGATGATTATGCTGATTTGACTGATAAAAAGGGTTCATATCATGAGAAAAAAATTAAACGATCCCGAATGGAAGAGAGCCATGAGATGGTTCTACCGTTACCTTTCAAAATATAAATGGAAGGAAGCGGTGGGACTGATCCTTGTGACGATCTGTGCCGTTCTTAATGTGATCAATCCCAAGATAATGGGAATCATAGTGGATGATGTAATAGGTGACGGAACCGGAATAATCGACAGGCTCGGTATTCTCCCGGCTGCCGTTGCCCTTATGATAGGGTGTCAGTTTGTCCGCGCCGTCTTAAGACTCGTATCCCAGTGGCTGTTTGAGACATGCTCCCAGGACATGCTCTATGACATGAGGGACGGGGTTTACAGGAGTCTTCTTCAGAAGGATTTTGCCTTCTATAACAGAAACAGGACCGGCGATCTGATGAGCAGACAGACCGGCGATATGATGGCGATAAGACACTTTGTTGCTTACGTTATCTATACGATCTATGAGAACGTGCTCTTATTTGTCATTGCACTTGTCATGATCTTTTCGGTTGATTGGAGAATAGGTGCGGCCATGATGACCGTCCTTCCCATAAGCGCTTTTGTCACTTATCTGCAGTCCAAGACCATCAAGCCCAAGTTCATGAAGATAAGGGACAGGTTCTCTTCACTTAATGCATTTACGCAGGAGAACATCAGCGGAAACCGCGTGGTAAGGGCCTTTGCCAAGGAAGATTACGAGATAGAGAAGTTCGATAAAGAAAATGCTGCTTACCGCGATTCCGAACTCGATGCTGCCAAGGTATGGACCAAATACGTTCCCGTATTTGAAGTTCTTTCTTCACTCCTTACAGTCATCCTAATGCTTGTGGGTGGAATAATGTGCGTAAAGGGCGCCATGACGCTCGGAGACATGGTCATAGTAAATTCATATCTCTGGATGCTTAATATGCCCCTCAGGATGTTCGGATGGCTGATAAATGACTATCAGAGATTCACCACCTCGGTTGTTAAGATATATACCACCGTTTCCGAAAAGCCCGGCATTACGAACCCCGGAGGCTCTAAGAGCGAAAGGAAGATAAAGGGAGAAGTCGAATTCTGTGATGTATCCTACAACGTAGAAGGTGAGCCCATCCTCGATCATGTATCCTTCAAAGTAAAACAGGGAGAGACCGTGGGTATTCTGGGCGCTACGGGATCCGGCAAGACAACCATCATGAATCTGATATGCAGATTCTATGATGTAACGGATGGTAAGGTTTTGGTTGACGGAACAGATGTAAGGGATATGGAGCTTCATACTCTTCGTGACGGAATAGGCCTTGCCATGCAGGATGTGTTCCTGTTTTCGGATACCATTGAGGGAAATATCGCGTACGGAGATCCGGATTGTACTCTTGAGCAGGTAAAATGGGCTGCCAAGATGGCTGATGCCGACGGCTTCATTAATGAGATGGCCGATGGATATGACACTGTTGTCGGTGAAAGGGGAATTGGACTTTCCGGCGGACAAAAGCAGAGGATCGCACTTGCAAGAGCCATTCTTAAAAAGCCTGCGATAGTTATTCTCGACGATACGACTTCCGCGGTGGATATGGAAACCGAATCCCAGATACAAAAAGATCTTAAACTCCTTGAGAATGAGACTGTATTTATAATCGCACAGCGCATTTCGTCGCTTAAGGATGCTGATATGATCCTTGTTGTCGAAGACGGAAGGATCACGCAAAAGGGAACTCACAAGGAACTTGTTTCTCAGGAAGGTTACTATAAGACCGTTTACGAACATCAGCTGGGAAATCTTAAATCACAGACCGCATAAAACGTGCATAACGGTTTGATCCGATGAAATCTGCTATACGGAGATAAAAGATGGCAAGAAATAAGATAAATGAAGATGAAAATCTGGAGGAGTCATTTGACCTCGAGCAGCTTAAGAGGCTGGGGCACTATGTAGGTGCTTTCAGGGGAAAGCTGACTGTTGCGGTTGTGATAATGATCATATCCAGCGGTCTGTCCATGCTCATCCCCATATTTATGAAGAATGTAATGGATGTGATCACACAGTCCAATTTCGGTGATTCACTCTCTCAGGATGAGGCTATCCGCAAGATAGTTTTTTATTCGGTAGTCACATTCCTGATAACAGTTGTATGCGCGTTCATTACAAGAATTAAGATTAAACTTACATCCCAGGTCGGACAGGGCGTTATCTACAATCTCAGAAGGGAATTGTTTGTTCATCTGCAGGATCTTCCTTTCTCATATTTTGATGATAAGCCCCACGGTAAGATACAGGTAAGGGTGGTCAACTACGTTAATAACCTGTCAGACCTTCTCTCAAACGGTATCGTAAATACCATCACCGATATCTTCTCGATGATATTTATCGTGGTCTATATGCTGTATCTCGATGTCAGGTTTACGCTGATCGTTTTATGCGGAATGCCCATACTCGTATTCATAATCGTGTTCATAAAGAGCAGGCAGCATAAGGCGTGGCAGATACAGTCCAATAAGCAGTCCAATCTGAATGCTTATATAGCGGAGTCTGTTAACGGAATCCGCGTAACCCAGTCGTTTGTCAGAGAAGATTACAATGCGGATTATTTCAATGTGCTTAATAAGGAAGCCCAGAAATCCTGGCTTACGGCAGTAAAATATAATTTTATACTCTGGCCCGTTATCAATAATATAAACGTTATCTCCGCAAGTATTATTTATGTCCTTGGTATAGGCTGGCTTGCAAGAGGAAATGTAACGATCACTGCAGGACTTCTCATCGCTTTTGCAGGATATGCTTCCAGATTCTGGCAGCCCATAATGACACTTGCAAATTTCTACAACTCTCTGCTGACGGCTGTGTCATATCTGGAGAGGATTTTTGAGACCATAGATGCACCGGTCCTTGTCAAAGATAAAGAGGGTGCGGGCATCATGCCTCCGATCAAGGGTGAGGTTGAGTATAAAGACGTAAAGTTTGCATATGAAGACGGAGTGGAAATCCTTCACGGCGTATCCTTTAAGGTTAATCCCGGAGAAAGCTATGCCATCGTAGGACCCACCGGTGCCGGAAAAACCACGATAGTCAATCTGATCAGCAGATTCTACAATGTAACTTCGGGTCAGATACTTATCGACGGAGTAAATATCGAAGATGTTACCATCAAGTCCCTCCGTACACAGATGGGTGTCATGATGCAGGATTCCTTTATTTTCTCGGGAACGATCAAGGACAATATCCGCTACGGCAATAAAGATGCGAGTGATGAAGATGTTATAAGGGCGGCAAAGACAGTATGTGCTCATGACTTTATCATTTCACTTGAAAACGGATATGAGACTGAAGTAAACGAAAGAGGATCCAGGCTTTCCGCAGGACAGCGCCAGCTGATCTCTTTTGCCAGAGCCGTACTTGCGGATCCCAAGATCCTCATTCTTGACGAAGCAACCGCGGCAATCGATACCGAAACAGAGATCCTTCTTCAAAAGGGACTTGCCGAGATGCTTAAAGGACGTACGAGTTTTATCATTGCCCACAGACTTTCAACGATCAGAAATGCCGACTGCATCATGTATGTTGATCACGGCGTGATCGAAGAAAGAGGAACACATGATGAACTCATGAAAATCGAAAACGGTAATTACAGACGGTTATGCGAATCACAGCTCAGCGCATTCCAATAACATAACCTCCTTTAATGATTCCTGCTGCGCTTCCATTCGAGCATATCACGTCTGCAACCGACATCCCCCCAGGCACTTATTATACTGCCTTGGGGGATGCGTGCTTCTTTGATGGAATCCCCCTTGATCTCCTCATCTTTTCCGAGCTCCAGAAAGATATTGTTTTCTTTGATATATCTGAGAAGAAAAGGTTCGTATGAAGAATCGCCATAATCGATCTTGTATCTATCCAGATAGTTTCTTACTGCTTTTTTTCTTTTGCCCGAATCAAATATGAATACTTTTCCGGGGCCGCACATAAGCAGTGTCGGATTTTTGATGAGCCTTCTGGACAGCTCCCACATCATTCCGGGATAGAAAATGACCGCATCACCCACAATACCTGCGGCGGTTATGATAAAGCGAAGCCCTGATTCTTCGCCGGATTTATAAAAGGCCGCATTTTCTGCGACCATTGATGAGGCCTTATCGAAGTCATACTGTTTATTCTCCTGCGGACGAAAGTGCAGCTTTATATACCTCGATACTCTAAGGTCGTAAATTGCCGGTGGATATAACCTGGCGGTGTTTGAAAGAGCATCGCTGAAAATCTCTGTGACCGGAACATTCCATGAAGCAACTTCATCCCTGCCGACCGGAACGGCCAGTTCGATATCATCTTCACGTATCCTGCGGCACAGAGTAAGGCTTATACCGGATCTGTATTCCGTAACAAAACCGCCTGAAGGGGTAATTGCCTTCTTTTTCTTTTCTCCGGTGATCATCAGGGATTTTTTCTCCTTCAGATAACCGTTCAGTGGTCTGTTTATCCAGTTGCCCGGATTACTCTTATCATAATCGTCCGGTAAAGTTTTCATTTCCTGTCCCCCTGCCTGCAAACAGAATATCTATTGCACCGCAATCTCCGAACAGATCGTTCATATCCAGTTCGGGAACGAGACTTTTCAGTCTTCTGAGATGAAAAATATTCATCATTCTCTGACCGTGCTCTATGCGGGATACCTCGGACTGTGAAAGGTTCATAAAATAACCGAGTCTGTCCTGAGAACATCCAAGCCTGAGGGTTCTCAATTCCCTGAACTTGCTTCCGAAGCTGGCCAGATATTTACGAAAGTCGGGATCGTTATCATATGGAACAAGTTGATACGTTTTATTCATGTTTTTCTCCTCTCCGGGATATGCCGTTTCCGGCGGTTAATAGTGACATAATTGATGATAAGAGGAATTTATAACGAACGCTATAAGGCTGTGTCATAATTGCTTAAATTTTTCAAAATTATTGGGAATATGTAATGTGATATAATTAAGAAGTCAGTGCGGTTATACAAGAAAAGGAGCTTATATATGGCTTTAAAGTACAATGCTTTTATTTCATACAGACATTCGGAACTGGACAGTAAAATAGCGTCCGAAGTTCAGACTCGTCTTGAGAGATTCCGCATTCCGAAAGCTATTGTCAAGAAGACCGGAATAAAGAGATTTGAGAGGATCTTCCGTGATAAGGAGGAGCTTCCAATTACAAGTGATCTTAATGATGATATAGAGCAGGCTCTTGCAAATTCGGATAATCTTATCGTTATCTGTTCGACCAGGACAAGTGAATCCGTCTGGGTCTTAAAAGAAATCGAAACCTTCCTTAAATATCATGATAAAAAACACATCTTCACTGTTCTTGCAGACGGAGAGCCCGAAGAAGTTATTCCCGATATTCTCATGCATGACACGGTTACGAGAATGCTTCCCAACGGCACTGTCGAAACCAGAGAAGAATACATAGAACCTCTCAGCTGTGATTATCGTATGGATATCAAGAAAGCACGCAAGATCGAGCTTCCCCGTCTTGCTGCGCCTATGATCGGATGTTCGTATGATGAATTGATACAGAGAAGAAGACAGTATATCAGGCGCAGAAATTCCATTATCGGTCTTTCCGCGACTGCGATGCTTGCTGCGATCATCGGTTATCTTACATGGAGTCTTCTTAAGATACAGATGAACTATGATCTGGCACAGTCAAATTTCGAATTAGCTCAGCAAAACCTCGCGATGGCAGAAGCCAACTTACAGACCGCCCAGGAAAACTATATGGAATCTCTGCGCAATCAGTCCGTATATCTGGCTTCGGAATCGGCGGAACTTCTTAATGAGGGAGACAGACTCGGTGCCGTTCAGCTGGCGCTTGCGGCTCTGCCTTCGGAGAGCTTCGACAGACCGATTACAAGTGAGGCGGAATTTGCACTGGCAAATGCTCTGGGGGTATATCTTACTCCCGGACTATCGGATTCCGCCGCCATGTGGAATTACGGTTCGGGATACAGGATTGAGAAGTTTCGCATAGATCCTCTCAATCTCAGAGTTGCATCCCTTGATACTCTCGGCAATCTGAATATATGGAGTCTTGAGGATCATACACTGCTTAAGACATTCATTTCGGAAAGATCGAAACTGTACAATTTCTTTATAGCTCCCGGAGGAAGACCGGTTCTTGCCTACAGCGATGAGATCCGGGTTATTGACAGTGATCTGGAAACAGAGCTGTGGAGCATGCCGATAGATAATTCTCTCAGTGCGTCTTCTGTTTTTGACTCTTTCAGGCTTTCTGATGACGGATCTGAATTGCTGTATCATGCCCACGGTAAGTTTGTTGTAATTGATTTTATTACCGGAGAAGAAAAGCTTCAGTACGATATCAATGATTATCTTGAAGATCCGGGAGAATATGCCTGGGGACTAAGTATCAGCAAAGTCGCTATTTCCCCGGATAATTCAAAGATTGCATTAGTCTATAACTACAATCTCGATGACAAGGGAGTCGTAATATTTGACAGGGAAACAGAGGAATGGATCCTGCTCGGTAATGGGTTTTCGTATATGCCCGATATTGTTTTCAGTCCCGATTCCCAAAAACTGATCTTTTCTGCGGAATTAGACGTTAATAACAACAGCTATGCTTTCAGCGGAATGCAGGTACTCAAAGAAAACGAGAGGCTAATCTATTGTTATGATACGGAAACGGGTAAGCAGTTGTGGGTCAACAGCATTTCACATACTCTTGTCGGATATGAAAACGGAATGATGGTTGTTAAATGCGGACAGGGAGATTCTGCCTCGGATGCCGTAGCGGTTTCTTTTTCCAACAGATGTGTGATCATTGATCTGCAGACCGGTGAAAAACTGACCGAAAAAGAGCTTCTGTCCGAGTACATAGATGCGTATCTCAGTGAAGACGAAACAACGCTATATTTTATCCTCAGAAACGGTCAGCTTATGCAGCTTGATCTGGAGGATCCTGAAAGTGCAATGCTCGGCTATGGAATGTTTGGGGATAGGGTTGAAGATTCGAGTGTATTTACCGGAACGGACGGTTATACACACTACCTGATCCAGAATGATGACAGCAATTATCTGACTGAATACAGCTCGTTTTTCTATGACACCGGATATAATCCTATCCTTGAAACCGGAATCGGAGGTATCCGTGTTTCTATCGTTTCCGGAAAACGTCTCCTGGGTCTTGATGGGGATATGAACCTGTACTGTGTGGATATGACCACGGGAAATGTTGTCTGGACCACAAAGGTAGAGGGGGATAACTATACCGCCGTAAAATTTCTCGGAAGCGATGAGTTCGGAAATGTTTATATGAACAACTCCAGTTCTATAGACGGCGACTACGGTGATAAGCTGTATAAGATAGATATGTCAAGCGGTGACATCAACATGGTAGCTGACTTGGATTATTCTCCGATTACAATGCATACCGATTATGTGGGCGACTGCATCTATATCAGTTATTCGGGAGGGTATTCGAGCAATCCTTACATTCTGAAATATAATACTTCGGACGGAAGTTCCGAGGAGATTGAACTGGATCGCGGAGATATCGAGTACATGCCAATGTGCGATCTGTATGTTTCGGGGGACGGAAAGTATGCTGTTTTGGTGGATACACTCAGTTCCAACGGGGTGACATATTTGGCCAATCTTGAAACAGGAACCATGATCACACTTGATATTACCGGTTTTACATTTGCTTCCTGGAGCCCCGATTCGGAATGGGTTGCGATATCAAACGGAGAAACTGTAAATATCTATGAAGCGGGCGGACCCAGAGCTGCCGTTATATCGGGACTTGAAACAGCAGTTTCTGATGTGTTCGTATGTGAAAAAGGGATTTTGGTAATGATGGATAACGGTCTGGTCGGACTTTATGATAAGGACGGCAATATGACAGGCAGTTTGGATGCTTTCCGCGGGAATATATCCTCTGCATTAATAGATTATACCAATACATCTTTTGAGATTTATGATGATATCCTTATCATTAACTTCGGCGATTATTCCTCTGTGATATATCTTGATGATTTTAAAGTCAAGACAATCATTGCCGGACTGCTGGGATTTGATTCGGATTCCGAAAAGCTCTATGTAAGAATATACGGAAACATCCGTGGCGCAGGTTCGATGGGATATTTTAAGATCAGAAGCATTGAAGATCTTATCGCCGAAGGAATACAGTTTGTAGGTGATGCGGAGATGACTACCGACATGAAGAAGAGATACGGAATAGAAGATTAAGAATTATTAAAAAAGGGCCGTATGGTTAAACCATACGGCCCTTTTGTTATGCTTTATACAAGTTCGTAGCTTTCTTTGAAAAGGTCTTTTCCTATTATGTACACATCGTCGGTATCCGAAGCTTTCATGGCCAGATAATCTCCGACTTCTCCGTTCAGATAATCATTCTTAAGCCACTTGGTAAATACCTTGGCTCTTCTCTTGAGAGGTTTTGCAAGTATGTGATTTCCCCCTGTTGAGACACAGAGATGAGCTACCGGTACAAGGTCTATGGTCTCCGTTGTGGAAGTGATCCTGACGGTAGGAGAGTATTCGAGTTTAAGATCGTACTTTCCTTTTATCTTCTTGTAATTCTTCCGAAATACTGTCTGAGTCGAAGGATAAACCTCACCTCTTATACCTATCATGATGACGGTATCTTCCTGAACGGTCAGATACAGGTCACCTTCAAGGGTTCTGACCATGATCTTGGTTCCGATGGGAAGGAACTCTTTGGGGATGGCATATCCCTGTTTGATGGGCATTTTTACATATTCCTTCATGCCGCGCGTTGAAACTTTGGTCTTCCCTGCATAGATCACATCAACACTTGAGAAGTAATCGTGCATTCTTTCCCTGAGGATCGAAGTGACGACCGCGGTTTTTTCTTTATCCGTACACTCGGCATATTTTTTGTATTCCTGAGTAAGGAGTTCGTTCTGGATAAATCCGCCGGCTTTATTGATATGTCCTCCGCCGCTTCCTATGTGTTCGGAGATATATGCGGCAAGTTCATCCGCACGGACCTCGGCGTAGTCACTTCTTACGGAATACTTTACTCCGTAATCGAGAACCGAAAAGACAAGACATACATTTACCGAATCTACCGACAGGAAGAAGTCGCTGATAAGTCCGAGTATGTTGGGGTCACAGGGCTGTGCTTCGAGGATCGCATAGTTGTGATCCTGATGATATTCGACACCCAAAAGTGCGATGCCTGCAATCTTTGCCTCTTCCAGCGATATGTTCATACCGTTCAGTCTGCGGAGAAGTGCCTGGTCGACATAGATATCTTCGAGCATATCCTTGTCCAGAGGATGGAACAGCTCGGAAAGAGAATTGGTGTCCGTAAAGAGCCCGTAGTACATGGCCGATGACACTTCGGGACCCGGATTGTATTTTTCTTTTCTCATCATGTCCCAGATGACCGTGCAGCAGCATCCGATACCGGATCTGATCTCGCAGAGCTTGGGAAGCTTTTTGCCGGGTGCTACCTGATGATGGTCGATGATAGCTATTGCCCGGGCATCAAACATGGTTACATTACTCTCGCCGTACTGGCAGTCGCATGTCAGAAGAAGGTCGGGATTACCGATGTTTGAAGGCTCATATTCAATAGGAATATTGAGAGCTTCGATAAGATATTCAAGATTTGATTTGGAGATCTTCTTTTTACCCGAATAAATGAAACGGACATCCTTTCCCTTATCCGCAAAATATGAATAGAGAGCAAAACCCGATCCGATGGCGTCCGCATCAGGGTTGTCATGACACTGTATAACTATTCTGTCAAACCTTAGCAAATCCGACAGTTTCATTTTACGGTCTCCTTTTCATGTGATAAAATGCAGTTACTTCTGTTATTATACAATACATGCGTATTATGAGAAAGCGGTGATTGTTATGAATATTCTTGTCCTTGGCGGAAGTTATTTTCTGGGATACAGATTTGTAAAACTCGCCGTTTCGGCCGGACATAATGTCACGGTCTTTAATCGCGGTAACAGACCTCTTAATATGGAAGGAGTCTCTGAGATAAGGGGCGACAGAAGCATACCGGAAGATCTTACGAAGATCACCGGGCAGTTCGGTGCTACGGTTGATTTCTGCGCATATGAAAAGGGAGATATACTCCGCATAAAGGATGCTCTCGGTGACAGGACCGGAAGATATGTATTTATAAGCACCGTTGATGTATATGAAAGAGGCACCGGGAAACTGCTTGATGAAAGCAGCCCTTTTGAGACCAGGGATTTCGGAGGGGAAGCCGGCGCATATATATTAGGAAAAGTATCTCTTGAAAAAGAAATCGAAGCTTTCCCCGACAGATGTGTGCTGAGACCGTCGATCATTTACGGACCCGGGAATTACGCGCCCAGGGAAAACATCTATTTTAAATGGATAAGCGCTGCCGGACAGATACTTGAGCCAAAGCCGTCGGACGGATTCTTCCAGATGGTCAGCGTATCGGATGTTGCAAGAGCTGCGATTGAAGCATGTACCTCGGTTTCTTTTGCCGGAAAGGCGTTTAACGTAACTTCCTCCTGTACATATACATATGAAGATTTTACAGGTATCCTTAAGGAAGTTACCGGGACCGGTTTCGAAGTTATAGGCATAACACCTGAGGAAGCGTTTATGCAGCAGGTACCGTTCCCGTATCCCGTAGTCAGGGCTGAATCCGAGAGGTATGACGGAAGCGAACTTGAAAAGACGGGTTTTAAATATACAGATATTAATGAAGGCATGAAAGAAGCCTGGGAGAATTATGTACATAGCAAGTAATTGGAAAGATTATGAAGTACTTGATACCGGAAACGGGGAGAAGCTTGAGAGATGGGGGGATTATATCCTTGTAAGACCCGATCCCCAGGTTATCTGGAAGTGTGACCATAAACATCCCGGCTGGAAAAATAATGACGGACACTACCACAGGTCCTCCAAGGGCGGAGGCGAGTGGGAGTTTAAAGGCCTTCCCAATGAGTGGAGCATCTCTTACGATCTGAATAGTATCCACGAAAAGCTGTCTTTTAATCTGAAGCCTTTTGCGTTCAAGCACACGGGAGTTTTTCCCGAGCAGGCGGCAAACTGGGAATGGACTTCTTCTATAATAAAGAAGGAAGTTGAAAAAAGATCGGAAGGCGATCCGGTTAAGGTGCTTAATCTGTTTGCATATACCGGCGGAGCCACCATGGCTGCTCTGGCAGCAGGTGCGAGTGTAACCCATGTTGACGCTTCAAAAGGAATGGTTGGCTGGGCCAAAGAAAATGCTGCTTCAAGCGGGCTTTCGGACAGACCCGTAAGATGGCTTGTGGATGACTGCGGTAAATTTGTAGAGCGCGAGATCAGACGCGGCAATAAGTACGACGGAATAATAATGGATCCTCCTTCATACGGAAGAGGACCCAAGGGCGAGATATGGAAGATTGAAGAAAGCATATGGCCTTTTCTGGAAAACTGCGTTCAGCTTCTGTCAGACAGACCGCTTTTCTTCTTAATTAATTCCTATACCACGGGACTTCAGGCGGGAGTTCTGGATCATATGATGGGAAAGCTCATTACTCCGAAGTTCGGAGGAAAATGTGAGTCCGACGAGGTGGGACTTCCCGTGTCCGGAACGGATCTGGTTCTTCCCTGCGGCGCAAGCGGAAGATGGGAAGCTTAGAAAAGTTGTGGCAGCAGGCGTAAATGACCACCAGATATAGCATCTTTTTGTTGCAAAAAAATTTTACTGAAAAAAATTAAAAATTTTTGTTGCATTTATTATAAAAGGTGTGTATGATATCAAATGCTGTGACGTGATAGCTGTGAAGCGTGAGGTTGCAGGTAAGGAAACATCCGAACCTGGTTTTTCCGCGGAGCGAATGTCAAGTTACAAAACTGACGACAAGTCACTGTACCATTACAGTCTGCCTCAGGCAGAAACGACGTGTGGCCTGCAAAGGAACCGGGGCCAAGGTTTCGTCCGCGTAAGCGGGTAGGAAACACACGGGCAAGTGTACAGTCACCGCTTGTCGCAAGATTGCGGGATAACTTCTAATAAAAGGAGATCCTGCGAAATCGCGAAAAGGAGGCGACTTTTTTTATGGCAAAATCAGTAATGAGAATTACACTTAAGGCTTATGAGCACGAACTCGTTGATGCATCCGCAGCAAAGATCATCGAGACTGCTAAGAAGAACGGCTCTAAGGTTTCCGGACCTGTGCCCCTTCCTACCAAGAAAGAGGTAGTTACCATTCTTCGTGCAACTCATAAGTATAAGGATTCCAGAGAGCAGTTCGAGCAGAGAACCCACAAGAGACTTATCGACATTTCCGCTCCTACTCCCGGTACCATCGAGTCCTTACAGCGCCTTGAGATGCCTGCCGGTGTCTTCATCGATCTCAAGATGCTCAACAAATAAGGCAAGTAACGAAAACAATCTCTACTATACACGAACGCGAAAGCGGTCCAATATGTAGACAATTATGTGCCATAAGGCCCGGGCACTGATTAAGAGAGGAAAAGGAAATGAAAAAGGCAATACTTACAACAAAGGTCGGAATGACTCAGATCTTTGCAGATAACGGAGAGCTTATCCCCGTTACCGTACTTCAGGCAGGTCCCTGCGTAGTAACTCAGGTTAAGACTGCAGAGAACGACGGCTATGAAGCAGTCCAGGTCGGCTTTGTCGATATGAAGGACAAGGTTGTTGAGAAGGACGGCAAGGGCGATAAGAAGATCGCACACAGAAATGGTGCAACCAAGGCTGAAGCAGGACATTTCAAGAAGGCCGGCACCACTTCCAAGAGATACGTCAGAGAGTTCCGTTTTGAGAACAGCGCTGAATACAATGTAGGCGATGAGATCAAGGCAGACATCTTCGCAAACGGAGATCACATCGACGCATCTGCGATCACCAAGGGAAAAGGCTTCCAGGGTGCAGTCAAGAGACTCGGCCAGCACAGAGGACCCATGAAGCACGGTTCCAAGTTCCACAGACATCAGGGATCAAACGGCGCTTGTTCATCCCCTTCAAGAGTTTTCAAGGGAAAGGGAATGCCCGGACACATGGGAAGCGTCAATGCAACAGTACAGAACCTCGAGATAGTCAGAGTTGATGCTGAGAAGAATCTCATTCTTGTTAAGGGCGCAGTACCCGGAGCAAAGAATGCTCTCGTCACCATCAAAGAGACTACCATCGCAGAAGTTTGATCGCGGCGAAAGGAGGACAGATAGAAATGGCAAAAGTATCCGTATACAATATGGAAGGCAAGGAAGTCGGTACCACCGAGCTTAGCGATTCAATCTTCGGAGTTGAAATTAACGAGCATCTCGTACACATGGCTGTACTTCAGCAGCTTGCCAATAACAGACAGGGAACACAGAAGGCTAAGACTCGTTCTGAAGTATCAGGCGGCGGACGTAAGCCCTGGAGACAGAAGGGAACCGGTCATGCAAGACAGGGATCCATCAGAGCTCCTCAGTGGACCGGCGGCGGAGTTGTTTTTGCTCCCACCCCCAGAGATTATTCCTTCAAGCTCAACAAGAAGGAGAAGCAGGCAGCTCTTAAGAGCGTGCTTACCGATAAGGTTCAGAACGATGCACTCGTAGTTGTTGATGAGCTTAAGCTCGATGAGATCGCTACCAAAGAGTTCGCAAAGGTTATGAAGAACCTTAATGTCGAGAAGGGACTTGTAGTCCTTGCAGACAATGACCAGAATGTAGTGCTCAGCGCCAGAAACATGGCTGACGTAAATACCGAGGTTGTAAACGCAATCAATGTTTATGACATCCTTTCCGCAGGAAAGCTCGTACTTACCAAAGATGCACTTAGTAAGATTGAGGAGGTGTACGCATAATGGCTGACATTAAGTTTTATGACGTGATCCTTAAGCCCGTGATCACCGAGAAGAGCATGAGCGGAATGGCCGAGAAGAAGTACACATTCCTCGTACATCCCGAATCAAACAAGAGCCAGATCAAGGAAGCTGTCGAGAAGATGTTCGACGGCGCCAAGGTTAAGAGAGTCAACACCATCAACCTCGATGGAAAGACCAAGAGAAGAGGCCGCACCGTTGGTGAGACCGCTAAGACCAAGAAAGCGATCGTATGGCTCACTGATGACAGCAAGGACATTGAGATCTACAGCGGATTATAATTCGTCCTTGAAGAGTATACAGGCAGCGTGATAACCCAAACGAATATACGCAGTCTGTGCAAACGGACCAAGGTCCGGATAGTTTAGAAAAAGGAGAACTGAAAAATGGGTATTAAGACTTACAAGCCCTATACAGCGTCCAGAAGAAACATGACAGGTTCTGACTTCGCTGAGATCACCAAGAAGACTCCCGAGAAGAGCCTCATCAGCAACAAGAAGAAGAACGCAGGACGTAACAGCCAGGGTAAGATCACCGTTCGTCATAAGGGCGGCGGAAATAAAGTAAAGTACAGACAGATCGATTTCAGAAGACTTAAGGATGACATTCCTGCAAGAGTAATCGGAATCGAGTACGATCCCAACAGAACCGCAAATATCGCGCTTATCTGCTATGAGGACGGAGAGAAGGCATACATCCTTGCTCCTCAGGGACTTACAGACGGTATGAAGGTTATGAGCGGCGCTAACGCCGAGGTAAGAGTAGGTAACTGCCTTCCTCTCGAGCTCGTACCCGTAGGTACCATGGTTCACAACATTGAGCTCTATCCCGGCAAGGGCGGACAGATGGTCCGCAGCGCAGGTACCGGAGCACAGCTCGTAGCAAAAGAAGGAAAGTACGCAACCTTAAGACTTCCTTCAGGCGAGATGAGAATGGTTCCCATCAATTGCAGAGCAACAATCGGAATCATCGGAAATGTAGATCACAATCTTGTTAAACTCGGAAAAGCCGGACGTAAGCGCCATATGGGCATCCGTCCTACCGTAAGAGGATCAGTCATGAACCCCAACGATCATCCTCACGGCGGTGGTGAAGGTAAGACCGGAATCGGTCGTCCCGGACCCGGCACCCCTTGGGGCAAGCCTGCTCTTGGTCTCAAGACCAGAAAGAAGAAGAAGGCTTCCAGCAAGTTGATCGTCAGAAGACGTGACGGCAAGACACTGAAGTAAGGTAGGAGGATAAAATGGGCAGATCATTAAAAAAAGGACCTTTCGCAGACGCAAGCCTGCTCAAGAAGGTGGACGCAATGAATGAGTCGGGAAACAAGTCGGTTATCAAGACCTGGTCCCGCAGATCCACGATTTTCCCTTCTTTTGTCGGACATACGATCGCCGTACACGACGGACGTAAGCATGTTCCCGTATATATCACTGAGGACATGGTCGGACACAAGCTCGGCGAGTTCGTGGCAACACGTACATACAGAGGCCACGCGGGCGATGCTAAGAAAACATCCGCATCATAAGCCCCGCTTACTGTTTTGAAAGGAGTAAATATCTATGGCTAAAGGACATAGATCTCAAATTAAGAGAGAGAGAAACGAGCAGAAGGATTTAAGACCTTCAGCAAAGCTTTCTTACGCTCGCATTTCAGTACAGAAGGCATGCTTCGTGCTTGATGCGATCCGCGGAAAGGATGTACAGACCGCTATGGCTATTCTGGAGTACAACCCCAGATATGGTTCACAGATTATTAAAAAGCTTCTTGCTTCAGCAATCGCCAATGCAGAGAACAATCAGGGACTCAATCCCGAGAACCTCTATGTTGCTGAGTGCTATGCCAACCAGGGACCTACCATGAAGAGAGTAAGACCCAGGGCACAGGGCAGAGCTTACAGAATCCTTAAGAGGATGAGCAACATTACAATCGTGCTTGACGAGAAGAAATAAGGAAAGGAGCTTATAAAGCAAAATGGGACAGAAAGTTAATCCTCATGGACTTAGAGTCGGCGTTATTAAAGACTGGGATTCAAGATGGTATGCATCCGATGCTGATTTCTCAGATTATCTCGTCGAAGATTACAATATTCGTAAGTATCTCAAGAAGAAGCTTGCTTCCGCAGGAGTTTCCAAGATTGAGATCGAGCGTGCTTCCGATCGTATCAGAGTCATCGTTTTCACCGCAAAGCCCGGTGTTATCATCGGTAAGGGCGGCACTGAGATCGACAAGACCCGTGCTGAGATCGAGAAGATGACCGGCAAGAAGGTCAAGATGGATATCACCGAGATCAAGCGTCCGGATCGTGATGCTCAGCTTGTAGCAGAGAACATCGCTCAGCAGCTTGAGAACCGTGTATCTTATCGTCGTGCTATGAAGTCCTGCATGGGCAGAACCATGAAGGCAGGTGCTCTCGGAATCAAGGCTTCCTGTGCAGGAAGACTTGGCGGAGCAGATATCGCTCGTACTGAGTTCTACAGCGAGGGAACCATTCCTCTTCAGACTCTCAGAGCTGATATCGACTATGGATTTGCAGAAGCCGATACTACTTACGGAAAAGTAGGAGTAAAGGTATGGATTTATAAGGGTGAAGTACTTCCCGTTAAGGGAAACGCTAACTCGGAAGGGAGCGAAGCATAATGTTAATGCCTAAGAGAGTCAAGCACCGCAAGCAGTTCCGCGGTAGCATGGCAGGAAAGATTTCCAGAGGAAACAAGGTAGCATACGGTGAGTTTGGTCTTGCAGCTACCGAGCCTTGTTGGATCAAGTCAAACCAGATCGAAGCAGCCCGTGTCGCTCTCACCAGATACACCAAGCGTGAAGGACAGGTTTGGATCAAGATTTTCCCCGATAAGCCTGTAACGGCTAAGCCCGCTGAAACCAGAATGGGTTCAGGAAAAGGAACCGTTGAGTATTGGGTAGCAGTTGTTAAGCCCGGAAGAGTATTGTTCGAGATTGGCGGAGTATCTGAGGAAGCAGCCAGAGAAGCTCTCAGACTCGCATCTCAGAAGCTTCCTTGCAAGTGCAAGATCGTCACCAAGGAGCAGGAAGGCGGTGAGCAGTAATGAAATCAGCAAAGTTTAATGAAGAACTTCAGGCAAAGAGCGTTGAAGCCCTTAAGCAGGAGCTCACGGATGCCAAAAAGGAACTGTTCAACCTGAGATTCCAGAATGCAACCAACCAGCTTGACAACACAGCCAGAATAACGGAAGTAAGAAAGAATATCGCACGTATTCAGACCGCACTTACCGCTAAGGCTAATGCTTAATGAAAGGACAACGGCAGTGGAAGAAAGAAATTTGCGCAAGGTAAGAACCGGTAAGGTTACCAGTGACAAAATGGACAAAACGATCGTAGTTGCCATTGAGGAGCGCGTTAATCATCCTCTTTACAACAAGGTCGTTAAGAGAACATATAAGCTCAAGGCTCATGACGAGAACAACGAGTGCAAGGTAGGCGATACCGTCCGCGTCATGGAGACCAGACCCCTTTCCAAGGATAAGAGATGGAGACTGGTCGAGATCGTAGAGAGAGCAAAGTAAGGAGGAAGCTATGGTACAGCAGGAAACAAGACTTAAGGTAGCTGACAATACCGGTGCCAAGGAACTCCTTTGCATCCGCGTAATGGGCGGATCTACCAGAAGATATGCCAACATCGGCGATATCATTGTTGCTTCCGTTAAGGACGCAACACCCGGAGGCGTTGTTAAAAAGGGTGATGTAGTTAAGGCAGTTGTAGTTCGTACCGTTAAGGGCGCTCGTCGTAAGGACGGTTCCTACATCAAGTTTGATGAGAACGCAGCTGTAATCATCAAGGAAGACAAGACTCCCACAGGAACCCGTATTTTCGGACCGGTAGCAAGAGAGCTTCGTGAGAAGAAGTTCATGAAGATCGTTTCACTTGCTCCCGAAGTATTATAAGGAGGGCCTCATAAATGCTTAAAGTTAAAAAGGGTGATACAGTAGAGATCATCGCAGGCAAAGATAAGGGCCAGCAGGGCAAGATCAAATCGGTCGATGTCAAGAACGGCAGAGTTATCGTAGAAGGACTTAACATGGTAACAAAGCATGCAAAGCCCTCACAGAGCAATCCCAATGGCGGCATCAGCGAAATGGAAGCTCCCATTGATATATCCAACGTCATGCTCGTCGTTGACGGTAAGAAAACCCGTGTTGGTTTTCAGGTAGAGAAAAACGACCAGGGCAAGGTTGTAAAGAAGTCCAGAGTTGCAAAGTCTACCGGCAAAGTTATCGATGTAGTATTCGATAAGACCAAATAACGGGAAGGAGGAAACATTAAGTGAGCAGACTTAAGGATCAGTATAAAGCAGAGATCGTTCCCGCACTCACCAAGAAGTTCGGCTATGAGAACGTAATGCAGGTTCCCAAGCTCGACAAGATCGTCATCAACATGGGTGTCGGCGAGGCTAAGGAGAATCCCAAGGCCCTTGAGAGCGCAGTAGCAGATCTCGAGACTATAACCGGACAGAAGGCAGTTCTTACCAAGGCTAAGAACTCAATCGCAAACTTCAAGATCCGTGAGGGAATGAACATCGGATGTAAGGTTACCCTTCGCGGCGAGAAGATGTATGAGTTCCTTGACAGACTTGTAAATCTTGCTCTTCCCCGTGTCCGTGACTTCAGAGGAGTCAACCCCAACAGCTTCGACGGCAGAGGCAACTATGCACTCGGCATCAAGGAGCAGTTCATTTTCCCTGAGATCGAGTTCGATAAGATCGACAAGGTTCGCGGAATGGACATCATCTTCGTAACAACGGCAAAGACAGACGAAGAGGCCAGAGAGCTTCTCACCCTGTTTAATATGCCTTTTGCTAAATAATAGGGAGGAAAAGTTTAAATGGCTAAATTATCCATGAAGGTCAAACAGCAGCGCAAGCCTAAGTTCTCTACCCAGGCTTATACCCGTTGCAAGATTTGCGGCCGTCCTCACTCCGTGCTTAAGAAGTATGGCATCTGCAGAGTTTGCTTCCGTGAGCTCGCTTACAAGGGCGAGATTCCCGGAGTCAAGAAGGCATCTTGGTAAAGGAGGAAAAGCGCAATGACAATGAGTGATCCTATTGCAGATATGCTTACAAGAATCCGTAATGCTAACACTGCAAAGCATGATACAGTAGATATCCCCAGCTCTCGCATGAAGCTGGCTATAGCAGACATCCTCGTTGACGAGGGATATGTTGCTAAGTACGAGATGGTTGAGAACGGTTCTTTCAAAGATATCCGTATCTTCCTGAAGTACAATAACAATAAGAACGAGAGAGTCATCTCCGGAATCAAGAGAATCTCCAAGCCCGGCCTCAGAGTTTATGCCGGCGGAGATGAGCTTCCCAAGGTTCTCGGCGGACTCGGCACCGCTATCATCTCTACCAACCAGGGTGTGCTTACCGACAAGCAGGCACGTGAGAAGAAGATCGGCGGCGAAGTTCTTGCATTCATTTGGTAATCGTTAATTCATATATTTCAAGGAGGTACGGGCATTATGTCACGAATCGGTAAAATGCCAATCGCTGTCCCTGCGGGAGTAACCGTAGAGGTAGCAGAAAATAATAAAGTGACTGTAAAAGGCCCCAAGGGAACTCTCGAGAGAGTATTTCCCGCGGAGATGAAGATCGAGCAGGAGAATGGTGAGATCACCGTTTCAAGACCTAACGATCTTAAGAAGAACAGATCCCTTCACGGTCTTTCAAGAACTCTTCTCAACAACATGATCGTTGGTGTTACCGACGGCTTTGAGAAGAAGCTTGAGATCAACGGTGTAGGTTACAGAGCAGCTAAGCAGGGTAAGAAGCTTACCCTCAACCTCGGATATTCACATCCCGTAGAGATGGAAGATCCCGAAGGTGTTGAGACTGTAGTCGACGGAAATATCATCACCGTTAAAGGTATCGATAAAGAGAAGGTCGGACAGCTTGCAGCAGTTATCCGCGACAAGAGAAGACCTGAGCCTTATAAGGGCAAGGGAATCAAGTACGCTGATGAAACTATCCGCCGCAAGGTTGGTAAGACCGGTAAGAAGTAAATCACGATAAGGAGAGTGTGAAGATGGTTAGCAAAGTATCAAGACAGGATGTACGTGCTAAGAAGCACGATAGAATTCGTAACCGCTTCAAAGGAACCGCAGAGCGTCCCCGCCTTGCAGTTTTCAGAAGCAACAGCCACATGTCTGCTCAAATTATCGATGACGTAGAAGGCAAGACTCTTGTTTCCGCATCCACCATGGAGAAGGAGATCAAGGGAGAGCTTGAGCAGACAGATAACGTAGAAGCAGCTGCCTATGTCGGCACTGTGATCGCAAAGCGTGCTCTTGAAAAGGGTATCAAGGAAGTCGTATTCGACAGAGGCGGCTTTATATACCAGGGCAAGGTCGCAGCATTAGCAGAGGCAGCCAGAGAAGCTGGCCTGGAATTCTAAGAAAGGATGATCACGAATATGAAGCGTACTATCATAGATGCAAGCCAGTTAGAGCTCGAGGATAAGGTCGTTACGATCAAGAGAGTTACCAAGGTCGTAAAGGGCGGTTCCAATTCCCGCTTTACTGCACTTGTAGTTGTAGGTGACAAAAACGGTCACGTAGGCGTCGGACTTGGCAAAGCTAAGGAAGTTCCCGAAGCCATCCGTAAGGGCAAGGAAGATGCTGTTAAGCATATCATCGAGGTTCCCCTTGATGACAATAATTCCATCCCTCATGATTTTATCGGACAGTACGGAAGCGCAAACGTTCTTCTTAAGAAGGCTCCCGAAGGAACCGGTATCATCGCAGGTGGTCCTGTCCGTATAGTATGTGAGCTCGCAGGCGTTAGAAATATCCGTACCAAGTGCCTCGGTTCTCACAACAAGCAGAATGTCGTTCTTGCAGCAATCGAAGGCCTCGCAGAGCTTAAGCGCCCTGAAGAGATTGCCAGAAAGCGCGGCAAGGCAGTAGCTGACGTTCTGGCATAAGGAGGAGAGACTAATGGCAGACAAGAAAGTTAAAGTAACTCTGGTAAAGTCCCTTATCGGACAGGTACCTAAGAACAAAAATATAGCAACCTCCATGGGTCTGCGTAAGATCGGACAGTCCGTAGTACTTCCCGATAATGACGCTACCAAGGGTCAGGTCAGACTGATCTCTCACATGGTCAAGGTCGAAGAAGCATAAGGAGGGTCTTGTAATATGGAAATGTCCAATTTACAGCCTGCAGCAGGCTCAGTAAAGAGCGATAACTTCAGAAGAGGACGCGGACACGGTTCAGGAAACGGCAAGACTGCCGGCAAGGGCCACAAGGGACAGAAGGCTCGTTCCGGAGCTCCCAGAATAGGTTTCGAAGGAGGCCAGATGCCTCTCTACAGACGTATTCCCAAGAGAGGCTTCACCAACCGCAATTCACTTGAGATCATCGCTATCAATGTAAGTGCACTCGAGAGATTCGAGAACGGCACCGAGGTTACTCCCGAAGTTCTTCTGAACGAGGGCGTTATCAGTAAGATTGCAGACGGCGTTAAGATTCTCGGAAACGGCGAGCTTACCAAGAAGCTCAATGTAAAAGTTAATGCTTATTCCGCATCAGCTAAAGAAAAGATCGAGAAAGCCGGCGGCACTGCAGAAGTGATTGAATAATAACGAGGTAATCGGATGCTCACTACACTGAAAAATGCGTTGAAGGTAAAAGAGATCAGGCAGCGCGTGATCTTCACTTTCCTGATGCTGATAGTCATCCGTATTGGTTCGCAGCTTCCTGTGCCCGGTGTTGACAGGACGTATTTCGCGAAATGGTTTGCTGAGCAGACCAGCGGAGCATTCAGCTTCTTCGACGCAGTAACAGGCGGATCGTTCATGCAGATGTCGATCCTAGCACTGAATATTAATCCCTACATTACATCATCGATTATCATCCAGCTCCTCACGATTGCAATTCCCAAACTTGAGGAAATGCAGCGTGACGGAGAAGCCGGACGTAAGAAGATGGTAGCCATCACCAGATATGTAACCGTTGTTCTGGCAATCATCCAGTCAACAGCCATGGCGATCGGCTTTGGTAAACAGGGACTTCTGACGCATTACACCTGGTACAACGTAATTACTTGTATCGTAGCTCTTACAGCCGGTTCCGCATTCCTTATGTGGCTCGGCGAGCAGATTACTGAACACGGTATCGGAAACGGTATATCGATAGTCCTTATCATCAATATCATTTCCAGGATACCTCAGGATCTCACTTCGCTTTACGAATCATTCGTTCAGCGTAAAGCACCTGCAACCGCAGTTTTGTCAGCGATCATCATCATCGCCATCATCATCGGCATGATCGTAATGGTTGTATTCTTAAACGGCGGTGAGAGAAGGATCCCCGTACAGTATGCCAAGAAGATGGCAGGTAACAAAATGGTGGGCGGAGCTACTTCCCATATTCCTCTTAAGGTTAACACCTCAGGAATGATCCCCATCATATTTGCGTCATCACTGCTTGAGTTCCCCGTGATCATCATTTCCTTTATCGGAAAGAGTCCTTCGGGATTCTGGGGAGAGGTTTTGAAGTGCCTCAGCTCAAACAACTGGTGTGTACCCGGTCAGCTTAAGTATTCCATTGGTCTTCTGATCTACGTCGGACTCCTGATATTCTTCTCGTACTTCTACACATCCATAACCTTTAATCCGCTTATGGTTGCAGATAACCTGAAGAGACAGGGCGGTTTCATCCCCGGTATCCGTCCGGGAAAACCCACTTCCGACTATCTCAACAGTGTTCTTAACTACCTGATTTTCATCGGTGCAGTCGGACTTGTTGTTGTATCGGTTCTGCCTCATGTATTCAACGGTGTATTCGGAGCTAACGTTTCGACATCGGGCGCAAGCCTTATCATTATCGTCAGCGTTATCCTTGAGACACTCAAGCAGGTAGAGTCCATGATGCTTGTCAGAAACTACAAGGGATTCCTCAACGACTGAGGACATAAAGTTTTATTAATCGGAGAGACCGCACTTTTCCCGAAAGGGAATAGTGTGATCTCTCTTAAGTGGTTAAATAGCGTAAATAAAAAGCGAGGTTCATATGAAGATAATCATGCTCGGTGCACCCGGTGCCGGAAAAGGTACCCAGGCTAAAATGATAGCTGAAAAATACAGCATTCCTCATGTATCAACCGGAGATATCTTCCGTGCGAATATTAAGAACGGAACCGAACTCGGTAGGCAGGCTAAAGAGTACATGGATGCAGGAAAGCTAGTTCCCGATGAGCTCACTGTTAAGATTCTTCTCGACAGAGTGGCTCAGGATGACTGCAAGAACGGTTATGTACTTGACGGCTTCCCCCGCACCATTCCTCAGGCAGAGGTTCTTGAGAATGCATTGAACGATCTTGGTGACAAGATTGATTTCGCAGTTAATGTTGATGTTCCCGATGAGAATATCGTTCGCCGTATGAGCGGAAGACGTGCATGCCTTAAGTGCGGCGCCACCTATCATATCGAGCATATTCCTCCCAAGAAGGAAGGCATCTGCGATACCTGCGGATCCGAGCTTGTACTTCGTGATGATGACAAGCCCGAAACCGTTCAGAACAGACTTAAGGTATATCATGAGCAGACTCAGCCTCTCATCGATTTCTATACCGAGAGAAAGGTACTTAAGACTGTTGACGGAACCAAGGACATGAAAGAAGTATTTGCAGATATCATAGCTATACTCGGATGATGATCCCCGTTCGTAACGAAAATGAAATACAGTGCATGCGGGAATCCAACAGAAGGCTCGGCATAATGCTGGATGAACTCACGGATCTTATAAAACCCGGAGTGACGACGGCATATTTAAACGAGCAGGCTGAAAAGCTCATCGAGAAACTTGGCGGAACACCCAATTTCCTGAACTATGACGGATTCCCCGCAAGCATATGCACTTCCGTAAATGATGAAGTTGTTCACGGAATACCGAGTAAGGACCGTATCCTGAAAGACGGCGAGATAATCAGTATCGATGCCGGGATCCTCCTGAACGGATGGCATTCCGATGCGGCAAGGACCGTGGGAGTCGGAGATATCTCCCCCGAATGTGAACTTCTCATCAGGAATACAAGATCCGCTTTCTTCGCGGCGATGAAAGCTGCAAAGGCGGGAAACAGACTTTATGATATATCAAATGCCGTTGCTTCTTATATTGAAGAAACCGGCATGGATTACGGAATCGTAAGAGAACTTACAGGACACGGAATCGGCAGGGACATGCACGAAGATCCGATGATCCCCAACTACCGTAAAAGACTGCGCGGTCCCAGGCTCAGGGCCGGAAATACTCTTGCGATAGAACCCATGATCTCAATGAGAAGTCCCGAGATCGAGATTCTCGGAGATGACTGGACTGTTGTAACAAGCGACGGATCGTGGGCGGCACATTATGAAAATACCATCCTGATAACGGATGGAGATCCCGAGATACTTT
This sequence comes from Lachnospiraceae bacterium, assembly GCA_018056425.1. GTDB lineage: Bacteria > Bacillota > Clostridia > Lachnospirales > Lachnospiraceae > AC2028. Next base: position 26,186 of record JAGPFR010000028.1, read on the forward strand.
CTTTGGGAGATAAGGAAAAGGAACTGGGACAGGAATGATCCCGGACGGTTTTAATAAGAGGAGTAATTAATGTCAAAAAGTGATGTGATCGAAATCGGCGGCGTTGTAGTTGAGAAGCTTCCCAACACTATGTTCAAGGTGGAGCTTGAGAACGGACATCAGGTTCTTGCTACTATCAGCGGAAGACTTCGCCAGAATTTTATTCGTATACTTCCCGGTGATAAAGTCACCATGGAACTGTCTCCTTACGATCTTACCAAGGGACGTATCATCTGGAGAGATAAATAATCCTCTTCGGAAAAAAAACAGGATATCGTTCACCCCTAATGTATATCTTTCGGGTGTTGATATAAAAAAGTTCTTGCCACAAAGAGTTCCTTGTGGTATATTCGAAAATGGTCTTTTTTGAAAGGAGGGCTTTGAGATGAAGGTTAGAAGTTCAGTAAAACCGATGTGCGAAAAGTGCAAAGTCATCAAGAGAAAAGGACGCATCAGGATAATCTGCGAGAATCCTAAGCACAAGCAGGTACAGGGTTGATATACACCTGTTACTTCTTGATACTGTTTCCTTCATAATATATTGGAGGAAACGGAAAGATCGGAGACCCTTTTGTGTCCGATTGGGCATCAGCCCCAATCAATTGGTAACCGTATATGAAGCGTAAAAAAATGACCACGCGGAGTATACATGAAACAGATGCTTTGCATATAAGGCATCACATTTAGGAGGAATTAGTAATGGCTCGTATCGAAGGTGTAGATCTCCCCAGAGATAAAAGGATTGAGATCGGTCTTACCTACATTTACGGAATCGGAAGAACCACGTCAAACAAGATCCTTGCTGACGCAGGTGTAAATCCCGATACCAGAGTAAGGGATATTACCGATGATGAGGTTAAGAAGATAACCGAATCCATCAACAAACTGGGAGTAATGGTCGAAGGTGATCTCAGAAGAGAAGTTGCAATGAACATCAAGACTCTTCAGGAGATTGGCTGCTACCGTGGTGTACGTCACAGAAAGGGACTTCCCGTTCGTGGACAGAACACCAAGAACAACGCTAGAACCCGTAAGGGACCCAAGCGTACCGTTGCAAATAAGAAGAAATAATCATTTAGCTTAAGAAAGTAGGTTAGTTTATCATGGCAGATGCAAAATCAGGCGCTAAAAAGCGTGTCAAGAAAAACGTTGAACATGGCCAGGCACACATCCAGGCATCCTTCAATAACACTATTGTTACTCTTACGGATGCACAGGGAAATGCACTGAGCTGGGCAAGCGCAGGCGGACTGGGCTTCAGAGGTTCAAGGAAATCTACTCCTTATGCTGCACAGGTTGCTGCTGAGACCGCTACCAAGGCAGCTCTTGTACACGGACTTAAGGATGTGGATGTATTTGTAAAGGGACCCGGAACCGGAAGAGAAGCAGCTATCAGAGCACTTGCTGCATCAGGACTTAATGTCCTTTCCATCACCGACGTAACTCCCGTTCCTCACAACGGATGCAGACCTCCCAAGAGACGTCGCGTATAATCGTTTTTTGTTTTTGTTAACACGTTGGAAGAAGGCATCGCATAGCGCGTTGTTGTAAACAACATTTAGAAAGGAATATTAAAATGGCAGTAAATCGTGTACCGGTACTTAAAAGATGCAGAGCACTCGGTCTTGAGCCCGCTGTTCTCGGCTATGACAAGAAGTCCAATCGTCAGAATCAGCGCGTTGGCAAGAAGGTAAGTGAATATGGCACCCAGCTTCGTGAGAAGCAGAAGGCTAAGTTCATCTACGGCGTTCTCGAGAAGCCTTTCCGTAACTATTATGAGAAGGCTGACCGCATGAAGGGAATGACCGGTGAAAACCTCATGACCATGCTCGAGAGCCGTCTTGATAATGTTGTTTTCCGTCTCGGACTTGCAAGAACCCGCCGCGAGGCAAGACAGGTTGTTGGCCACAAGCATGTTATGGTTAACGGCAAGAAGGTAAATATCCCTTCATATCTTGTAAAGGCTGGAGACGTTATCGAGCTTACCGAAAAGGCAAAGTCTCTTAACAGATATAAGGAAATCGTCGAAGTTACCGGCGGAAGACTTGTTCCCGAGTGGCTTGACGGAGATCCCACGAACTTCAAGGGAACCGTTAAGAACCTTCCCACCAGAGAGCAGATCGATGTCCCTGTTGATGAGATGCTTATCGTCGAGCTTTATTCCAAGTAATAAAAACGGACAGTAACCGACATAAATGTATTTGGAAATTTATAGGAGGGTATTTAAGTGACAGATTTCGAAAGACCTTCAATCAAGATTGAAAAGTCCGATGATAAGAAATATGGCCGTTTTGTAATCATGCCTCTTGAGAGAGGCTACGGCATCACTCTCGGAAATTCACTCCGCAGAATCATGCTTTCTTCACTTCCCGGTTTCGCTGTAAGCGAGATCTATGTTGAAGGCGTACAGCATGAATTCACCACCATTCCCGGTGTTAAGGAAGACATGACCGAGATCGTACTCAACATCAAGAACCTTGCCATCAGCAACAGTGATACCAGCGGCGAGCCCAAGGTAATGACCATTGATGCAAGTGGCGAAGGTGTTGTAAGAGCATCCGACATCAGACATGATTCTGATATCGAGATCGCTAATCCCGATCAGGTCATCGCAACTCTCTGCGGCAAGAATGCTAAGCTTTACATGGAGCTTACCGTTACCGCAGGAAGAGGATATGTAGGAGCTGACAGACTTCGTCCCGGTGATCACAACATCGGAACCATCGCTGTTGATGCTATCTACACTCCCATTGAGAGAGTAAATGCTACCGTTGAGAACACCCGTGTAGGTCAGAGCACTGATTACGACAAGCTTACACTTGATGTATATACCAACGGAACAATGACCCCCGAAGAAGCTGTCAGCCTGGCAGCTAAGGTTCTTTCCGAGCACCTCGGACTCTTCATCGATCTGTCCGAGAGAGCAATTGATGCAGAGTTCCTTGTAAAGCCCACTGAGGAGCATATCACCGGAACTGCTGACGGAATGAGCATCGAGGAACTTGAGCTTTCAGTCAGATCTTTCAATTGCCTCAAGCGTGCCGGCATCAATACCGTTGCAGAGCTCTGTGAGATGTCTGTTGACGATATGATGAAGGTAAGAAACCTCGGCAAGAAATCCCTTGATGAGATCCAGCTCAAACTCGAAGAGCTTAAGCTCGGATTCAAGTCTTCAGAGAACTAATCAACATATACGTCGGGACGGTAAAGCCGATGAGTTCGTCCCCGCGTCAGGTATACGGGTCAAAGTCCCTGAAATGGTAAGACCACAAGGCACGTTTCCCGGACTCCGTATTACAGAAAGGAAAATAAAATGGCAGTACATTACAGAAAACTCGGAAGAACTTCTTCTCAGAGAAAAGCTCTTCTCAGAAACCAGGTTACCGCACTTATCAATAACGGAAGAATCACCACTACCGAAGCTAAGGCTGAGGAGATTCAGAGAATCGCAGAGAGAATCATCGCTCTTGCAGTCAGAGAGAAGGACAACTTCGAGACCGTTAAGGTTACCGCTAAGGTAGCTCGCAAGGATAAGGACGGAAAGAGAGTTAAGCAGATCGTTGACAAGGAGAGCGGAAAGGTTCTTTCCGAGAAGACCAGAGACGAGAACGGCAAGGCTCTTAAGATCGAGAACGGTGTTACTGTTACCGTTTACGACGAAGTAGAGAAGGAGATCAAGAAGGATAAGCCTTCAAGACTTCACGCAAGACGTCAGATGCTCAAGGTTCTCTATCCTGTTACCGAAGTAGCAACCGAGAACAAGGGCAGAAAGAAATCCGTTAAGGAGATCGACCTTTGCAACAAGCTCTTCGATGAGATCGCACCTAAGTATGCTAATCGTAACGGCGGATACACCCGTATCGTTAAGCTCGGACAGAGAAAAGGTGATGCAGCTATGCAGGTTATCATCGAGCTCGTATAATCCCATACATATTAAAATCCGGTGGATATTTCCACCGGATTTTTTATTGTTCATCCGAAGCAGGCTGAGTTGTATATGCATCCCGCCAGCTGCTGTCTGTTTCGGCATAAGCGGTTTCGGGATTCTTTTCCGCATAATCGGTAAGAGTCTCATTTCCGACCCTCGATAAGAAACTGAGAAGGCCTATCAGGAAAACGACCGCCAGGATAAAGAAAACCATTCTTTTGAATTTTTCGGAATCAAATAATTGTTTCATCCGTAAAAGAATACCACCGATTACGTTATTTGAAAAGGCGGATGCTTGCATGCCCATACCTATTAAGGTACAATGAATTTCTATGGATATTGTAAAGACGGACAAATTGGTATTTGAGTATATCAGGCGTGACGAGGAGGGTAATCCCGTTGATGTCACGACTGCGCTTGATCATGTCGATATCGACGTAAAGCAGGGAGAATTTGTCGGGATACTCGGACATAACGGATCCGGTAAATCGACATTCGCCAAGCATTTAAATGCCATTCTTTACCCCACGGAAGGTAAGGTGTTTGTCAACGATATGGATACCATGGATGACAGCAAGCTTTGGGATGTAAGAAGCAGTGCCGGAATGGTATTCCAGAATCCCGATAACCAGATAATCGGACAGGTAGTTGAAGAGGACGTAGGATTCGGCCCCGAGAATCTCGGTGTTCCCACCAAAGAGATATGGGAAAGAGTTGAAGAAAGCTTGAGAGCGGTCGGAATGATCGACTATCGAATGAAGTCTCCCAACAAACTTTCCGGCGGACAGAAGCAGAGGGTTTCAATCGCAGGAGTTCTTGCAATGCATCCCAAATGCATAATTCTCGATGAGCCTACCGCAATGCTTGATCCTTCCGGACGAAAAGAAGTCATCAGAGCGATTCGTGGTCTTAACGATGTTGAGAAGATGACTGTCATACTCATCACACATTACATGGATGAGGTTGTTCACGCCGACAGGATCTTCGTAATGGATAAAGGAAAGGTTGTAATGCAGGGAACTCCCAGACAGATTTTCTCAGATGTTCCCGCACTTACGAGGCTCAGACTTGATGTACCCGGCCCCACAAGGATCGCATGGGAACTTAAGCAGAAAGGCCTTCCCCTCCCCGACGGAATACTCACCTGTGACGAACTTATAAGAGAAATTCAAAAATGCCGCTGATACTAGACCACATTAGTCAAATATATAATGCCGACACCGAGCATCCCGTAAAGGCTCTGGACGATGTTTCCCTTGTCATACCCGAGGGTCAGTTTATCGGTGTTATCGGACATACAGGTTCCGGCAAGTCCACTCTCATGCAGCATTTAAACGGTCTCATGAAGCCGACTTCCGGTACCATTTCTTTCAACGGACAGGATATATCCGATAAGGATTTCGATAAAAAGGAACTCAGAAAACATGTCGGTCTTGTTTTCCAGTATCCCGAGCACCAGCTCTTTGAAACGGATGTATTTGCGGATGTTTGCTTCGGCCCGAAGAATATGGGCATGAGTAAAAAAGAAACCGAGCTTGCGGCGTTTGATGCGCTCAGGAAGGTTGCTTTTCCCGAAGATCTCTACTACGCTTCCGTATTCGAATTATCCGGAGGTCAGAAGAGAAGAGCTGCGATTGCGGGAGTTCTTGCGATGAAGCCGGATTTCCTGATACTTGATGAGCCTACTGCGGGACTCGATCCCGTCGGAAGATATGAGATCCTTGATATGGTTGCAAAACTACACAGAGAGGCGGGCATTACCATCATTCTCGTATCGCATTCCATGGAAGATGTTGCGATGTATGTCGAGAGAGTGATCGTCATGGACCATGGCAGGGTTGCTTATGACGATACGCCCAGAGAAGTCTTTTCACATACGGAGGAACTTGAGGAAATGGGACTTGC
>JAGPFR010000029.1 GCA_018056425.1 Lachnospiraceae bacterium
GATAAGCGGAACGCACGGCAAGACCACAACGACTTCAATGATAAGCGAGATCCTCATGGCTCAGGAAACGGATCCCACCATTACCGTAGGAGGAATGCTTCCTTCGATCGGCGGTAACATCAGGGTCGGCGGACGTACATACTTCGTTACCGAAGCATGCGAATACACCAACAGCTTCCTGGACTTTTTCCCGGATATCGCACTTATCCTTAATATAGAAGAAGATCATCTGGATTTCTTCAAAGATCTCGATGACATCAGGGCTTCTTTTAAGAAATTTGCATCGCTTCTTCCCGAGGACGGAACACTTATCATCAATTCGGGAATCGAAGATACGGGCTATATCACAGACGGCCTTGAATGTAATGTCGTAACATTCGGACTTACCGCATCGGGCGGAAAAGAAGCCGATTACACCGCGGATAATGTCTATTACGATGAGATGGGATGCCCCGAATTTGACCTTAAGGTTCGCGGCAAAGACAGGATGCATATCCATCTCGGCGTTCCCGGTGAGCACAACGTTCTTAACGCACTTGCCGCATGTGCATTTGCAGATGCAGTGGGAGCGGATGAAACAGCCGTATCCAAGGCACTGAACAGTTTTGAGGGAACCGACAGAAGATTCCAGAAAAAGGGCAGGATCTTAAACGGTGTAATGCTTGTCGATGATTATGCGCATCATCCCACCGAGATCAGAGCCACCATGAAAGCTGCGCTTTCCGTAAAGCACAGGGAGCTCTGGGTTGTTTTCCAGCCCCATACATATTCGAGGACCAAGGCTTTCTTCGATGATTTTGCAGAGGTTCTCAGTATGGCGGACAAGGTTGTGCTGGCCGATATCTATGCTGCCAGAGAGACCGATACACTCGGAATGAGTTCACAGCTTTTGGCAGAGGCCGTCAGAAAAAAAGGAACCGATAGTTATTATTTCCCCTCTTTTGAAGAAATTGAGGACTTCCTCCGAAAAAATTGCCAAGAGGGAGACATGTTGATAACTATGGGAGCCGGAGATGTATATAAAATAGGCGATTCGTTACTTCAGAGCTAAACTATCCACATATCCACGGTATTTCAATTATCAGAGATTGAAAATACCGTGGATTATTTAATTATTGTGTGGATATCTAAATCCAGTATTCATGCGTACCTTACACCCGTTATCCACTTAATCCACTTAATCCACCGATATGGTGACTAACCCTCAAATCCGCATGGTTTCTGATAAATCGTCATTTTGTCCATTTTGCTGATGCGGCCTTTGTGATATAAGTGGTATTACCGCTGATTTGGATCAGGCGGCGAACGGGGGTCACTTTTTTGGCACAGTTAACAATTTATCAGGACAGTTATATAAATGCGACGATCCTTTCAAACAGGTTCATCGACGAGTACATGACGGATGCAAATGATGCGCAGCTTAAGGTATATCTCTACACAGCGCGCATGATGAGCGCAAATCTGGAAACTTCAGTAACGGACATAGCAGACAGATTTAATTACACCGAGAAGGATGTACTCAGAGCATTTAAATACTGGCAGAGCAAGGGCATCCTTGAACTGGATTATGATGAGAACGGTACGCTTTGCGGCGTTCATCTCAAGAATCTGTGCAAGAGTGACAGTGTGGCTCCTTCGGTTGAATCCACACATCTCCCTCAATCGCTGATCATTCCCCAGACGATAGTTTCATCTCCGGGAAAACAGACCGTATTCAGCGAAAACGAGCGTAAGGCTGCGGAAAGGGTTGCAGAGGCCGAAAACAAGGCTGCAGTGATACCCGCCAAGCCTTCATATACACCTTCCATGGTAAGGGAATTTAAAGCTTCCCGTACCGCTTCGGATAACGGGATAGACATCTTCTATCTTGCCGAAGAATACAGGAAAAAGCCTCTTTCACCCTCGGATATCGGCACCATTATTTATATCTGCGATGAACTCGGTTTTTCGGACGAACTTTTCGATCACCTCCTCCAATATTGTGCTTCTAAAGACAAGTTCGATTTCAGATATATAGAGAAGGTTGCGATATCCTGGAAAGAGAGCGGCATTACCACTCCCCGGGAGGCGGAAAATGCTCCCGGAAGGTATGACAGGAAAGTCTATGAGATCATGAGACAGCTCGGTAAGACGGGAAATACGCCCACCGACAAAGAAGTCTCTTATATAACCAAATGGACCGGTGAGTACGGCTTTTCGGACGAGATCATCCTCGAAGCATGCGACAGGACCGTAATGGCTACCGAGAAGAACCGCTTCCAGTATGCCGATAAGATCCTGAAGAACTGGAAGGATAAGGGCGTGGGAAATCTTGCAGATATCGAAGATCTTGATAAAGCCCACGGTGAAAATATCGTGAAAAACAAAGCCGCAGCAGGCTCTCCCAAGAGCAATGCACAGAAGGCCGGAACCAATTCTTCCAATATGTTCAACAGATTCACGCAGAGAACCGACTACGATTTTGAAGCACTTGAGAAAAAACTCATCAAGAACTGAAACGGAGCATAAAGGTGGCACTTCAGAACGGGGCAATTGAAAAGCTGCAGGAAGAATACAGCAGCATCAGAATAGAAAACGAGCGGATTCGCGACGAAAGACTGGGTAAAGTCTATTCCGAGCATCCCGAGATAAGAGAAGCGGACATTAAGATCATGGATCTGATGACCGAAAAAGCTTTTGCTGCCCTTAAAGGAAACGATACAAAAGCTATAGAGGACAAAATTGCCGCTGCAAAGGCCGAAAAGGAAACGCTTGTTAAGGCAGCAGGCGTGGATCCTTCATATGCGGACAGGATTTATACATGTCCTTATTGCAAAGATACCGGATTTATCGTAAAATCTGACGGGCCCGCGGAAAAGTGCAAATGTTTCAGAAAAAGGGAATCGGAGATACTTCTGGAGCAGTCCGGAATGTCCGAACTCCTTAAGAGAAACAACTTTCTTGCAATGCGCACCGATATATTCGACGATGATATCAAAGATCACTTTGATAAAGCGGTCGAGTACTGCAGGGGATTTATCGATTCCTTTGATACGGACTACCGAAATATACTGTTTTGTGGTACAGTAGGTACCGGCAAATCTTTCCTGAGCTGCTGTATAGCTTCGGAACTTCTTGCCACATATCACAGTGTCGTCTATATGAGTGCCAACACGCTGTTTGATACGCTCGCCAAGGCCCAGTTTTCAAGGGATAAAGCGACCGAAGCGGTTGATGTTAAAGACAGGATCTATGATTGTGACCTGTTTATCATGGATGACCTTGGTTCCGAAATGACGAATTCTTTTGTCGGAACGGAACTTTTCACGATCTTGAACGAAAGATATAATTCCAGAAAGTCCACGATCATTTCGACTAATCTGGAACTGCCGGACTTGAGGGACCGTTATTCGGACAGAATTTTCTCCAGGGTAACGGGATCATATGAAATATTGAAATTATACGGTCCTGATCTTAGGAACGTTTTATGACAGGAGAATATTAATATGCCCAAGCGTGAAGAGAAAAGAAATCTTGAAAGTATTCCCGTAGGAAGTCTGGGGATCATTTCCCTCGACGGATGCAGGAATCTTGCCCAGAAAGTTGACTCTTATCTGGTCAAGTGGCGTTTCGAAAGAGAGAGCGAGCATAAAGGATCGCTTGCTTTTTCGGGATATCAGAGAGACTCGTATCTTCTTAAAGCAAGAGTACCCAGATTCGGTTCCGGTGAAGGAAGGGGAGAGATCCTTGAATCCGTAAGAGGTGCCGATCTTTACATCCTAGTTGATGTTCTTAACTATTCAGAGACTTATTCACTTTGCGGACATGAGAATCACATGTCACCCGATGATCACTATCAGGATCTTAAGAGGATCATCTCAGCCGTAGGCGGTAAGGCAAGAAGGATCACCGTTATCATGCCTTTCCTCTATGAGAGCCGTCAGGACAGACGTACTTCAAGAGAATCACTCGACTGTGCGATCGCTCTTCAGGAGCTGGTACGTATGGGCGTTGATAATATCATCACATTCGATGCACATGAGCCCAGAGTACAGAACGCAATTCCCCTCAGCGGATTTGAGACCGTTCAGACACCTTATCAGTTCATCAAGGGTCTCTTAAAGCATGTTAAGGGGCTCAAGATCGATGCGGACCACATGATGGTCATTTCCCCCGATGAGGGAGGAATGAGAAGAGCTATCTATATCGCTAACGTTCTCGGACTTGATATGGGCATGTTCTATAAGAGACGTGATTACAGAAGGATCGTAAACGGAAGAAACCCCATCATCTCCCATGAGTTCCTCGGAAGTGATGTTGCAGGCAAGGATATGATCATCATCGATGACATGATCTCATCCGGAGATTCCGTTCTCGAGGTTGCTGCAGAGCTCAAGAAGAGAAATGCGGGCAATATCTTCGTATTTGCTACCTTCGGTCTTTTCACCGGAGGCCTGTCAAGATTCGATGAAGCTTACGAGAAGGGACTTATCTCAAGAGTCCTTACCACCAACCTGATCTATCAGACTCCCGAGCTTCTTGAGAAGGAATGGTACATCAGCTGTGATCTGAGCAAGTACATCGCATATATCATCGATACTCTCAATCACGACTCATCTATTTCCGATCTTCTCAATCCCAACGAGAGGATCCAGAGCATCGTCCGCAGATATAACGCAGGCGAACTTGAAATGGAGTAATTAATAACCGGATATGAAAGATGGCAGAGGAATTATCCTCTGCCGTCTTTTTTATGCGATAATTATGCTTGCATGTTAATGTCATATAAACCTTACAATAATGTAAGGTAACTGTAAGGTAATTCGATGTGACGAAAACGGTGCCTTTGGTAATCTATGATCACAGACAGGAAATAAACCTGATTTTTATTTAAGAGGAGAAAGTACCATGACTGAAAACGTAATGAGAAAAGTAGAACTGTTTGCTTCCAATAAGAATCTTATCCATAAGAAATTTATATGGGATTATCATCTCATGAGCGTTCTTTCAAGCATGGTTTATACCATGGAAAATAAGGAAGCAGACATCGATGCCATGAAGAACTGCCTTAAGATTCTGAAGAAGAACACCGGAGTATTCTCTCCTTTCAGAAATAACGAAAGACTGTTCCTTGTGAGCAAGATGGCACTTTCTTCAGATCCCGAGAAGTACATCAAGGATGTTGTGTCTCTCTATGGAAAGATCAAAAAAGGCCGTATCATGGATGACGGTTTCATGATCGTAGCTGCCGTTAATATCGTTGATGCAGGACGCGTTAATGATGCAGACAAGATCATCGTTAAGTTTAATGAGATCATGAAGGTTATGAAAAAAGAACATCCCGTTCTTACCGGCAGAGAGGATATGCCTCTGGCAATCAGTCTTGCGATGACAGACAGAAGCGTAGAGGAAATTGCAGAAGAGCTCGAAGCCGACTATAAGATCTTAAAGACCGTATTCAAAGCACATTCCGATTCGGTTCAGGGTCTTGCAGAAGTTCTTGCTCTTCAGGAGGGTTCTCCCGAAGATAAGACCGCCAGGGTTATCGATATCTATAATGCTTTCAAGGCATATCACAGAAGATACAGCAGAGAGTACGGACTTGCTTCTCTCGGTGCACTTATCGGAAGCGATAAGGATGCAGATACTCTCGTAAAAGAAATCTGTGAGACAGAAAAGTATCTTGCAAGTCAGAAGGGCATGGGTATGTCGATCATGGGCAAATCCGACAGACTGATGTTTGCTGCTCTTATTGTTGCGGACAGCGAAGGTTATGCAGGAGCGGGAATAAAGAATCCTATTATAGTTGAGACTCTTCAGACGATCATTGCAATGGAAGTAATGCTTGTGGTAGTTGCAGTCAGCGCAGCTTCAAGCTCTTCCAACTAACAAGTAATTAAAAGCAGGCTTGCAGGTAACATACCTGCAGGCCGGTATTCGGAGGAATAAATGTCAGTTATCCTGGAAGTACAAAATGCAGAGAAGTATTACGGAAACAAGGGGAACATCTCTCCTGCACTTAATGACCTGAGTTTTACGGTAAGCGAAGGAGAATTTGTAGGTATCATGGGTGCCAGCGGAAGCGGTAAGACAACGCTTCTTAATTGCATTTCAACCATCGATACACTTTCGGCAGGAAGAGTTCTTATAAAGGATAAAAACATCGCACTTCTCAAAGGTAAAGAACTGGACAGATTCCGTGCGGAAAGTCTCGGTTTTATTTTTCAGGATTTCAATCTCCTGGATACCATGACCGCGCGTGAAAATATCGCACTTGCTCTTTCCGTAAGAGGAGAGGAAGCATGTAAGATCAATCCGAAGATAGAAGATATCGCAAAACTTCTGGGGATTGAGGATGTTCTGGATAAATTCCCCTATGAAATGAGCGGCGGACAGAAGCAGAGAGTTGCCGCGGCAAGGGCCGTTGTTACCGATCCCGAGCTTGTGCTTGCGGATGAGCCCACCGGGGCTCTTGATTCCAAATCATCGAAAGCTCTCATGGAAAGCCTCGGCAGGTTAAACACCGAAAGACATTCGACGATCCTTATGGTCACACACGATACATTTTCCGCAAGCTATGCAGGCCGGATTCTTTTTATAAAGGACGGTAAGATATTCACAGAGATAGTAAAAGACGAAAATGAGACCAGAAAAGATTTCTTCAGAAGAATAGTTGATGTTACTACGGTTCTCGGAGGTGAACTTGATGAGATCGTTTGATATAGCACGCAGGAATATCAAAAAGAGCCGCAGTGACTATTCCATATATTTCTTCACTCTGATCCTCGGCGTGACTGTTTTCTATATGTTCAATGCGGTCGGAACACAGGGCATCATGAAGGAAGCCATGTGCTCTTCGAATGTTGCGGTTGATAGTTTTGTCTCTGTGATCGGAATGGTCTCGGTAGCCGTTGCAATCATATTCGGACTGCTCATCATATATGCGAATAATTTCCTGATCAAGAGACGTAAAAAAGAATTCGGTATTTACATGCTTCTTGGAATGAGCCCTTCAAAGGTATCAAAGATTCTTTTATACGAAACCTGTATAGTGGGGGCCTTTTCCCTCGTGATAGGAATCCTGTTCGGGATTGTTTTATCCCAGTGCCTGTCAGTGATCGTTGCGAAGATGTTTGTGATGGATCTGTCCGGATTCAGATTCGATATTTCCATGGAGGCACTTGCAAAGACGCTTCTTTGTTTTGCGGGAATATATGTGGTGATCTTTCTTCTCAACAAAAGATCCGTAAGAAAAAATAAGCTCATTGATCTTCTCACCGCTGCTAAAAAGAGTGAGAAGACCGTTCTGAAAAATTCGACTTTATCTTTGGTATTATTTGTACTTTCTCTGATCGGTTTCGTATATGCGTGGATAAGGATCGGATTTTACGGAGCATATCTTAGCAGGAATGCTTTTTTCGGATGTATCATAATCGGATTTGTATGCACCTTTTTATTTTTCCGCTCCGCAGGGGGCTTCCTGCAAAAGGCATGTTCATCCGGCAAAAAATTTTATGCGAAGGGACTTAATTCTTTTGTGGTAAGACAGTTCACCGCAGGAGTTAACAGTTCGTCCTTTTCCATGGCGGTTATTTCCCTTCTTTTATTCCTTGCTCTTTTGTTTTTCTCCACCGGTTTTTCCATCAGGAATTATTTAAATGCAAGGCTGGGGAATTTTACTCCCGTGGATATAACCATGGATCTGTTTTCTCTTGATCCGGAAGGCTTTTTCGAGGAACATGGTATTTCGCTTGATGATTGGTCATCGGATCACCTTACGATTCCCATCTATAAGGGAGATGAAGTGACTTTAAGAACTCTTCTGGGTGATCATATCGAAGAGGCTTCCGAAACATTCCAAATGGCGAATTGGGATTCCATGGTCGGGGTCATGCGTCTTTCCGAATATAATCTCATTGAGGATCTGTACGGACGTGACAGACTTGAGATGGATGATGATCAGTATGCATTCATTCTGGATTTTGATATGATGGGCTCCATTGAAAACAAGGCTCTGGAGGATGGAAATGTTCTGACCGTATCCGGCACGGCACTTACTCCCGCTTATGACCATGTCATTCCCGAATGCGTACTCATGTCCGGAATGGAAGCCAATCTCGGTATAGTAGTCCTGCCGAATTGCGTGATCGATTCACCCGGTTGCAATCTTAAAAATATCAGTAATTTCATAGCTGCAAATTATATAAGCGAAGAAGCGGGTGAAAATGTCGATGCCGTTTTGAGTGAGCTTGAAGATGATGTTTTCTATACCACGAAAAAAGAGATAAGATCAAGCAGCATAAGTATGACGGTAATTATCGTATTTGTGGTTTTGTATCTCGGAATCGTATTTGTAATATCCGGTGCTGCGATCATCGGACTTAAGATGCTTTCCGATTCCATCGACTCCGCATCACATTTCATGATCCTCAAAAATATCGGAGCAAGCACATCCGACAGAAAAAAAGCCCTGTTTACAAGAGTGTTTTCTTTCTACATGTTCCCCCTTGCACTTGCGGTACTGAATACCATATTCGGAGTAAGATTTGTAAAGGACTTCATGAGCTCTATCGGTATGATAAATATGGGACAGGGGATAATCATGTCTCTTATAATAATGGTGCTGATATATGGCGGTTATTTCTTGACAACCTACGAGGGATGTAGAAAAATAGTCGGTATATAAAAAGATGGAGATGCACTTATGTACCGGATCGGCATTCTGGAAGATGATCTTAAGATCGGTTCCGAATTGAAATTATTTCTTGAAAAAAACGGATATGAAGCGGAGTTTATCACTCCCGAAAGTTATTCCGGAATAAATGAAAATGAGATGACAGATCTGCTTATAGGAGCGGATCTGTCACTTTTGCTGCTTGATATATCTCTTCCCGGATTTGACGGAATAAGGATATGTAAAGCTTTCAGGGAGTGCAGCAAAATTCCAGTTATCATGATCACAAGCGACAACAGCGAACTCACCGAACTTATGAGTATTCAAAACGGCGCGGATGATTTTGTTCCGAAGCCCTTTAACACAAGGATACTTCTTGCAAGGATCGAAAATGTCATCAGAAGAGTCTATGCTGCGTCTGAAACCGCATCGGATATGAGGTCTGTTAAGACAGCGGGCGGTAATATTTTTACACTCGATATATCGAAGGGGAAAATACGAAACGAGAGCGGAGAAGAGACGGAACTTACCAGGAATGAATTCCATATTCTGAAGCTTCTGGTTTCCAGACAAGGGGAGATCGTTTCGAGAGACAGGATAATGGAAGAGCTTTGGGATAATGAAGCATTCGTGGATGACAATACTCTTACGGTCAACATGACACGCCTGAAGGGCAAGCTTGAACAGATAGGTATAAGCAGTGCCATTACTACCAAAAGAGGAATGGGGTATATACTGAATTGAGCTTTCCGAGATATATAAAAGAACATATACAGAGTGTCCTTGCATGCCTGTTCATCATAGTGACGACGGATATCCTGCTGATGACTATACAGGGATCATCGTCGCTTATGATCTATGTCGCGGCTGTATGTACATTTTCATGTTTTATGTGTATGTATATCGATTACAGGAAGCTTAAAAATCTCTTCGGTGATGCATATGACAAGATCGAAGTGCTGGATAAGAAATATCTTGTGTCGGAAGTTTTGGAAGATCAGGGTACGCAGGAAAGCGAGTGCCTTTTGTCCGTGCTTAAGAAGGCGGAAGTATCCATGAGCGAAAACGTTGCGAAATATCGCAGGGGCTCTGAGGAGTACAGGGATTATATCGAGACCTGGGTTCATGAGATCAAGATCCCCATATCCGCATCCAGAATGATCATCGAAAATCACGGTGATGATACGGTATCGGAAAGCGGGATTGCAGGCGAACTGGACAGACTTGAAGGGTATGTGGAGCAGGTTCTTTTTTATGCGAGAAGCTCCAATGTCGAGAAAGATTTCTTTATCAGGGAAGTTGATCTTGAGGAGATAATCAAAGGCATTATTTCCGGGAGAAGGAAAACGCTTATCCCCATGCATGCCTCCATAGATATGGGAAAACTGCAGGGCGATAAGAAGGTGCTCAGTGACGGAAAGTGGCTTGCATTTATCATAGGTCAGATAGTTGATAACAGCATCAAATATGCATCACCGGACCGCAATCTGAAATTGTCCTTTTATCTGACGGAAGAAGACGGAAAACAGATCCTGAATCTTGAAGATAACGGAGTCGGTATGAAGGCTGCGGAAATCCCGAGAGCTTTTGAAAAGGGTTTTACCGGAACCAACGGGAGGACCGGAAGAGCATCCACCGGTATCGGATTATATCTGTGCAGAAAGCTGTGCCTAAGACTTGAGCATGAGATCGCTATTGAAGCGAAAGAAGGCGAAGGGACGAAGATTAAAATTATATTTTGATAAGAAAGTGGGGACGCTTCATTTTTATCGGCAAAAATGAAACGTCCCCACTTTAAACTTTAAAAGGGTATAAATCTTTTCAGTCTCGATGTCAGTGTGAGTGCAAGTGCGATCTTTACAATATCGGGAATGATAAAGGGAAATACGCACCATGAAAGAGCCGTGATAAGTCCTATGGGCTCTTTGGTATTGGTATAAACGATCATGAACCATGCCGTTCCGAAGGCGTAGCAGATGATAAGCCCGATGACCATTGCAATCCCGAGAGGGATTATTTTTTTGGCCTTTTCCTTAAGCAGTAACTCAAAAACTACGAATACGAGCATTGAGAAGATAAAACCGATAATATATCCGCCCGTTGTTCCAATAAGTGCTCCGATGCCGCCTTTAAATCCGGCAAATACGGGAAGTCCGACAGCGCCGAGCAGAATGTATACGATAACGGATATGGTTCCCCGTTTTCCTCCGAGGAGTCCGCCCGCCAGGAAGACCGCAAAGGTCTGAAGAGTAAAGGGGACCGCACCGGGTATCTGTATCTGAGAGCAGACAGCGATGAGTGCCGCAAATAAGCCTATGAATATTGTTTGTGTAAGTTTACTGTTTTTCATTTCTGTAGTGCCTCCAAATTGTTAACTCAAACGATGATGATGTTAACATTTCAATAATACATTGTCAACCATATTTATGTAGAAGTTAACAATTCAAAAGATCATGGATGCAAATATGAACGCAAGCCTGTATTTATGCGGATTTGCAAGACAATTTGATCCTGAATGCGGGCTGGAAACGCTCGTTATAAGAAGCGTTTCGAATTGTGTTTATTTAAGCATATAGCCACAAAATATTGTAAATTATGAGAAATTTTATAAATTGTTTGATAATTTTAGCGAAAACTATTCAATTTTTCAGATTATAGTGATATAGTACATTATATAAATAGCCAAAACATTCGATGAGTACTACAAGAAAACGTATTCTCATAATTTTCGGAAAATGCATTACAAGTACTGAAGCGGGAGGCTCTACACATGGTAAAAAAAGAAATGATAGCCATGCTTCTGGCAGGCGGACAGGGTTCGAGGCTTGGTGTTCTTACTTCCAAAGTCGCTAAGCCCGCCGTATCATTCGGAGGAAAATACAGGATCATAGATTTCCCTTTGTCCAACTGTATCAATTCCGGTGTTGATACGGTCGGTGTGCTTACTCAGTATCAGCCTCTCAGACTGAACTCCCATATCGGCATCGGTATTCCCTGGGATCTCGACAGAAATATAGGCGGTGTCAGTGTGCTTCCTCCCTACGAAAGTGTTCAGGGAAGTGAATGGTATTCGGGAACCGCAAATGCTATTTACCAGAATATGGAATATATCGAGAATTACAATCCCGATTACGTCCTTATACTTTCCGGTGACCATATTTATAAGATGGACTACGAGGTCATGCTCGATTTCCATAAGGCAAAGGGCGCGGATCTTACGATCGCCGTAATGCCCGTACCTCTTGAGGAAGCAAGCAGATTCGGAATCATGATCACTGACGAAGACAAGAGGATCATCGACTTTGAGGAAAAGCCCAAGAATCCCCGTTCCAATCTGGCTTCGATGGGTATCTATATTTTCAACTGGCAGACTCTCCGTGAGGGGATGCTCGCACTCAAAGATATTCCCGGCCTTGATTTCGGTAAGCACATAATCCCTTATTGCAGGGATAAGGGCGCCGGCTTATATGCTTATGAATTCAATTCATACTGGAAGGATGTAGGAACTCTTCATTCATATTGGCAGGCAAACATGGAGCTCATCGATATAGTTCCCGAGTTCAATCTCTATGAAGAGTATTGGAAGATCTATACCAAGAGCGATATTCAGCCGCCACAGTATTTCGGCCCCGAATCGGAGGTTTCGAAATGTATCATCGGTGTCGGAAGCGAGATCTGCGGCAAGGTTTACAATTCCGTTATCGGATGCGGTGTAAGGATCGGTAAGAACTCGGTTATAAGAGATTCGATAATCATGAACGAAACCGTGATCGGTGAAGGATGCGACATCACAAAAGGCGTCATCGCAGAAAGGGTCAAAGTCGGAAACAATGTCGTAATGGGATTCGGTGAAGAAGTGCCCAATGACACCGCGCCCCAGATCTATACCGACGGCCTTGTTACGATCGGAGAAAAGAGCGTTATTCCCGACGGAGTGAGAATAGGCAAGAACTCCGTTGTATATGGAGTGACCACCAAGGAAGATTATCAGGATGATTATCTCGGATGCGGAAAAACCCTTATCACCGCTGAAGAGTAAGGAGTAGGATATGAGAGCGATCGGAATAATACTTGCCGGCGGAAACAATCACAGAATGGCTGAGCTTTCGCAAAAGAGAGCGGTCTGCGCCATGCCTATTGCGGGCAGTTATCGCAGTATCGACTTTACTCTCAGTAACATGTCCAATTCACATGTTCAGAAAGTTGCGGTCTTTACACAGTACAATGCCGGAAGCCTTAATCGTCATATGAACTCATCCAAGTGGTGGGACTTCGGACGTAAGCAGGGCGGACTTTATGTCCTGACACCTGCCATGACATGTGACAACAGCAGCTGGTACAGGGGAACTGCGGATGCGATCTATCAGAATCTCGGATTCCTCAAGGAAAGCCATGAGCCCTATGTCATCATCGCACCCGGCGACTGCGTTTATAAGATGGATTTCAATGCTCTTCTCGAGTATCACGTGGATAAGAAGGCCGATATTACGGTAGTCTGCAAGGATCTTCCCGAAGGCTACGATATGTCCAGATACGGCACGATAATGATGAACGAGGAAATGAGAGTTGTCGGATTTGAAGAGAAACCTCTTCAGCCCAAGACCAGGACCATTTCCTGCGGAATCTATATCATCCGCAGAAGACTTCTGATCGATGTCATCGAGAAGTGTGCCGAAGAAGACAGATATGATTTCGTAAGAGACGTTATCATCAGGTATAAAGATGTAAAGAGAATGTTCGGATATAAGATCACTTCTTACTGGAAGAACATTGCATCGGTTGAGGATTATTTCGAGACGAATATGGATTTCCTCAATCCCGATATCAGAAATTATTTCTTCAACCAGTATCCGAACATATACTCCAAGGTTGATGACCTTCCTCCCGCAAAATACAATCCGGGCGCAAGCCTTAAGAATTCCCTTGTATCGAGCGGATGTATAGTAAACGGAACCGTAGAGAACTCGATCCTCTTTAAATCGAGCTACATCGGAAACAATACCGTGATCCGAAATTCCATCATCCTCAACGATGTCTATATTGGTGACAATGCCGTCATAGAAAACTGCATCGTTGAAAGTCACAGTACCATAAACGGCGGAGAAGTCCACAGAGGCGAGGGGGGGACAGATCAAAGTCGTGGTGGAACAAAGAGAACGGTTTGTTATGTAACATTCAGGGACTGATCTAAGAAGCTGGATGAGGGGGAAGAAAAAAGTCCGTGGCAGGGCTAAAGGCGCTGTCATGGGCTTTTTTTATGCCTGAAAATACTCTATAATAATAACCCGATATTTAAATGAGCCATATTCTCGCACAACGGAGATCAATGATATGAAGATGATAGTCGGACTCGGAAATCCGGGTAAGGATTATGAACATACAAGACATAATGTAGGATTTGATGTAATTACCAGGCTTGCAGGGGACCTCGATATCGGGGCGGGTGCATGGAAGGCAGAACACAGGGCACATACCGCAAGGGCAATGATAGGTACCGAGAAGGTGATACTGGTAAAACCTCAGACATACATGAACCTGTCTGGTGAAGCCGTAAGGGCACTGAACGATTATTACAAACTTGAAGGCGTAAGCGACGTTATTGTTATATCCGATGATGTCGCACTTCCCACGGGTCATATAAGGATCCGCGTAAAGGGAAGCGCCGGAGGACATAACGGACTAAAGAACATTATTCAGCACATGGGAAGCGAAGCGTTTACCAGAGTAAGAGTCGGCGTCGGTGAATCCGGAGGAGATATGGTAGGCCACGTGCTCGGCAGATTTTCATCCGAGGATGCGAAGATCATGGATGAAGCGATAAGCAGGGCTGCAGATGCCGTAAAGTGCCTTGTTACCGACGGA
Organism: Lachnospiraceae bacterium; assembly: GCA_018056425.1. Taxonomy (GTDB): domain Bacteria; phylum Bacillota; class Clostridia; order Lachnospirales; family Lachnospiraceae; genus AC2028. The sequence goes on from JAGPFR010000029.1 coordinate 14,516, forward strand.
CCCGAACTTGCAATGACGAGATTTAATACCAAGAAAGATGAAGCAAAATAATGCATTGCTGGAACCTGTAAAGGGACTGGCGGATATCGACAATATCAAAACGATCATTTCGGGAAACAGCGTAAGACTTCCCAAGGGAACCGTTTCTATCGCGGGATGCGGAGATTCACAAAAGCTCCACCTGATAGCAGGTATCTCGGGGGAGGTTAAATGCCGCATCATCCTGACATATGACGACCTTCGTGCGAGAGCGATCGCTGATGAATTCAGGCTCTATGACGAGAATACTTATTATTTCCCGGCAAAGGACCTGATTTTTTTCCAGTCGGATATTAACAGTAACGATCTGATAAGAGACCGTATCAGAACTTACAGAGGCCTTCTGGAAAAGGAAGAAGTAACCGTGGTCACTACTTTTGCCGCGCTTATGACAAGACAGCTTCCGGTTGATAATGACATGGCTGTCATAAATCTGAAAGCCGGCGGAACCGTTGACTCTTCAAAACTTGCGCGGAAACTTACTTTCCTCGGATATGAAAGATGCGCCCAGGCCCAAAGCCCGGGACAGTTTGCAATCCGCGGAGATATCATAGACATCTATGACCTTACGGAAGATAACCCTTACAGGATCGAGGTATGGGGTGATGACATAGAATCGATCAGGTCATTCGATTCATATTCGCAAAGATCGATCGAACAGCTTGAGAGCATAAGCGTTTATCCCGCGTCCGAGATGCTGATGGATGACGAAAGGCTGGGTCAGGGTCTTGATCGCATCATGAAAGATGCGGAAAGCAGAAGTGCAAAACTCAAAAAAGAGTTCAGGACCGAAGAAGGCGCAAGAGTTCTTGCCGACGCGAACAGACTTAAGGAAGATCTTACCGAGATAGGCAGAAAGCTTAATCTCGAAAGTTATCTTTTGTATTTTTATCCGGATGAGACGCTTTCTTTTCCTGCGTGGATCAGAAAACTCTTCGGTGACGATGTGAGATTTTTTGCGGACGAGCCCGTAAGATGTATCGGTCAGGGCAAAGCCGTGGAGATGGAATTCAGGGAAAGCATAACATCCAGGCTCGAGAAGGGATATGCACTCCCCGGCCAGGCAGATCTGATATTCGGAACCGGACTGATCCTGGAAGAGATGGAAAGCTGCGGACTTGTCGGACTTTCCGTATTTGATTCTTCGAAGGAAGGATTTACTCCGGTATATAAATATGATATCGGCGGAAGAAATGTTCAGTCCTATAACGGCAATGCTGAACTTCTCGAAAAAGATCTTCTTTCATTCAGGAAAAGAGGATACAGAGTTGTCATCTTCTCCCAGTCGAGAACAAGAGCTGACCGTATGCGTCAGGAACTGGAGAAGGACGGAATTCCCTGTGTATATACGGAAGAGCCCGTGGATTCTTTTCCCGAAGGCAGCATTACCATTATGCACGGATATGTCGAGAGAGGATTCGAATATCCGATGCTCGGTTTTGCGGTTATCGCAGAGAATGATATTTTCGGCGGACGCATCAGGAAGAAAAAGAAGAAGAGATCATCGACATATACCGGAAGCAGGATTGCCGCACTTGAAGATCTGCATCCCGGAGACTACGTCGTTCACGAGACATACGGACTCGGAGTTTATAAAGGGATAGAGAAGATCTCATCGGGAGATTCGGTCAAGGATTATATCAAGCTTGAGTATTCGGGCGGCGGAGTATTGTACGTACTTGCCACGGAACTTGATATGGTTCAGAAGTATGCTTCTGCGGATATCGATAAGAAACCCAAGGTAAACAGACTCGGAGGCAAGGAGTGGGAGAAGACCAAGACAAGGGCAAGGGAATCTGCGGAGGGTATCGCAAGAGATCTTGTCGAGCTCTATGCAAAGAGACAGGCGTCTCCCGGATTTATCTACGGACCCGATACCGTATGGCAGAGGGAATTTGAAGAGACATTTCCTTTTGAAGAGACCGAAGATCAGCTTGATGCGATAAGGGATACCAAAGCCGACATGGAAAGCGGTAAGGTAATGGACAGACTTATCTGCGGCGATGTAGGTTTCGGAAAAACGGAGATTGCGATCCGTGCCGCATTCAAGGCAGTTCAGGAAGGAAAACAGGTTGCATGCCTTGTTCCCACGACCATACTTGCGCAGCAGCATTATGCGACATTTACTCAGAGAATGAAGGATTTCCCCGTCGGAATAGGTCTGCTTTCCAGATTCAGATCCGCTGGGGAGATCAAAAAAACCATCGACGATCTGAGAAAAGGACTTATCGATATAGTCATCGGAACGCACAGACTTTTATCGAATGATGTTGCATTCAAAGACCTCGGACTTCTGATAATAGACGAGGAGCAGAGATTCGGCGTATCGCATAAAGAGAAGATAAAAAAGCTCCGCGAGAATGTGGATGTACTGACCCTCTCCGCAACGCCCATTCCCAGAACTCTTGAGATGAGCCTAGCGGGAATAAGGGATATGAGCCTTCTTGAAGAGCCTCCCACGGACAGACAGCCCATCCAGACATTTGTATGCGAATACAATGAAGAGATGGTAAGGGAAGCGATCAGCAGAGAGCTTGCAAGAGGAGGCCAGGTATATTACCTCTACAACAATGTAAGGACCATCCCCGAGCATACCGATGCACTTCGCGAGATGCTTCCGAATGCGAGGATAGAATTTGCCCACGGTCAGATGAAGGAAAAAGAACTCGAAGATGTCATGTACGATTTTGTAAACGGTGACATCGATGTTCTGGTAAGCACGACCATCATCGAAACCGGTATGGATATTCCGAACGTTAACACTCTCATAATATATGATGCCGATAATTTCGGACTTTCACAGCTCTACCAGCTCAGAGGCCGTGTGGGAAGATCGTCGAGAGTTGCATTTGCTTTCCTGATGTACAGGAAGAACAAGATCCTTTCCGAAATCGCGGAGAAGAGACTGGGTGCCGTAAGAGAATTTACGGATCTCGGAAGCGGATACAGGATCGCGCTCAGAGATCTTGAGATAAGAGGCGCCGGTAATCTTCTCGGAAAAACTCAGCACGGTCATATGGAAGCGGTAGGCTACGATCTGTATTGCAAGATGCTCGGTGAAGCGGTCGGAAGGCTTAAGGGCGAGGAAGTATATGATGATTTCTCGACGGTAATAAACCTCGACATCGACGCATATATTCCTCAGGAGTATATATTCAACGAAGAGCAGAAGCTTGATATGTATAAGAGGATCGCTTCGATCGAGAAGGAATCCGATCTCGGTGATATGAAGGACGAACTCCTCGACAGATTCGGCAAGATCCCTCTGTCTGCGGAAAATCTTCTCAGAGTGGCTTACATGAGAAGACTCGGTCACAATATCTACATGACCGAGATTAAAGGCGGAAAGGGAACGATCACGTTTTCTTTTAAGGCGGATGCCATGGTGGATCCCGGCAAGATTCCCGAGATCCTTGCAAAGCATAAGAGACGTCTGAGCTTTTCCGCAAACGGTAAGGTGCCTACATTTACCTATCTGTATACGCCGGAAACACTCGTAGAAAAAGAAGAACAGAACCTGATGGCTCTGACCGAGATGCTCCTTGGCGATATGCAGGTCATGAAACTCGAGCAGTGACGGTGGTTTCCGTATTTACCGCATTTGTCAGTGATACCGATTTTGTCACTGCCCTAAATTGAAAGAAAAGCTTGAATTTGGTATAATAACTGTTATCAAAAAATTAACCTTTATGTGTTGAAAGGGGGTTCTATGAGAATTATAAGAAATCTCGTAATTGCCATGGCTTCGGCACTGTTTGTGATAGGCGTATCAGCCTTCGAAGCTCAGGCAGCACCCGTCAAAATGGCTGACGGAACCATGTTTGACGCAGAGTATTATGCTGCAGCATATCCCGATGTAGTAGCGGTATTCGGAAATAATGCCGATCTGCTCTACATGCATTACCAGCTTTGCGGTAAGGCAGAGGGAAGACTTGCGGTTGCACCTTCAGCCGCTGCTCCTTCACTTGCTACCGGAAGCACCGCAGCAGGAACATTCGATGCAGCATATTATGCTAAGAGATATCCCGATGTTGTGGCAGTACTCGGAACCGATCCCGCAGTCCTTAAGCTTCACTATGATCTCTATGGTAAGGCAGAAGGCAGATTCGGAAGCGCGGCAGAAGAGAATGCAGCAGGCGCTGCAGCAGTAACCGCTCCCGTTGCAGGAAATCCCGCAGCTCCCACTACCGGAGTTACCATTTCCTCGCTCGGATCAAGATACGCAGCAGTTTCTGCTGATGTAATGCTTGACGGAACCGGTACCGGATATCACGCAAAGATTTCCCTCCAGAACGGAATCGGAAGTGCCATCAGCTTCGGTATCCAGTATGACCTCTTCGGAGCAAAGCCCTATAACGGAAAGACTGTTTACTTATCAGAGAACGTTGTTAATAACCTTCCCGGCGGACAGGTTTACACCAGACACGGATTTGCACAGCTCGGCGTTCCTACCAATATCATGATCGTCCTTGATATGCAGACCGGACTTGTAGACCTCTATGTAAACGGAAGCCTTGTAGGACAGGTTGCAAATACCAATCTTCTCCAGGGACAGCTCAGCGCGGTTGTTGAAGGCGCAGCAAGAATTGACGGAGATACCGTATTTGCAAACTTCTCAAATGTAAGATTCAAGAAGCCCGGAACTTCCAATACAAACGGCGACAGAGTATTCTTCTGGCAGACCCAGAACACCAACGCAGGTATTGCTACCGCATATTCGGGATCAGCTCCCGGAGGATATTGCACCTCCAGTAACATTACCGTAAGAGGAACCATCGTCGGCCTCGGCATATTTGACTGGGACAGCGCATATGCCAATGTATCCGGAATGGGTATATACGCAATGTGGCTGTAAGCCCTAAGCGGTAAAACTTAAATATAAGGCTCAGAACTCTGTACCGATCCCCGAGGTCGGTACAGAGTTTTTTTGTTGGCTGATTTGCACAAAAGACGGAAACTAAATTCGTTAATTGGTTTTCTTGTACTGTGGAAGCCCGTATTCTATAATGGAAACGTGAAAACTAAAAATCGTTTCCTATAGTTTCTTATTATTTTCGATGTATTATCCGGTATCGGATTAATCGATTTGTCTTTCCCGGTATCGGCGTTTCATTATGTAACTGTTTCGTTTTTCTTATGATTCGAAAGGCAGGTTAATATGCAGGATCTCGCAAAACTCAGAAAAACAATACTGGAAGGCTGTATCGAAGTTTACGGTGAAAAAGGAATTAAATTCACAATGGACGATCTGGCCAGGCATCTCGGGATGAGCAAGAAGACCATTTACACCGTCTATCGTGAAAAGAAAACACTCTTCATGGCGATGGTCGACTACGTATTCGATTCCATCAAAGAGAGTGAGAAGGCAGTCGTGGAAGATCCCGCGCTTTCAACCGTAGAGAAGATCAGAAAGATCCTCGGAGTTCTCCCGGACAGTTATAAGAATGTGGATCTGAACCAGCTGTACATCCTTCGTGAGAAATATCCCGACATATATGTAAAGGTTGAAGAAAGACTTGAGACCGGATGGGATCTTACGATCTCGCTTATCGAACAGGGTATAAAGGAAGGCGTTATCAGATCGGTAAACATTGTTCTGGTAAAGATGATGTTCGAAGCTTCCCTCGAGCAGTTTTTCTCAAGAGATATCCTCGTCAGAAACGATATCAGTTATCTGGAAGCACTTAATGAAGTCGTTGATATTATCGTAGACGGAATCACGGTTAAATAACGGAGGCCGAAATGAAGGAAAGATTCTATTTAAGTGATAATTGGAAGTTTACGACTGTTTATGAAGACAGAATGCTTTTTCCCGAGTATGACGACTCGGCATTTGAGACCGTCAGGATTCCCCACACTGTCAAGGAAACGCCGTTTAATTATTTTGACGAATCAGAATACCAGATGCTGACTCTCTACAGGAAGCACATAGATGTTCCTGCAGACTGGGAAGGAAAATGCATCAAGCTCACATTCGACGGAGCTGCTCATTATGCCGATGTCTACGTAAACGGCGACAGGGCTGCAAGGCATTATTGCGGATATACCGCATTTACCGTAGACATCTCATCCCTTCTTAAATACGGATGCGAAAATCTTATCTCTGTCAAACTCGACAGCAGGGAAGACCTTGATCAGCCGCCTTTCGGTCATGTTATCGATTACATGACTTATGGCGGACTCTACAGAAATGTCTACCTCGATGTATATGACAATGCTCATATGGAGAGACTTTTCATATACTCGGAAATTAATGACACGAGTGTCAAACTTATTACGACCGCATATGTCGAAGGCGAAACGCAGGAGGGCACGGTTGTAAAAGAGTACATCAAAAAGCACGGCTCTGATGATGCAGAGCGTGAAATCGCATCATGGGAACTTCCTGCGGAAAGCTCTGCGATCTCAGTCGAGTGCAATCCCGGCGAAGTTGAGAAATGGTATCCCGAGGCACCCGTTTTATATGACGTAAGGGTTTCACTTACTGATAAGGGCGGCAAAATACTTGATGAGCAGATTGTCACAACGGGAATAAGAAGCGCGGTATGGAAGACTGACGGCTTTTATTTAAACGGTGAGAAGTATCTTATCAGAGGTCTCAACCGTCACCAGAGTTATCCTTACGTGGGATATGCGATGCCGGATTCCGTACAGGCGGAAGATGCAAGGATCCTTAAGGATGAACTCGGTGTCAACGCGGTAAGAACTTCACACTACCCTCAGTCACAGGCTTTCATCTCCGAATGTGACCGGATAGGACTTCTCGTATTTACAGAGATTCCGGGATGGCAGCATATCGGCGGCGAAGACTGGAAGAAGCAGGCTGTGGAGAATGTTAAGGAGATGGTTCTTCAGTACAGAAATCATCCGTCGATAATTCTCTGGGGCGTAAGGATCAATGAGTCCGGAGACGATCACGACTTCTATACGCAGACCAATTCCTGTGCAAGAAGCCTCGATCCCTCGAGACAGACCGGAGGCGTAAGATTCCTTAAGAAGAGCGAACTTCTGGAGGATGTATATACCTTTAACGATTTCTCACATACGGGCGGCAAGACCGACGGATGCAATCCCAAGAAAGCAGTCACGTCCGACGTGACCAAGCCTTATATCGTTACAGAGTACGGCGGACATATATATCCCACCAAGAGCTATGACGATGAGGATCACAGGAAAGAACATTCTCTCAGACATGCCAAAGTCCTTGACGGAGTTGCTTCCGAAGGAGATATCGCAGGTTCGTTCGGATGGTGTTTCTTTGACTACAATACGCACAAAGATTTCGGAAGCGGAGACCGTATCTGTTATCACGGCGTTAACGATATGTTCAGAAATCCCAAGCTTGCCGCTTATGTATATGCGGCACTCGGATCCCATGAACCGGTTCTTGAGCTTTCATCATCCATGGATATCGGAGAACATCCCGAGAGCAGGATCGGAGAAGCGTGGATATATACCAACGCAGACAGCGTCAAGATGTATAAGAACGACATACTCATCAAGGAATTCTTCCCTTCGGATTCACCTTACAAGTATCTGACCCACGGTCCCATTCTGGTTGATGATTATGTGGGCGATGCGATCAGAAAGGGAGAGGATTTCACACCCGCACAGGCTGAGGATGTAAAGTTCCTTCTCAATCAGTATGCACTGTACGGAATGGATGATCTCGGACCCAAGGCAAAGGCCATCGCGGCAAAATGCCTCACCGTTTACAGAATGACAATGGATCAGGCAAACCAGCTCTACGGAAAATATGTCGGTAACTGGGGCGGCGATGCGATCACTTACAGATTCGATGCATTAAAGGGCGGCGAAGTCGTAAAGAGCATAACCAAGGAAGTTGTAAGAGAGATCAGACTTACCGCGGAGTGCTATAAGACCGAGCTTATCGAGAATGAAACTTACGATGTTGCTGCGGTAAGGATCATTGCCGAAGATCAGAACGGAAATCATATTCCGTACTTTAATGAACCGGTACTTCTCAGGGCTGACGGTCCCGTGAAGATAATCGGACCTTCCGCGATCTCGCTTAAAGGCGGAATGGGAGGAACATATATCAAAACCGTCGGAGAAGAAGGGGAAGCGGTGCTTCACATAGTCAATATGCAGGCCGGGGAGATCAAAATCACATTTAATATCAAGGTGAACAGAGCACCTCAGATTTGATCAAAGGAGGCAATATGGACAACAAAAAATTATCGGGACGCGAAAAGGCGGCATACGGCTTAGGTGCAGTAGGCAAAGACATGGTGTACATGCTATCCGCAAGCTATGTCCTGTATTATTTTCAGGATCTGCTAGGAGTTAATTCGGTTGCAATGGGATTTATCCTTCTCGTTGCGAGAGTATTCGATGCGTTCAACGATCCCATCATGGGCGTTGTCGTAGCAAAGACCCATACCAGATGGGGAAGATTTCGTCCCTGGCTCCTTATCGGAACACTAACCAATGCTGTAGTTTTGTTTGCAATGTTCGCATGCCCTCCGAGTCTTGATGCAAAGGGACTTGTTGCATACGCTGCAATAACCTATATCCTCTGGGGCGTTACCTATACCATGATGGATATCCCTTACTGGTCAATGATCCCTGCTTTTACCAAGGGCGGTAAAGAAAGAGAAGGACTCACCACTCTTGCAAGAAGCTGTGCCGGAGTCGGAAGTGCACTCGTTACGATCTTTACCGTTAAGCTCGTAAAAATGCTCGGTGATACCTTTGCGGGAAGCGGAGCTTCCGATGTTGCAAGAGAGATCGTCGGTTTTAAGTATTTTTCTCTTATAATCGCAATCCTTTTCATTGTATTTATCATCATTACGTGTGTTGCCGTTAAGGAGCAGAGCCTTGTTGACATGAAGACCGCATCGGTCGGAGACATGTTCAAAGCGCTGATATCAAACGATCAGGCAATGACCGTTGTTGTTGCGATCGTTCTGATCAACACATCGATCTATCTTACTTCAAACCTTGTGATCTATTTCTTTAAATATGATTTCGGAGGAGTAACCTGGGGCGACAGCTACACACTCTTCAACATGTTCGGCGGCGGAGTTCAGATCATTTCCATGATGGCGTTCTATCCTCTGCTCAGAAAGTTCTTAAGTAACGTTAAGATCTTCTATGTATGTATCATCAGTGCGGTAACCGGTTATGTTACGCTTTTTGCCATTGCGTTTACGAAAATGAGCTCCGTATACATCCTCTTTATACCCGGATTCTTCATCTTCGCGGCAAACGGAGTTCTTCAGGTTATCACAACCGTATTTCTCGCAAATACCGTTGACTACGGCGAACTTAAAAATGGCAGACGTGACGAGAGTGTCATTTTCTCGATGCAGACATTTGTAGTAAAGCTTGCAAGCGGCATTGCAGCATTTGCTGCATCTATCTGCCTCCAGATTAACCATCTTCAGAAGGATGTGGAGGATACAGCTGAGAAGATCGACTATTCACTTGCTGTTTCCGCTTCATCAAAATTCGGTCTCAGGATGACCATGGCGGTTATTCCCGTAGTCGGTCTTATTATTGCTCTTACTGTTTTCTATAAGAAATACATTCTCACAGATGCCAAGATTTCCGAGATATCCATGCAGCTCGAAGCAAAGAAGACTAAGGATCCCTGGGATGAGGAGATAGAGTGACGGCAAAGGAGGATGATATGGTCGACAGATCAAAATCGATATTCGGGAATAAGATAAGTTCCCGTGATTATAAAAAAGCACTTAAATCAAAACAGAAATTCATTAACAGGTTCGGAGATGATTCCGATAAGAATTATCCCGTAAGGATAGAGAAGAATAAATATATCGGTGACAGTCTCGGAGTAAATAATGTACTTGTCGGGGATCTGTCAAAGAATGCACATTACGATCCCGAGCAAAATGCCGAAGCTCTCGAATGGGATATGGAAAAGGGAATCATCGTAGGAAATATCCGTATGGGATTCGGACATTACCGTATCTCCATGGCAATTGCATCAGCCGCAAAGTCCATGGGATATGTTCCCTACTGGATGGATCTTAATTCATACGGTGAGACCACCTGCACCAAGGTTATCGGTGCTCAAAACGACCTTTATTCACTTGGATCCAGACTATCCAAGAATCCCATATTCAACAAGCTTGTATGGGAACCGGTTAACTATGAAGGATTCAGAGCGATAACATACAATGCATCCGATCAGAAAAACGCAGAGCTCATGGCTCCCGTTTACAGAAATGTTCCCAAGGACATTCCTGTTGTCGGAACCCATGTATGGCCCGCCCAGGCGGCGCTCCATGCCGGAATGAAAAATGTTGTAAATGCGATCCCCGACAACTGGCCCATGGCTCTTCATTTTGCGGAGGGAGCGGTTCATACGGTGCAGTGTCACAACGCATACATGGGTTACAGCATCTTAAACGGAATGAACAAGGATAAGGTATGCAGTCCCATGCCCGAAGGATCCCTTGAATATACCGGACACTACATCGACCACGAGCTTGTAAGTAATATCGAAACCGACTGCGAGGCGCGGATGAAGAGAAGAGCGGAAGGGAAGCCTATGAGATTTCTTCTTACCATAGGAGGCGCAGGTGCGCAAAAGGAGATCTTTGCTGCAATCATAGAGTATCTGCTTCCCCAGATCAGATCGGGTAAAGCTACACTTTTTGTAAATGTCGGTGACTACAAGAATGTATGGGACGAACTTAAAAAGGAAATCTCGGGAATGAATGCTCTTTGTACCGAGCATATGAACAACTGGGAAGATACCGAAAAGTTTGCGCAGAAGATCCTTGATCCCGATAAAGATATTGCAGGAATTCACGGCTTCTGGCATAAGAATATTTTTGAAGCGGTTTACTGCACCAATCTTCTCATGAGAGGAAGTGACGTGCTTGTCACAAAACCTTCGGAGCTTGCATTCTATCCCATTCCCAAACTCTTTATCAGAAGAGTCGGAAAACATGAGATGTGGGGTGCGATTCATTCTGCGGAGATCGGTGACGGCACACTGGAGTGCAGGGATATTCCCCACACTCTCCAGATGATCGACAGATTCCTCGGAACACCTCTTCTTGACGATATGAGCAAACAGATCATTGCCAACAAGAAGTCCGGAATCTATGACGGCGCATATAAGGTCGTCGAGATCGCAATGGGAATGAAGAACAAACAGTAATATATAAGGAGACGCTTATGATCCGTCATATTTACAACAATGCATGGGTTCTTGATACTCCTAAAACGACATATGCGATGGCTTTGCTCCCTACGGGTCAGCTTGAACATGTTTATTACGGACGGAAGATCAGGATAGAAGATGGCGAAGGAGCACTTGATGCCCTTATCGAAAAGCATGCGTTTGCTCCGGGCAATACATGCGTGTATGACAACGATCACTGCGGATATTCACTTGAGGATGTAAGACTTGAAATGAGCTCCTACGGAAAAGGAGATCTCAGGGAGCCTTTTGTGGATATCAGATACGATGACGGATCATCGACAAGCGATTTTCAGTTCGAAAGTTTTATCATAGATGACAGGGAGCCTTTGTCGGATACACTTCCGGTTTCATATGACGAGAGCGGAAAATGCGAGCATCTGTGCATTACGCTTTCCGAGAAGGTGAAAGGCATTAAACTTCATCTTCATTATTACGTATACGAAGACTGTGACTGCATCTGCAGAATGTCCGTACTGGAAAATACATCGGATTCGGAGATCGTACTAAAGAGGCTGATGAGTACGCAGATCGATCTTGACCACGCGGGTTATTCGTTTACATCGTTCGGCGGTGCCTGGGCAAGGGAGATGCAGAAGTCATCGGTCCATCTTGTAAGAGGCAAGTTTGTTAATTCCTCAAGAAGCGGAGAATCATCTCACAGGGCAAATCCTTTTGTTATGATCCATCCCGCCGTAACAAGCGAAGACTTCGGAGATGTATACGGATTCAATCTGATCTACAGCGGCAATCATTATGAGAGCGCCGAGGTTTCTCCTTTCGGAAAGACGAGATTTATATCCGGAATAAATCCCGACGGATTTGAATTCAGGCTGGCCGCCGGAGAAAAGTTCGAATCACCCGAAGCGGTAATGTCATATTCTGCGGAAGGATTCAACGGACTGAGCCGTCACATGCACCGCTTCGTCCGCGAACATGTCGTAAGAGGAGAGTGGAAGAAGAAAGAGCGTCCTGTTCTCTTAAACAGTTGGGAGGCTGCATATTTCGATATCGATGAGAAGAAACTTGTTAAGCTTGCCAAGGCAGGACACGATGTCGGAATAGAGCTTCTTGTCATGGACGACGGATGGTTCGGTGAAAGAAACGACGATCATTCGAGTCTCGGCGACTGGGATGTTAATCCTAAGAAGTTACCGGGCGGACTTAGATCACTTGCGGATAAGATCACCGCTCTGGGAATGGGCTTTGGTATCTGGGTTGAGCCGGAGATGGTATCGGAGAAATCCAAATTGTATGAAGCACATCCCGACTGGGCGATTCAGATTCCCGGAAGAGATCATTCCGAAGGAAGATGGCAGAGAATCCTGGATCTTACCAATCCCGAAGTATGCGATTACATCGTAGATAAACTAAGCGAGGTTTTTTCATCCGCTGATATCTCATATGTGAAGTGGGATATGAACAGGACATATACGGATGTTTACTCGCAGTACCTTCCCGCAGAAAGGCAGGGAGAAGTATTCCACAGATATATCTGCGGCCTGTATTCCGTACTGAAGAGGCTCACGGAGAAGTTTCCCCATATTCTTTTTGAAGGATGTGCATCGGGAGGAAACAGATTCGACCTCGGTATCCTCAGTTACTTCCCTCAGATCTGGGCAAGCGATGATACGGATCCCGTATGCAGGGCTGCAATCCAGACGGGCTACAGTTACGGGTATCCCATGTCGACTCTTTCGGCACATGTATCCGCAAGTCCCAATCATCAGACCCTTCGCGAGACATCGCTTGAGACGAGATTTAATGTCGCAGCTTTCGGCGTATTCGGATACGAGTGCAATCTCTGTGACATGAAAAAAGAAGACCTTGCTGCTATAAAGGCGCAGATTGAGCTATATAAAAAGTGGAGACCTGTTTTACAGTTCGGAGAGTTCTACCGCGGACGAAATGCGGGTTCACTTCCCGTTAACGGTGTATCGAACGATCCGAATGCCGAGGGTAATCTTACCGAGTGGACCGTTGTTGGCGATGGCGGAGAGAAAGCGGTCGGCTTCTTAATGCAGAAGCTTGTTGTTCCCAATTCGCAGTTCCATACCTATTTTGCCAGGGGACTTAATGAGGACGACACATATCACTTCTACAACAGATCACTTAAGATAGATGTAAGAGAGTTCGGTGATCTGGTAAATACGGCATCCCCCATCCATTTAAAACAGGACGGCTTACTGATCGACATTGTTGCAAAGTTCGTTAAGATGGATACGGAGAATGAAGATCTGAATGCTTCGGGTTCGGCACTTATGTATTCTGGAGTCCACCTGAAAGCAGCATTCGGTGGAACCGGTTTTAATTCCGAAGTCAGACACTTCCCCGATTTTGCCTCCAGGATCTATTTTATGGAAAAAGAATGAGAGTGCTCCCCCCCCCGGTAAATGAACCGGGGGGGGATTTTTTAACCCGGAAATTTGAAAATGATTTTCATTTCTATTGACATAAGAGGGGCTCACGGTTAAAATTGGGAATGGTTTTCAGTTTTGCATCAAGAAGAAAAGATCCGGATGAATGATTGATCATACCCGGGTCAGCCTGTAAATGTATTATGTCCATGGAGGAATTTTGAATTATGAAAAAAATGCTTACAAAGATTCTTGCGGTTCTTATATCCGCACTTATGCTTACAGCCTGCGCAGGACAGGGATCCGAGGGTATCGGATCATCTTCCGGCAAGATCCGTATCGTTACCACTATTTTCCCCGAGTATGACTGGGTTATGCAGATTCTCGGTGATAAAGCGGCTGAAGCGGATGTGACCATGCTCCTTGATAACGGCGTGGATCTTCACAGCTATCAGCCCACCGCTGACGATATCATGAAGATCGCTAATTGCGACATTTTCATTTACGTAGGCGGAGAATCTGACGGATGGGTGGAAGATGCCCTTGCAGAGTCCGTTAACAAAGATATGGTAGTTATCAATCTCCTCGATGTACTCGGCGACAGCGTCAAAGAGGAAGAGGTGGTTGAGGGCATGCAGGAAGAGGATGAGCATCATCACGACGAGGACGAAGATCATGATGAGCATGAAGATGAAGAAGAGGAAGTAGAATATGATGAGCATGTGTGGCTTTCTCTCAGAAATGCCGCTGCCTGCTGCGATGTCATCACCGAAGGGCTTTCATCCGTAGATTCCGAAAATGCCGCAGTTTATCATGCTAACAACGATGCATACAAAGCGCAGCTTTCCGCTCTTGATGCTCAGTACAAAGAGGCGGTTGAAGGTGCGGCTTTCGATACTCTTTTATTTGGAGACAGATTCCCTTTCAGATATCTGACCGATGATTATAACTTAAAATATTACGCTGCTTTTGTGGGATGCTCCGCAGAGAGCGAAGCAAGCTTTGAGACCATTGTTTTCCTTGCGGGCAAGGTTGATGAACTCGGCCTCAAGTCGATCATGACAATTGAAAATAATGATCAGAAGATCGCACAGACCATCCGTGACAATACCGCAGATAAGGATCAGGAAATCTGCGTTCTCGATTCAATGCAGGCAGTAACTTTGGACGACGTCAAAAATGGGGTTACATATTTATCCATCATGACCGATAACCTTGAGGTTCTTAAAAAGGCACTCAATTGATGACGTAAACAAGACAGGTTTCGGGCCGGGGTCTGCAGACCTCGGTCCATTTTTATAATCAGTATTTTGCGTGAATCATTTGTGATAAAATAATTACATGTTTAAATGCAGATTAAGAACGGGCTTTATAACTAAATTGGTGTCATTTATAACCGCATCCGCATGTGTCTTATCCATGACCGGATGTGCGCTTCAGATGAGTAAGATCAATGATGCGCAGGACCTTTATTCATCGGGTGACAATTACAGAACTGTTTACGAGATCTTCGTTTATTCTTTCTGTGACAGTAACGGTGACGGAGTGGGTGACCTTCAGGGAATAATCTCGAAGCTTGATTACATAGAGGATATGGGATTTGATGCGATATGGCTCAGCCCCGTATGTCCTTCTCCCACATATCATAAATATGATGTTACCGATTATAAGAATATAGACCCCGAGTACGGAACTCTTGCAGATTACGAAGCGCTTATAGAAAGCTGCCATGCCAGAAATATTCACGTCTATAATGACATGGTCATGAATCATTCTTCGTCTGAGCATCCGTGGTTTGAAGAGGCGTGCGATTATCTGCAATCTCTTGCCCCCGGTGAAGTACCCGATGCATCTGAATGCAGATATCTGAACTATTACAATTTTACCGATAAAGAGTCCGGAGGATACAGCAGGGTTCCCGGAACCGACTGGTTCTATGAAGCAAGATTCTGGAGCGGAATGCCTGACTTTAATCTGGAGTCGGAAGAAGTAAGGCAGGAGTTTAAGGATATCGCTGCATTCTGGCTTGGTGAAGGCTGCGACGGATTCAGAATGGATGCCGTAACAAGTTACTATACCAATGACACGACAAGCAGCACCGCGGCTCTCGGAAGATTTGCCGAAGATGTCAGGGAGATCGATCCCGATGCATACATAGTATGCGAGGGCTGGGCATCCCAGACTGATTACTCCAAGTATTATGAGAGCGGCGTTGATTCGATGTTTGATTTTGCGTACGCTGATTCTGACGGCCTTATCGCAGGTGCCGTAAGAGGGACAGTTTCACCTGAAAGGTTTGTCACTTCCCAGATATCCGAAAATGAACTCTATCTGTCGTACAATCCCGATTACATCAATGCTCCCTTTTACACCAATCATGATATGGGAAGAAGCGCAGGCTACTACAGCGGAGAAGATGCTGACAGCAAGGTCAAACTTGCGGGAGCGCTTAACCTTCTTATGAGCGGAAGTGCATTTGTATATTACGGCGAAGAACTCGGAATGAAGGGCTCCGGCAAGGATGAGAATAAGCGTGCGCCTATGCAATGGTCAGCCGATCATTCCGCTGCCGGCATGTGCGCGGGTCCCCCGGACATGGATTCTTTTGCCATGAAGTACGGATCGTACGAAGAGCAGGTTAAGGATGAACTTTCGATATATTATTACTACAGGCAGGCCGTAAGACTCAGAAGGATCTTCCCTGCAATATCAAGAGGACAGATCACGGAGGTTGTCGCTGTTTCAGATGATTACGCTCTGTATCTGAAAGAAGCGGATGGGTTCGAGCCCGTACTGATAGCTGTCAATTTCTCATCGGAGAAGGTTGTTATAGATATTCCGGACAGCTATTTGTCATATGATGTTCTCGGCGGAGTTCTTAACACTTCTAAGGATAAGATAAAACTCGGTTCGGGTAAGATAACACTTCCCGCTTATGACATAGCGATCATAACCGAAGACTGAATGCGGACAGGATAAAGGAGACCTACGGACGTGAAGATATTTGCATATTCATTAAGACCTTATGACGAGCAGGGATTTTTCGAAGACATCTGTAAGAAGAAGGGGATAGAATACGGATTTACATCCGAATACCCTTCACTTGAAAATGCGCATTTGTGTGAAGGGTACGATGCACTCAGTATTCTTACCAATACGATGAATCCTGAGCTTCTTGATAAATTCAGGAGTCTCGGTATCAGATATATCTCCACGCGTACAATAGGATACGATCACATCGACAATGCGTACGCACATAAGATCGGTATCCGTACCGCATCAATTTCTTATGATCCTACAGGCGTTGCGGATTATTCCATCATGATGATGCTCATGGGGCTTCGCAGGATCATGCCCATTATCGAAAGAGGAAACATTCAGGACTATTCCCTGAAAGGAAAACTCGGAAGACATATTCAGGACTGCACCGTAGGTATCGTCGGAACAGGAAGGATAGGGACCAAAGTTATAGAGCATCTTTCGGGGTTCGGATGTAAGATGCTTTGTTATGACATCAGACAGAATGATTCTGCGGCTAAATACGCGGAGTATACAGATCTTGAAACCATATATAAAAAATGTGACATCATTTCACTCCATGTGCCGGGTCTTGAAGCAAACTATCATATGATAGGCAGGGATCAGATTGCAATGATGAAGGACGGCGTCATGATCATTAACTGTGCCAGAGGAATGCTCGTTGATACTCAGGCCATGATAGATGGGATCGAATCGGGTAAGATCGGATTTGCCGGTCTTGACACGATAGAGCATGGAGACGGTCTTTATTACCTTGACAGAAAAGGGGATATTCTGGATAACCATGACATGGCTGTTCTTAAATCCTATCCCAACGTGCTTCTTACATCCCACATGGCATTCTATACGGATGTCGCCGTAAG